>DASWKZ010000169.1:0-5133 GCA_036396355.1 Alphaproteobacteria bacterium
CGGGGGGCGAAGCCCGTCTGGATTCACGATTTCGGCCTGGTCCGGCGGCATGCGACGGGCAAGGCGGCCGCCGAGTTTCCCCGCCTGAAGGAACTATTCGAGGAGGCCTTCGACCGGGTCCGCGCCGGCGCCGCCGATGACGACGGCTTCAACCAGCTGGTGCTGGGCGAGGGCCTCGCCTGGCGGGAGGTCATGCTGATCCGCGCCTATTCGAGATACCTGCGCCAGGCCCGCGTGCCGTTCAGCCAGGACTACATGATCGAGACCTTCGTCCGGAACCCCGGCTTCGCCCGCATGCTGGTGGACCTGTTCGCGGCGAAGTTCGATCCCGGGAACCGCACCCGGGCGGAATCGCGGGCGGTGACCCTCAAGGTCCGCTACGAGGAGGCGGTCGACCGCGTCCGCAACCTCGACGAGGACCGCATCCTCCGCCGATTCCTCAACCTGGTGCTGGCCACCCTGCGCACCAACTACCACCAGACGGACGCCGACGGCGCCCCCAAGGCCCACCTCTCGCTCAAGCTCGACAGCGGCGAGATCGAGGACCTTCCGCTGCCGCGGCCGTGGCGGGAAATCTTCGTCCATTCACCGCGCATGGAGGGCATCCACTTGCGCGGCGGTCCGGTGGCGCGGGGCGGGATTCGCTGGTCGGACCGGCGAGAGGACTTCCGCACCGAGATTCTCGGCCTGATGAAGGCCCAGATGGTCAAGAATCCGGTGATCGTGCCGGTCGGCGCCAAGGGCGGGTTCGTGCTGCGCCGGCCGCCGGCCGAGGGCGGACGCGAGGCGCTCAGGGCCGAAGGGGTCGCGTGCTACGAAACCCTGATGCGCGGTCTTCTCGACATCACCGACAACCGCTCGGGCGACCGCGTCATCCCGCCCAAGGCGGGGGTGCGCCACGACGGCGACGATCCCTACCTCGTGGTCGCCGCCGACAAGGGCACCGCCACCTTCTCCGACATCGCCAACGCCATTGCGCGCGAATACGGCTTCTGGCTCGACGACGCCTTCGCCTCCGGGGGCTCGGTCGGCTACGACCACAAGCGGATGGGGATCACCGCGCGCGGCGCCTGGGAATCGGTGAAGCGCCACTTCCGCGAGATGGGCCGCGACATCCAGGGGGATGATTTCACCGTCATCGGCGTCGGCGACATGGCGGGCGACGTGTTCGGCAACGGCATGCTGCTCTCGCGCCATATCCGCCTGGTCGCCGCCTTCAACCATATGCACGTCTTCCTCGATCCCGACCCCGATCCGGCGCGAAGCCTCAAAGAGCGCCGCCGCCTGTTCCGGAAGCCCCGCTCGACCTGGATGGACTTCGACAGGAAGCTCATCTCCAAGGGCGGCGGCGTGTTCGAGCGCAGCGCCAAATCGGTTCCCCTGTCGCCGCAGGCGCGCGCCCTGCTCGGGATTTCTCAGACGGCGATGCCCCCCGACGAGCTGATCCGCCGCATCCTGACGGCGGCGGCGGACCTGCTGTGGTTCGGCGGCATCGGCACTTTCGTCAAGTCCTCGAAGGAAAGCCACGCCGAGGTCGGCGACCGCGCCAACGATGCGGTCCGGGTCGATGGCCGCGCGCTGCGCTGCAAGGTGGTGGGCGAGGGCGCCAATCTCGCGGTGACCCAGGCGGGCCGCGTGGAATACGCGCGGGCGGGCGGGTGCATCAACACCGACGCGGTCGACAACTCCGCCGGCGTCGATTGCTCCGACCACGAGGTCAACATCAAGATCCTGCTGGGGCAACTGGTCGCTGCGCGCAAGCTCACCATGGAGGCGCGCGACAAGTTGCTCGCCCACATGACCGAGGAGGTGGCGCGGCTGGTGCTGCGCGACAACTACCTGCAGACCGAGGCGCTGTCGGTGGCGGAGGCCGAGGCCGCCGAGCGCCTGCCCAATGCCCAGCGCCTGATCCGGGCCCTGGAACGCGCGGGCCGAATCAATCGGACCGTCGACGGGCTTCCCGACGAGGAGCATATCCAGGAGCTCGCCGCCGCCCGCCTCGGCCTGACGCGGCCGGAGATGGCGGTCCTGCTTGCCCACGCCAAGCTGGCGCTCAACGACGAGCTGCTGGACTCCGACCTTCCCGACGAGAAGCTCCTGGAGAAGGATCTCCTCGCCTATTTCCCGACGCCCATCCGCGAGGCCCATGCCGGCGCCGTCTGCCGACACCGCCTGCGGCGCGAGATCATCGTCACCGCCATCACCAACCAGCTGGTCAATCGCGCCGGCTTCACCTTCGTCAACGATCTCAAGGAACGCTCCGGCCTGGGCGCGCCGGCGATCGCGCGTGCCTTCGCCATCGTCCGCGACGCATTCGCCTGCGAGCCCCTGTGGGACGGGATCGAGGCCCTCGACAACAAGGTCGAGGCCGCGCTGCAGACCGAGTCCCTGTGCGAGGTCAAGCGGCTCATGGAGCGGGCGGTGCCGTGGTTCCTCGACCACGGCGATCATCCCCTCGACATCGCCGCCAACGTCGATTGCTTCCGTCCCGGCATCGAAGCGCTCGAGAAGGCCTTGCCCGAGGTGGTGGCCGAGGCGGATCAGGCACGCCTGACCGAGCGGCGTGAGCGCTTCACCAAGGCGGGCATGCCGGTAGCGCTGGCGCGCCGCTTGGCCGGCCTTCCGCTCATCAGGGTGGCGCCCGACATCGTTTCCGTCGCCGACGCCGATGCCCGCGCCGTGCCGGCCATGGCGCGGACGTATTTCGGGATCGGCGACCGCTTCGGCTTCGACTGGCTGCGGGCCGCCGCCCGCCGATTCGAGGCCCAGACGCCGTGGCAGCGCCAGGCGGTGATGGCCATGGTGGACGAGCTCTACACGCTCCAGCACGACCTCGTGACCGGCGTCCTTGCCGCCTCGGACAAATCGCGGGCGGCCGAGGACCCCGTCATGGCCTGGGCCGGCGGGCGGAAGGCAGAGGTGGCACGCACCGCACAGGTCATCGCCGATCTGCAGGCGGCGGGGTCGGTCGACATCGCCATGCTGGCGGTCGCGGTCCGCCAGCTGCGGCGGCTGGTCGCGGGCTAGGTCGCGTGGCGGCCCCGCCCGCTCCCGACGTCGGCTGGCGCGCCCGCGCCGCCTGGTGCGTCTTCGACTGGGCCAACTCGTCCTTCCCGGCGGTCATCCTCACCTTCGTCTTCGCCGCCTATTTCACCCGCGCCGTCGCCGCCGATCCCATATCCGGGACGGCGGCCTGGGGCACGGCGGTCACCGCCTCGGCGCTGGCCATCGCCGCGGCGAGCCCGGTGCTGGGCGCCATCGCCGACCGCGGCGGCGCGCGCAAGCCGTGGCTCGCCGCCTTCACCGCCCTCTGCGTGGCGGGGACCGCCGCCCTGTGGTGGGTGCGCCCAGACCCGTCCTTCGCCCTGCTCGGGCTGGTCCTGCTGGCCATCGCCAATTTCGCCTTCGAGCTCGCCATCGTCTTCTACAACGCCATGCTGCCGGAGCTGGCGCCGGCCCATCGCCTGGGCCGCCTCTCGGGCTGGGGCTGGGGGCTCGGCTACGCCGGGGGGCTGGTGTGCCTCCTCATCGTGTTCCTGGGCTTCGTCCAGGCCGAGCCGGCGGTGTTCAACCTCGACAAGGACGCCGCCGAGCACGTGCGGGTGGCGGGTCCGATCGCGGCCGCCTGGTATGCGGTCTTCGCCCTGCCGCTGTTCCTGTGGGTGCCCGACCGGCCGCGGACCCGCCTCGGCGCCGGGCGGGCGGTGCGCGAGGGCATCGCCCAATTCGCCGCGACTCTTCGCGGGATCGGGTCGTATCGCCCCATCCTGCGGTTCCTCATCGGGCGCATGATCTACACCGACGGGTTGAACACGCTGTTCGCCTTCGGCGGCGTCTACGCCGCCGGCACCTTCGCCATGGACGTGGAGGAGGTGATCCTGTTCGGGATCGCGTTGAACCTCACCGCCGGCGCCGGCGCGGCGGCGTTCGCCTGGATCGACGATCTCATCGGCGCCAAGCGCACGGTCGTCATCGCCCTCGTCGGGCTGACCGTGACCGGCGGTGCCATCCTCCTCACCGAGTCCAAGACGGTGTTCTGGGCCCTGGGCGTGGTGCTCGGCATCTTCTTCGGGCCGGCCCAGGCGGCCAGCCGGTCGCTGATGGCGCGCATGGCGCCGCCCCAGCTGCGCACGGAGATGTTCGGCCTCTACGCCCTTTCCGGCAAGGCCACCGCGTTCCTGGGGCCGGCCATCCTCGGCTGGGTCACCCTCGCCGCCGGCTCCCAGCGTTGGGGCATGGCGACGGTTCTCGTGTTCTTCGTGGTCGGGCTGGTAATCCTGTGGCCGCTGCCGGAGCCGGGCCGCGACGGCACGTCCCCGCCGCCGCGCTGAGGCCGCTGCGGTTCCTCCCCGGTCTCAGTGGCGGAAGTGGCGCATGCCGGTGAACACCATGGCGAGCCCGGCGTCGTCGGTGGCGGCGATGACCTCCTCGTCCCGGATCGAGCCGCCGGGCTGGATCACCGCCTCGGCCCCGGCCTCGGCGGCGGCCAACAGCCCGTCGGCGAACGGGAAGAAGGCGTCCGACGCCACCACCGATCCCCGGGCGCGGCTCTCGGCCTCGCCCGCGGCGCGCGCCCCCTCGGCCGCCTTCCACGCGGCCATGCGGGAGGAATCGACCCGGCTCATCTGCCCGGCCCCGATGCCGACGGTGGCGCCGTCCCTGGCATAGACGATGGCGTTGGATTTGACGTGCTTGCACACGGTGAACGCGAACAGCATGTCGCGGATCTGGGCCTCCGTCGGCTGGCGCCGGGTCACCACCTCGAGGGCGTCCGCGTTCACGCGGCCACGATCGCGGGTCTGAAGCAGGAACCCGCCCGCCAGCGAGCGGAGCGTCATGGCCTCGGCCGCCGGGTCGGCGAGGCCGCCGGCCTCCAGCACGCGGAGGTTCTTCCGGCGGGCCAGCACCGCGCGCGCCTCGGGGGCGATCTCGGGTGCGATCGCAACTTCGACGAACAGCTTGGCGATCTCCTCGGCGGTGGCGGCGTCGAGTCGGCGGTTGGCGGCGACGATGCCGCCGAAGGCGGAGACCGGGTCGCAGGCGAGCGCCCGCAGATAGGCCGTGGGCAGGTCGGTCCCCAGGGCCACCCCGCAGGGGTTGGCGTGCTTGATGATGGCGACGGCGGGGCGGTCG
>DASWKZ010000170.1:0-1652 GCA_036396355.1 Alphaproteobacteria bacterium
CTGCTGGCCCACGACGGGAAAGACCGCGAGACGATCGGCCTGACCATCTCCACCTCCGGCGCGTTGGTGACGCTCAGCGTGCTGACCGATCGCGTGTATCAGGGAGGGCTATTCCCCGATTGGGCGTTTGCCGTCATCCTGGGCGCCGGGGCCATCCTGATGACCAGCCGCGTCCGGTTCCCGGAACTGCGGGTCGTGCTCTTCAACCGGTGGCTGAACCTCGCGCTGCTGGGCGCCGCCGTGACCGTCTCGCTCTTCTTCAGTGTCCAGCTGGTGGGCCTGACGCTGGCCGCGGGGTACATCACGTTCGGGTTGATCCGGGCCGGCCTTCGTTTCCTGTGATCCGGGCAGCGGGCCTCCCCCGCCGGCCGCCGTGAGCCTCTGTGTTTGAGCACTTCCATCGCTTGGAAGGCGTGGGCCTGGCCGCCAGCCTATTCGCCGCTATATACACCTCGCGCTACCGCATCCATGGGCAAGAGAACTTGGCCGCTCTGCGCGCCGATCGCCCGGTCCTGGTGGCGGCCTGGCACGGCCAAACCCACTTGCTGGTAGGGCTCATGCGGCGGAGGCTCGGCGCGGCCCGTCTCCAGTTCGTCATCCCCGACGACGAACGCGGCGCCGCCTTGGACACAGGCGGGCGCCTCCTCGGATTCCGGCCGTACAAGATTTCGATGAAGGAGCAGAGCTTCGCCGCCGCCCGGACCATGCTGGCATTGATCCGCTCCCTTGGTCCAGGCGATGTGGCCTACATCAACCCGGACGGGCCGTATGGCCCCGTCCGGATTCCCAAGGACGGCGTGGCGTTCATCGCGGCGCACGCCTCCGCCCAGCTCCTCCCCGTGGGCGCGTACACGGGAACCTGCTACCGCCTGCGGCGATGGGATCGCTACTCGGTGCCCCTCCCTTTCAGCCGCATCACGGTCGTGGCCCGGCCGGCCTTCACCCCAGACCGGGATGAACCGCGGGCCTCGATTCTGGATCGGCTTACGCGGGAGTTAACGCAGGCGATCGAGGAGGCGGAGAGGCTGCATCGGATCCGGGAGCCATAACGGCTCCGGGAGCCTCGTTCGTTCGACCTTCCGCTCCGAGGCCTCCACCGATGGCTCCCGGAGCCCCTACTCGCCCTCGGGGCGGGCCTCGTCCTTGGGGGGCAGCCCGATGGCCTCGACCATCTCCCGGTTGAAGAGAAGGGCCGGGGAGGCGGCGCGGACGTTCGGGAACAGGATCGCGGTGAGCTCCGCGTCGTACAGCGGGATGAAGATATTGGTCCCCTCGAACATCAGCGAGTCGAAATCGAATTTCCCGCTCGTCTCCACCATCCCCCGCAGCTCGTAACCGCCCAACATGATGTGCACTCGGTGGGGCACGGTGGTGAGGTATCCGCCGCGCGCGCCGGCGGTCGGCCCAAGCTCGCCGCGGCCGCTCAACAGCACCGCCACGACCTCGCGTTTAGCCAGCCACAGCGTGGGGTAGCGCGCCACCATGCGGGCCGGCTGGTGCAGGCGCGTCAGATGGGCGCCCTCCACCTCCACCGTCGACTCGGTGGGAATGCTCAAATAGCTGAACAGACCGGTGGGACCGGGATTGAGGCGGCAGAGGATCCTGTGACTCGCGGTGTAGATCTCGGCGGAGATGGGTTTCGGCGACATGGG
>DASWKZ010000171.1:0-17609 GCA_036396355.1 Alphaproteobacteria bacterium
GAGGTCCCGCATCATGTCCTCGGTCAGGGCCAGCCACACGCGCTCGCGCTGGGCGATGGGAGCGCCCTCGGGAACGGTGGCGGAGCGCTCCGCGCGCGCGGTGACGAACGCGAGCTGGCGGCCGCCGGGATCGCGGATCTCCAGCAAAACCGCGAGGCGGCCGTCGTAACGCGCCGCCTGCTCGCGCACGAAGGCGCCCTTGAGGCCGCCCTTGGTGGCGAGGGGGGCTTCCTTGATGGACGCATCGAGGATCACGAGCCGCGCCTGGTTGTTGGTGGTCCCCCGGGTCTTGAGGCGGGCCTCCCCCCAGCGGCGGATGGCGACATAGGGGGGCACGGGGGCGCGATGCTCGACGTTGGGCGCCCGGAGCGGCGGAATGTAGCGCGTCTGGATGTCGATGCTGGCGGCATTGAGGTGGATGGGCGCGAGATGCCCGTAGGTCAGATCGGGATGGGGCTCGGGCGCGGGCGTCGCCGCGCAGGCGGCGACGAAGGACGCGGCGACGATCCCCACGAGGGCGCGAACGGTACGGATCATCGAAATACCCATGGCAGCGGCCTCCCCGGGCCCGGCCGGGATGCGCCGAGTGTGCCGTTCCACGGAGAGGTTTTCAAGGCCGAGGCCGGCCCGGCGCCCCGGAATCCTCGAACAGGGCCCTCAGCGCGGCCTCGTCGAAGACATAAGATTCGCCGCAGAACTCGCAGCGCACGGAGACCACGCCCTCCTCCATCAGCGCCATCACCTCGGCCCTGGGGAAGGCCGCGAGGGTGCGCGCGACGCGGCGGCGCGAGCACCGGCATCCCGGGCTCAAGCCCTGCGGCGCGTACGCCCGGACCCCGGGCTCGTGGAACAGGCGATAGAGCAGCCGGTCCGGCGGCAGGCACGGATCCGTCAGCTCCTCGGGGGTGGCGCTGCCCATCAGCGCCACCGCCTCGCGCCAGTCGTCCTCGTCCTCGGCGGCGGGCCCGGCGCTGGCGGCCTCGGCGGGCAGCCGCTGGACCATGATGGCGCCGGCGTGCCACCGGGTCCCGCCTTCAGCGGCCTCGTCCCTGGCGACCGCGACCTTGAGGGCGGCATCGATCTGTTCCGACTGGCGGAAGTAATGGTGGATGCAGTCGGCAAGGGTGGCCCCCGTGAGCTCGACGATGCCTTGGTACCGGTCGTTGACGGAGCCCTGATCGACGGTGAAGGCCAGATGTCCGGGTCCCAGCAGCGACGGCACCGGACCGGAGTCGCCCTCGCCGACCTCGGCGACGCGGCCGGGATCGAACTGGGCGTAGCCGCGCAGGGCGCCATCGCTGGTCATGTCGGCGACGAGGATGGCCACGGGTCCCTTGCCGCTGGTCTGCAGGGTGAACACGCCGTCGAACTTGAGGGCGCTGCCCAGGAGCGCGGTCAGGGCCATCACCTCGCCCAGCAGCTCGGCGACCGGCTCCGGATAGTCGTGGCGATTGAGGACCTCGGTGAGAAGGGGGCCGAGCCGCACGAAGCGGCCCCGCAACCCCGCCCGCTCGACCCGGAAGGGTTGGACCAGGTCGTCGGCCACCGAGGCGGACGCGGCCATGACCGCGCTCAGGCCCCGGCGCCGGCCAGGCACCAGTGGAGGATGCCTTTCTGGGCGTGCAGCCGGTTCTCCGCCTCGTCCCAGACGGCCGAGCGGGGGCCGTCGATGACCCCGGCGCTGACCTCGCGCTCGCGGGAGGCCGGCAGGCAATGCATGAAGATGGCATCCGCCGCCGCCCTGGCCATCAGCGCCTCGTCCACCCGGTAGGGCGCGAGCGCGCGGACCCGCCGCTCGCGCTCGGCTCCGCCATCGGCGCCGTTGCTCATGGACAGCCAGGTATCGGTGACCACGCAGTCGGCGCCGGCTACCGCGCGGTCGGGCGCCGTCACGAGCTCGATCTCCCCGCTATCCGCCCGCGCGCGCGCGACGAGGCCGGCCGCGGGCGCGAACCCCTTGGGGGATGCGATGCGCAAGCGGTACCCGAATCGCGCCGCGCCGTGAATCCAGGACGCGCACACGTTGTTGCCGTCGCCGACCCAGGCGACGAGCCGTCCCGAGATGGGGCCCTTGATCTCCTCGAAGGTCATGACGTCGGCCATCACCTGGCAGGGATGGCTGCGGTCGGTGAGGCCGTTGATCACGGGAACGCCGGCATGCTCGGCCATCTCCAGGAGATTGGCCTCGCGCACCGTCCGCAGCATGATGGCGTCGACGTAGCGCGAGAGGACCCGCGCGGTGTCGGCGACGGTCTCGCCGCGCCCGAGCTGCGTCTCCAGGGCGTTGAGGACGGTGACGCGCCCGCCCATCTGCGCCATGCCGACCTCGAACGAGACGCGGGTGCGGGTGGACGGCTTCTCGAACACCAGGGCCAGGGTCTTGCCCTCGGCCGGTCGGATGCCGCCGGGAGCGGCCTCGCCCGCCTTGTAGCGGCCTGCCAGGGCGAGCATGTCGCGGAGCGTCTCGCCCGGCAGCCGGTCGAGGTCGAGGAAATGCCGCGGCCCGGCGGTGCCTTGGGCAGATCCGGCCCCGGACGATGGGTCATTGGCGACGGTCATCATTCCTTCCCATTCGGGCGCAGGCCTGCTCCAGGATCGCGAGGGCCTCGGCGACGTGACGCTCCTCGACGATCAGGGGCGGGAGCAGACGGATGACGTTGTCGCCGGCGCCGACCACCAGCAGATGATCGTCCCTCAGGGCGCGGATCAGGGGCTTGGGATCCTCCCGGCACCGCAGGCCGATCATCAGCCCCCGGCCCCGTACCTCCTTCAGCACCTTCGGGTGCCGCGCCACCAGCGCTTCGAGGCGGTCGAGCAGTATCCCGCCCATGTCCTGCACATGATCGAGGAACCCGTCGGCCAGGACCACGTCCAGCACGGCGTCGGCGACCGCCATGGCCAGCGGGTTGCCGCCATAGGTGGAGCCGTGGGTGCCCTGGACCATGCCCTTGGCGGCGCGCTCGGTGGCGAGGCAGACGCCGACGGGGAAGCCGCCGCCGATGCCCTTGGCCACCGCCATCACGTCGGGCGCGATTCCCGCCCATTCATGGGCGAACAGCCTGCCGGTCCGGCCCATGCCGCACTGGACCTCGTCGAGGAACAGCAGGAGGCCGTACTCGTCGGCGATCTCCCTGAGGCCCCGAAGATAGTCGGCCTCGGCCAGACGGATTCCCCCCTCGCCCTGGATGGGCTCGACGAGGATCGCGGCCGTGGCGTCGGTGATCGCGGCCCGGGTCTCGTTGAGGTTGCCGAAGGCGACGTGGTCGAAGCCGTCCACGGCGGGCCCGAATCCGTTGAGCAGCTTGTCCTGCCCGCCGGCCGAGATGGTGGCCAGCGTGCGGCCGTGGAAGGCCTGGTTGGCGCAGATGACGCGGTAGCGGTCCGGTTCGCCGGCGGCGTCGAAGGAGCTGCGCACGGCCTTGATGCCGCATTCCACCGCCTCGGCGCCGGAATTGCAGAAGAACGCGGTGTCGGCGAAGGTGGCGGCGACGAGGCGCTCGGCCACCCGCTCCTGGGCGGGGATGCGGAACAGGTTCGAGGTATGCCACAGCTTCCCCCCCTGGGCGGCGAGCGCCGCCACCAGATGGGGGTGGGCATGGCCGAGGGCGTTGACGCCGATCCCCGCGGTGAAGTCGAGGTAGCGCTCGCCGGCCGCGGTGAAGAGATACGGCCCTTCCCCGCGATCGAAGGCGATGTCGGCCCGCCCGTAGGTGGGCATCACTGCGGAAATCACGAATCCTCTCCTACACCCCCGGACGGCGGCCACGGGCCCCGACCGGCCCCGAGGCGCCGAGGGGTGTGCGGAAAAAGCCCGGAGTATCCATGGAGTTGGGGTGCCTGTCAACGAGCGGACCGGGGCCGCGGAGGGGCCCTTCCGGGGGTGCCGGGAACCGCCCCGGCCTCAATTCCCCGGCCGCGCGACATGGATGCGCCCCTCGGCGATGGCCCGCGCCACCGCAGGGTGCGGCGTGAGATAGAGCATCGGCAGCACGTAGCCCTCGCCCACCGGCAGCAGGACGACCGGCGCCCGCGCGACCACCGCCTCGGTGCGCGGTCTGCTCTCCTCGTCCGGGAAGACATGGAACCATTGGGGCGTGTGCTCGATGGCGAGCGCATCCGCGCGCATCAGGCGCGGATGGCCGAGGACGAGGTTGACGCCCCGCCGTTCCAGATAGGCGAGCGGCGCGGGTCGCCCGTGCCCGGGCCGCGCCCCCACTTGCGGCGCGTTCCGCGCGATCCAGCGATCGTTCAGCCCGTACTGGTCGATGGTCGGCAGGCCGGAATAGAAGGGGATGGCCCCGGCCGCGGTCGTGGCGATGGTCGGTTTCTCCGTGGCCGGGGGGAACACGGAACCCAGCGCTTGGCCGACACCGGTCCAGTTCACGCCGCGGCCGCGGACGTAGGAATTGAGGGCGGGGACCGAATCGATCCCATGACCCTGGCGGTAGGCGAAGGTCGCCGCGTGCAGGGTCGAGGCCACCGTGAAGACCGCCACCGCGGCGGCCAGCAGCCACCGGCTGTGGCCCAGGGCGACGACCGCGAGGACGGCGAGGAACGGCATCACCGGGACGAAGAGGCGAAACTCCATGAACCCGCCGCCGAGATAGACGATATAGACGACCCACAGCAGCGCCGCCGCGGCCATGGCCCGCCCGCTGCCGGGAAGCGAGCGCAGGCGGAGGACGGCGAACGCCGCCACCCACAGGATCAGGTAGGCCTGGGTGAACAGGGCGGCGAAGCGCAGACCGAGCAGCGCGCGGCCGATGCTGAAATGGGTGGCCTTGACCTCGAACGTATTGGGCAGCGGCTCGCCGTAATAGAACCAGGCCCAGCCCAGTTGCCCCGCCAGCATGGCGGCCCCGGGAAGCAGGAGGGCCGCGGCATCGCGCCAGCCGCGGGCATGCCACAGGGCATAGGTCCCGAAGACCGCGGCAAAGATCGCCGAATCGAGACGCGTCAGCAGGGCGAGGCCCCATACCACCGAGACCGCGACCCCCCAGGCCGCCGTCGGCGCGCCGGCGTACCGAAGCGCCACCAGCGCCCCGAGGGCGACGAAGAGGGCCTGCGCCTGGGTCTCCAGCCCGCCGCTGAAATAGGCCAGGAAGGTGTAGTTGGTGGCGAGGATCGTGAGCGCCGCCAGCGCCGGCGTGGGCGCGAGGAAGCGCCGGAACAGCGCATAGGACACCGCCATGGTCGCCGTGCCGGCGCACAGCGAGACGGCCTGGGACCATGCCACCGGCTCGAAGCCGGCCCACAGGCCGGCGGCGACGATCAGCACCCAGGCGAGGCTGGTGTAGCCCTGGACGTACTCTCCGGGATTCCAGACGAGGCCGCGACCGTCGACCAGGTTCTGGGCGTAGCGAAACAGGATGAAGGCGTCATCCTGCACGAAGCGAAGCTGCCACGCCAGCAACGCCGCGACCACGATGAGCAGGCCCGCTGCGGTCGCGGCGATCCGATGTTCGCCGATCATGGACGGGAATCATACACGCGCGGCGGGCGCGACGTGAGCGGGAAGTCGCCGCGGCTCCGGGCCGCGGCCTCCGGCGACGGCCACCGAGCGGTCCCCGGCGGGATGACAGATCCCCGCGATCCTGCGATTGTTCCGCCATGAGCGACAAGGAGGGAACCGCCCCCGGGGAAACGCGGCGTCGCCGCCGCAGGCGCGTTCCGCCCGCGGCGACGCCCGCATACCTCGAGCGGGTGGCGGTCTGGTACCTCGCCCGCTTCGCGGCCACGGGCCCAAGCCTCGAGCGCGTGCTCATGGGGCGGGTGACGCGCTCCGCCCACCATCATGGGACGGATGCGGCCGAGGGCACGCGCGCGGTGCGCGCGCTCATCGCCCGATTCCGCGACACGGGGCTCCTTGACGACGCCGCCTACGCCGCCGCCCGGGCCCACAGCCTGCACCGGCGCGGCACCCCGCTCCGCGCCATCGCCGCCAAGCTGAGGGCGAAGGGCGTGGGTGATGAAGACATCGAGGCGGCCATCGGCGCGCTGGCGGAGTCCGCCGGGACCGGCCGCGGCGAACGGCAAGAACTCGATCTCGCCGCCGGCCGGGCCTACGCGCGCCGGCGGCGCCTGGGCCCGTGGCGGCGGACCGGACACGGGCCCGGGCAGCGCGAGCGCGACCTCGCCGCCCTCGCGCGGGCGGGATTCCCCTATGCCGTGGCCAAGGCGATCATCGACGGGGACGGCGAGCCGTCCTGAGCCGTGCCGAGGACGGACGCTCCGGTCAGTCCCCGGGCGCGGTGGATTTGGGGATCGACGGCGGAGGCTCGCCTCCGGCCGCCGCCGAGGGCGCCGCGGCCCCGGTCACGACGACCCGTGCCGGCGGCGCCATCCCGGACTTGTCCTCGCCGAAATAGAGGGTCTGGTGCGGGAACGGTATCTCGATGCCCTCGGCGTCGAAGCGCGCCTTCATGCGGCGGTTGAACTCGCGGCCCACGAACCACTTCTTGATCGGCGGCACCACCCTGAGGCGCGCCTTGATGACGACGGCGGAATCGCCGAACTTGTCGAGGCCAAGGATCTCCAGCGGTTCGGTGATCAGCGCGCCATATTCCGGATCCGCCCGCATCTCCTCGCCGATCTCGTGCAGCACCTGCATGACGTGGTCCACGTTCTCGCGGTAGGCGACGCCCACCTCCATCAGGTAGAACCCGAAGCCCTTGGTCATGTTGAGGATGGTCTTGACCTCGGAGAACGGCAGCGTGTGAACGCTGCCCGAGAGGTCCCTGAGGCGCACCGTCCGGACGGAGATGGCCTCGACGATCCCCGCGTGGCTGGCATCGAACTCCACCACGTCCCCCACGGCGAGGGTGTCCTCGATCAGGATGAACAGGCCGGTGATCACGTCCTGCACCAGTTTCTGGGAACCGAAGCCGATAGCGAGGCCGACCACGCCCGCCCCCGCGAGCAGCGGGGCGATGTTGACGCCGAGCTCCGAGAGAACGACGAGCGTCACCAGCACCGCGATCACGATGAGCGCCGTGGTGCGCAGGAGCGGCAGCAGCGTCCGCGCCCTGGCCGTACCGGTTCCGCCGGCGGCGAGCCGGTCGAGATACCGGCCGATCATCAGGTTCACCGCCTCCCACGCAACAAGGGCGACGATCAGGATCAGGGCGATGGTCACGGCCCGCTGGAGGAGGGCCGCGCCCTGGGGCGAAGCCAGCCAGCCCAGAGTGTTCACGCCCCAGACGTCGAGCGCGATGAACAGCGCGACGACGTAGATGACCCAGCGGATCACGCCCTTGAACACGGGGAGGTAGCGGTTGGCGCGCGCCTCGAGGCCGGGATAGCGCGCGGCGACGCCGGGCCCGATGCGGAACACGAGGTCGATACCGCGGCCGGCGCCGAGGATCACCAGCTTGGCGACGACGATGATGACCGCGGTCCATAGGGTGGCCATCGTCAGCAGCGCGAAGCCGCCCTCCACCCGGAACATCCAGACGAGATAGACCGCCGCGATGTACAGGATGGCGAACAGGTGCCAGCTCGACGCGAACCGTGCCCGCAAGCCCCCGGTGACGGCTCCCTCCTCGCCGCCGCGGATGGCGCCGGCCACCGGCTGGCGGCTCTGCATCACGAACACGACGAGGAACCCCGCAAGGGCGAGGCCCAGCAGGTACATGAGGGAGTCGTGGGCCGCCTCGGGCAGCCCGACCAGCGAGGCCGCCTCCAGCAGGAAGAAGGCGTAGACGAAGATGCGCACCAGGCGACGCGCCCAGATGTAGAGATACTGCGCCGTCTCGTCGCTCACGGGAACGGGCCGGAGGCCGACGACGCCGGGGGCAACCACGATCCGGGTGGTGGCAAGGACGAGCTTGGCCACGAAGAACGAGGCCGCGCCCACCAGCATCACATCGCCGGCGGTGCCTTCCATGCGCAACACCGCGAAGGACCCATAGGCGCCCGCCGCGTAGCTCAGGGCGCTGGCGTAGAGCATCACCGCCCGCACCGAGAACCGGACGATGCGGGCCAGGATCGATTCCCCGGCCGGGTCCCGCTCGAGCCGTCGCCGGTAGGCCCCGGTGAGGCGCCGGAACACGTACTGGGCCAGCATGCCGAGCCCGACGACGACGATGAATCGCCAGATGAACTCGATCAGGTCGGCGCGCGCGGCGCCGTCGTACAGCCGGTCCTCGGCCCAGGGCAGCAGGCGAGGCGCGTCCCGGATCACCGACAGCACCTTGGCGAATCGGTCGCTGAGGGTCTCGATATGCCCGGATACGCGGTGGACGATCCGGTCGGTGAGGCCCGTCCCCTGCCCTTGGGCGGGCTCGGCCTGCGCCCTCCGGACCGCGATCAGGCGGTCGAGGGTGGCGAGGAACCTCTCGCGCTGCGCGTCGTCCCTGAGGGTCCGGGAAAGGGCCTCCAGCTCCTCGACGCTCGCCGGTGTCCCGGCCTGCCCCTCGGCCGCAACCGGTGCCCGGGTCGCGGCCGGGGACCGCGCGTCTTCCTGGGCGCGCGCCTCGCCACCGGCGGGGCCATGGCCGAGAGCGACGACGACGCCGATGGCCAGGGCGCCGAGGGCGCGCCGCAACTTGCCGGTCAGGAGCAACATGGTCCGGGATCAGCGCCTGTGGGTTCTGGTAGCGGTTCCGCGACGGGGCCGGAGCTTAACGCCTGGGTCGGCGCCTGTCACATTCTTTGCCCGCCCGCGCCGGGTTTTGCCGGCGGCCGATCATCTCCTATATTGCCCGCACCGGCTGACGGTGCCGGCACCGGGCGAGACGAAGGGAGGAGTCGAAGCCATGGCCATCGACCTCTATCACAACCCGCGCTGCGCGACCTCGCGCAAGGCGCTGGCGCTCCTGCGCCAGCACGGCATCGAGCCCAACATCATCGAGTACCTCAAGATGCCGCCCGACCGGGCGCGCCTGCGGGCATTGCTGGCGATGATGGGGATGCGCCCCGGCCAATTGCTGCGGAAGCGCGAGAAGGCGGCCATGGCCAAGGCCGGGATCGACCCCCGGACGTCCAAGGAGGACGCCATCCTCGAGGCGATGCTGGCCGAGCCCATCCTGATCGAGCGCCCCATCGTCGTGAACGGGCGCAAGGCCGTGCTCGGCCGTCCCCCGGGGCGCGTCCTCGAGATCCTGTGACGGCCGCATCCTTGGGGCTTGAGCGCGGCGACCGGGTCTGCTATCCCACCGTCACGCCGCCGCCGATCGCGGGCCGGCGCGGGAACGGGCGTGTTCCCGGAATTTTCGGAGGCGCTCCTCGCGAGAGCTCCAGCATCATGGCGAACCCCCTGGCAATCACCATTCGCATCTCGCCCGGCGAGATGATCGACCGGCTCACCATTCTCGAGATCAAGGCCGAGCACATCGACGACGAGACCAAGCTCGTCAATATCCGTCGCGAGCTGGAGGAGTTGGCCGCGGTGGCGGAGAAAGCGATCCCGGAGAATGACGTAGTCGAGAAGCTGCGCGCCGAGCTGAAGGACGTGAACGACAAGCTCTGGGACATCGAGGACGACATCCGCGACTGCGAGCGCAAGGGCGATTTCGGCCCCGTCTTCGTATCGCTGGCCCGCGCCGTCTACCGCACCAACGACGAGCGCGCGGCCCTCAAGCGCAGGATCAACGACGCCCTCGGCGCCGACATCGCCGAGGAGAAGTCCTACACGCCCTACTGAGGGAGGGCGGCCCGTCACATCTTCCGGAGGTTCTCCGCGGTCAGGCCCTCGCTCGCCAGCTCCTCGCGCGCCAGCGCCTCGCCCAGGTCCTGGGCCAGCGCCTGCTTGAGCTGCGCCGCCTCCTGCTGGCGCGCCCACATCGCCGCGTACTGCCCGCCGGCGGCAAGGAGCGCCGCGTGGGTGCCGCGCTCGGTGATGCGCCCGTGTTCGAGGACGATGATCTCGTCGGCGTCGACCACCGTGGACAGGCGATGGGCGATCACCAGCGTGGTACGGTTTCGCGACACCTGGCCCAGGGCCGCCTGGATCTCCTTCTCGGTCTGCGAATCGAGCGCGCTGGTGGCCTCGTCGAAGATCAGGATGGCCGGCCCCTTGAGCATGGTGCGGGCGATGGCGACCCGCTGCTTCTCGCCCCCCGAGAGCTTGAGGCCGCGCTCGCCCACCCGGGTCTCGTATCCCTGGGGCGTGGAGACGATGAATTCGTGGATGGCCGCCACCTTGGCTGCCCGCTCGACCTCCGCGTCGGGCGCCCCGGGGGAACCATAGGCGATGTTGTAATGGATGGTGTCGTTGAACAGCACCGTGTCCTGGGGAACGATGCCGATGGCCGCGCGCAGGCTCGCCTGGGTCACGTCCCGGAGGTCCTGCCCGTCGATGGTGATGCGCCCGGAATCGACGTCGTAGAAGCGGAAGAGGAGGCGCGAGATGGTGGATTTCCCGGCCCCCGAAGGGCCGACGATGGCCACCTTCCGACCCGCCGGCACGGTGAACCCGACCCCCTTGAGGATCGGCCGGTCCGGCTGGTAGCCGAAATGCACGTCCTCGAAGGCGATCTCGCCGCCGCGGACCGCGAGCGGCTTCGCACCGGCCTTGTCCACAACCTCCGCCGGCAGGTGCATGAGGTTGAACATGACCTCGAGATCGGTCAGCGACTGCTTGATCTCGCGGTAGACGTAGCCCAGAAAATCGAGGGGCAGGTAGAGCTGCATCAGGTAGGTCATCACCAGCACGAAATCCCCGAGGGTCATGGTGCCCGCCACCACGCCGTTGCCGGCCATGATCATCACCGCGGTGAGCCCGAGGGCGATGATCCCCGCCTGTCCCACGTTGAGGAGCGAGAGCGATGTCTTGTTGCGCACCGCGGCGCGCTCGTAACGCGCCATCGCGCGATCGTAGCGTGCGGACTCGTGGGCCTCGTTGCCGAAATACTTCACGGTCTCGAAGTTGAGGAGGGAATCGATGGCCCGGGTATTGGCCTCCTGGTCGCGGGCGTTCATCTCGCGCCGGAAGCGCAATCGCCATTCGGTGATGGTCAGCGTGAAGGCGATGTAGGTCGAAATGGTGACGAAGGTGACGGAGGCGAACCAGATATCGTAGAGCGACCACAGGACGCCGCACACGACCACGACCTCGAGGAGGGTCGGGATGATCGAGAACAGCATGAAGGCCAGCGTGAACTCGATCCCCCTCATCCCGCGCTCGATCGCCCGCGACAGGCCGCCGGTCTGGCGCTCGAGATGGAATCGCAGGCCGAGCTCGTGCAGGTGCGTGAACACCCGGCAGGCGACGGTGCGCACGGCGCGCTGGGTCACCTTGGCGAAGATCGCGTCGCGAATCTCCGCCGAGGCCGCCGCCGTCAGGCGCAGCAGCCCATAGGCAACGATCAGCGCCAGGGGCAGCACGAGGACGCCATCGGCCTTCGGCGTCAAGGCATCGACGGCGCCCTTGTAGACGATCGGCACGCAGACGTTGGCAACCAGCGCGACCACCAGCAGGACGAGCGAGATCACGACGCGCGCGCGGAGCTCGAAGGGGTTCGCCGTCCACAGGAACGGCAGCAGGGCGCGCAGCACCCGCACGTCCAGTCGTCCGGCGAAGGTCTTGTATTCGCCGGACTCGGGCGGCCTCGGGAGTCGCGGCGACGCGTGCTCGGCGGTCATGGGGGGAACGCTCCGCTGGAGATCGCGACCTGCCCTCAGGCCGGCGCCCGGCGGGTCGCCCTCGCGTTGGCGCGCAGGTACGACTCCGCCTCGCCCGCGGTCATGACGTCGCCGAAGGAGAGATAGAAGTTCTGCAGCGCCGCGTTGTGGGCCGCGTCGGTGCGCGCGGCATTGCCGTCGGAGATCATGACCACCCGGAAGTTCCGCATCATGGCGTCGCGCGCCGTCGATTCGCAGCAGGTGTTGGTGACGGTCCCGGTGACGAGCAGGGTCTCCACGCCGTCGCGCCGCAGGACGGATTCGAGCGTCGAGGAACCCTCGATGAAGGCGGAGAATCGGGTCTTGTCGACGACGCGGTCGGTCTCCCGCACGTCCAGGCCGGGCCATAGCTCGTGACCTGGGCCGCCCGCGACCATGTTGGCGAACCGGCGCTCGCGGGCCGCGGGCAGGGTGAGGTCGTCGTAGTAGACCGACCACTCGCGCGCCGCCTCCTCGCTCGCCACCATGCGGATGAAGACCACCCGTCCGCCGGTTTCGCGCACCGCCCGCGCCAGCCTATTCACCACCGGCACGATCTCGACCGCCGCCGGGACCAGGGAATGGGCCACCGCCGGGTCCATGAAGCCGCGCTGAAGGTCGACCACCAGCAGCGCCGTCCGCGCCGGATCCATGTCGGCGAAGGCGTGGAGAGCGCCGCGCCGCTTGCGAACGTGGTCCTTCACCCAGTCGGGAATGTTGACCTGATGCATGGCCGTCCTGCCCGCCGCTGACCCCGGGGAGCCGCCAGTATAGCGGCCGGCAAGGGGCGCGGCACAACGTGATTCGCGGCCGGCGCCCGTGCCGGCGCGCCTCCCTCGGGACGTCGCCCGCCGGTCGCCGAGGCGGCCCCGGGCGGCGCCGCAAGGGTCGCCGGGCGGGCCGCATCTGCTATCCTCGGCCCCGTCCTATGGCGGCGCGAGGATCGCGGGGGAGACCATGAACGACGAACCGGGCGGACTCATCTTTGCGTGCATCCTGGACGGAAGCGGCGGCGGCCGCGAGATCGGGTGGGAGGAAATCGGGGCGTGGACGCCCGATGACGGGTTCCTCTGGGTCCATCTCGACTTCCAGGCCCCCGAGGCGGTCCGGTGGATCCGCGCCAACGTCGCCGAGGCAGAGGTGGCGGAGACCCTGCTGGCCGAGGACACGCGGCCCCGCTGCGTCGGCTACGAGCACAGCCTCCTCGTCACCCTGCGCGGGGTCAACCTCAATCCCCAGTCGGACCCCGAGGACATGGTCTCGGTGCGCATCTGGATCGGCCCGCAGCGCGTCGTCTCCACCCGCCACCGCCGCATCCTGGCGGTCAACGACGCCCGCGAGTCGCTGGCCGCCGGGGCCGGCCCCAGGGGGCCGGGCGATTTCCTCGTCTTCATCGCGAGCCGCCTGGTGCGCCGGGCGGGGCCGACCCTGGACCAGCTGTCGGACACGGTCGACGCCCTCGAAGGCGAGATCCTGGAGGGCGAGACCCCCGATCCCGCGATCAAGGCCTCGGGGCCGGAACTGCGCCGCAAGCTCGGCCGGGTGCGCCGCCAGGCGATCGAGCTCCGGCGCTACCTGGCGCCCCAGCGCGAGGCCATGACCCGCCTGCAGGTGGAGGCCATCGACTGGCTGACACCGCGCCACAAGGTGCTTCTCCGCGAGGTCTCGGACCACATCACGCGCCACGTCGAGGATCTCGACGCCCTGCGCGACCGCGGCGCCGTGATCCAGGACGAGCTGCGCAACCGCATCAGCGAGGACATGAACCGCACCATGTACGTGCTGACGGTGGTGGCCTCGGTCCTCCTGCCGCTCAGCTTCGTCACCGGGCTGCTGGGCATCAACGTCGAGGGCATTCCCGGGTCCAAGGACGCGCCGCTGGCGTTCTGGGCCGTGGTGGCGATGCTCGGGGCCGTCGCCTGCGTCCAGGTGTGGCTGTTCCGCCGCCTCCGATGGCTTTGAGCCCTCATGGCCCCCGCCCCCGCCGTCCGCCGGCAGCGGCGTGCCCCGCCGGAGCTTTTTGATTTTCGATTCGGACGGCGGGCGCGGCTAGAATGATCACGAAAGAACACCGGCATCGGCGGGGACGGGGAGGACCGAATGAGCGCACCGGAATCCTGTGACGTCATCGTGATCGGCGCGGGAAGCGCCGCCTTCGAGGCGGCGGTGTCGGCGCGCCAGGCGGGCGCCGAGCGCGTGATCATGCTGGAGAAGGCGCCGGAGGGCGAATACGGCGGCAATGCCCGCTTCTCCCACACGGGATTCCGCTTCTGCCACGCCGGGAAGGAGGAGATCCGCTCATTCGTTCCCGACGTTCCGGCGGACCTCTTCGCCGCCATGGACATCCCGCCCTACACCGAGGAACAATTCACGGCCGACCTCGAGCGCGTGACCCAGGGCCTGATCGATCGAAAACTCGCCCAAACGCTGGTCGGCGCGTCCAACGCCGCCGTCACCTGGGCGCGGGAGACGGGCATCGCCTGGGTGACGGAGAAATACGCGACCGTCGAAGGGCGCCACTTCTTCGAGCCCGGCCGCGTGATCCAGCCCAGGGGCGGCGGACGCGGCCAGCTCGAGCAGTGGCGCGCCATCGCCGGGAAACTCGGGATCGTGATCCGCTTCCGGTCGCGGGTCTCGGCCATCCACGGCAACGCGCAGCGGGTCGACGGCGTCCGCGTCGCCGGTCCCGATGGCGAGTACGACCTGACGGCCCCCGCGCTGATCGCCTGCGCCGGCGGCTTCCAGGCCAGCCCCGAGATGCGGGCCCGCTACCTCGGCGACAACGCCGACCTGATGAAGGTGCGCGGCAGCAGGCACGACACCGGCGAGGTGCTGATGATGTTCCTCGCCCTCGGGGCGCGGGCCGCCGGCCACTGGCAGGGGGCCCATGCCACCCCCATCGACGCCAAGGCGCCGGCGTTCGAGACCCCGGTCAGGGCCGACGGGCGCGGCAATACCATGAACCGCTACGATTACTGCCACGGCATCACCGTCAACGCCCTGGGCGAGCGGTTCTTCGACGAGGGCGAGAGCTTCCACTCCTATACCTATGCCAAGACCGGCCACGCGGTGCGCCGCCAGCCGGGTGGCATCGCCTACCAGATCTACGACCTGAAGGGCACCCGCCAGCACCGCCACGGGCCCGACCACCCGGCCACCTTCGTGCAGGCGGACTCGATCGAGGAGCTGGCCCGGGGCGTTGGGATCGCGCCGGAGGTGCTGGTCCACACGGTCGGAGCCTTCAACGAGGCGGTCGCCGACGAGGTCCCGTTCGATGCCTCCAGGCTCGACGGCAAGTGCACGCGCGGCATCGCCCCGCCCAAGTCCAACTGGGCCCAGCGCATCGACGAGCCGCCGTTCCGCGCCTATCCGGTGATGGGCGCCATCACCTTCACCTTCGGCGGCCTCGCCGTGAGCCCCGATGCCGAGGTGCTCAACACCTCCGACGAGCCGATCCGCGGGCTCTACGCCTCGGGCGACATCATGGGCCTGTTCTTCCACAACTATCCCTCCTGCACCGGCCAGACCCGCAACGTGGTGTTCAGCCGCAAGGCGGGCCGGGGCGCGGCGCGCATCGGCAATTGAGCCCCGCGGATGGCGGTCCGCTTCACCTGCACGAAATGCGGCGAGACCCATGAGGGCCTGCCCGACATCGGCTTCGACGCGCCTGTGTTCGCCGAGGAGATGGGCGCCGGCGCCGGCGGGGCCCGGATTCGCCTGACCTCCGATTTCTGCGAGATCGACGGCCGCTATTTCTTCGTCCGCTGCGTGCTGCCGGTTCCCGTCCTGGGGGAGGCCGAGCCCTTCGGCTGGGGCGTGTGGATGTCGGCGGGAGAGGCGACCTTCCGCCGCTACGCGGAGCTGTTCGAGCGCGACGAGGAGGGGACCATGGCGCCCTGGGCCGGCTACCTGTCGAACCGCCTCCCCGCCTACGAGAACACGGTCGGCCTTATCGGCCGCATCCGTCCGCGCGGAGAGGGCACCCGTCCCCTGGTCGAGCTCGAACCCACCAGCCACCTGCTGGCGGTCCATCAGCGCGACGGCATGCCGCTGTCCTTCATCCAGGGTGTCGTCGAGCCGCTGCTGCACCGCTGAGGCCGGAAACCCCGGGCCACCGCCCGGGGGCGCGCCTCAGGGCCGCGGCCCGCGCGTGCGATGCCAGATGGATCCCAGGTAGAGCGTCAGGAAGGCCGCGATGTAGAACTCGCGGACCTCGGAATCGTTCAGCCGGCAGGCCATCTCGGGCTCGATCCAGTCGGCAAGCTGGGCCGCGGTCCAGACGGCCGCCGCCACCGTGCCCGCATGGGTCGGCAATATCCAATACCAGATCCCCCGTTCGTCGAGGCCCCGTCCCGAGATCTTGCGCCACAGCGGCAGCAACAGGCCGCCCACGAACAGGAACAGTTCCACGAAGGCGCGCGGCACCTGGTCGAGGAAGTTGCTGACGTTATGCAGATTGGTCTCGCCCTGGTCGTTGAATCGGCGCACCACCTCCGGCGTCTCCCAGCCGAACAGCCACTGGCCCCAGCTCATCTCCTCGCCGGCGAAATAGAGGCAGGCCAAGGCCCACAGCGCCACCCAGACCCGCAGCAGACGGGCCCGCGCCATGCCGCGGAGGCGGGGGACCGAGGCCGCTCCGGCCGCCATCGCCGGCACGAGAATCAGGACGGTGCCCCACTCGAGCACGCCGCCCCCCTCGCGGTCGCGTCGCAGCACGACTTCGCAGATCGCCGGCCACTCGAAGTAATCGGCGGCAAGCACGGTCGCCGCCGCCAGCGGCGGGAACCACAGCCATACCAGCGGCGGCAGGTCCTTCCTCACGGACTCCATGCCCAACCCCCCGGCGCCGAAGCGCGCGAGCGGAATCCTGGGGCCCATCGCCAAGGGGGTCAAGTCATGATCCGGGCGAGCGGCAAGGACTCCCCGGGCCGGGACCGATCACGTGCGCCGCGCGAGCGTATGGCCGCCGGCGGCGATGCAGAGGAGTCCGAACGCGGCCATGAGAACGGGGAGGAACCACAGGGTCCAGAACGACGCCACCCGGGCGTCCCCGGGCCTGGCGGGATCGTAGGCCACCGTGACGGCGTCCCCCACCGCGAACGGCGACGGCCAGAGCGCCGTCTTCTCCCGGAACGTCACGCTCCCGGCCCGACCGGGAGGGGCGAAGCGGACCACCGGGAAGTAGAGGCGCCCGCCCTTGCTGCCGCGCTTCGATTCGATGGCGGTCACCACCCCCGGGGCCCGCTCGGCGGCGGCGAGGAACGCGGCCTCGCTGGCCCCCAGCCAGCCCCCGCCCCCGCACAGGGCGAGCCCGCCCGCGATCAGGATGACGGCCGCGGTGCGGCTCTTGGCAAAGTTCCTGGGGAGACGCATGGACGGCGGAATCCTCCCGGGTCGGCGCGCATTCATTCCTGCGGCGGGCGAGCCGCTGTTCCATACCACAAGACGGAGGGAAGCGTCCGGCGCCGCCCCCCGCAAGGGCCTTGTGGCAGCGCTCCCGGCGCGGCATAGTGCGGTCGGGTGTTCAACAACGGAAAGGAGGTGATCCAGTGTCTCATTGTCAATCACGGCCAACGGTGGCCCGGACCTGGATCGTCGCCGCGGCGGAGGCTTCCCTCGCCTGACGCAACGCTTCCCGGTCCCGGCCGAGGACCGAGGCCTGACAATGGAGGGGCCGCCCCATAGGGGCGGCCCTTCGTGCATCCGGGAGCGGGAGCGATGCGCCCGCCACGGGGGCAATGGACACCCGAGTGCGGCTATGCCAATCTCGGCCGAGGACAGCCGGGCGCCAGAACCCGGCCACGGACGACCGCGACGGCGGCCCCCGGGCGCGCCGGCGAGTCTCGCAGGGAGCATGACATGACCAACCCACTCCGAATCGCGCGTTCGGGCGGGACCGCCCTCGCGCTCCTCGCGCTGGCGGCCGCCGCCGCCACGGAAACCCGGGCCGACGCCGGCTGGTTCAAGGGCAGGACCGTCACCTACATCGTGGCGACCGCCGCCGGCGG
>DASWKZ010000172.1:0-2352 GCA_036396355.1 Alphaproteobacteria bacterium
CCGACTCGCACAGTGGCTATCGAAGCGTCCTTGAACGGGGTAGGTCCAGATGCCGAGCCTGTGTGCGACCGGCGAGCTGCTCGGCGAAGCCATCCGCGACGCTTGCGGCGCCAGGCTTATGCCGGCCTCGCTGTGACGCTGCTGCTGATGGTCGTGGGCGACGTATGGGTGGGGCGTCACCAGGGAGAGATCCTCCTCTACACGTCGCCGGCGGAGAGCCAGTACCGGGTCAAACCGGCGGCGTTGCGGAAGTGGCTAGCGCAAGGGGAAGTCGCCCTGGCCTTCGTCGGCACCTCCCGAGCCCGCGCGGCCTTCAGCGCGGAGCGCGCCACGCGGCGCCTATCCCAGGTGCTGGGTAAAGAGGTCGTGGTCTTCAACTACGGCCTGGACCACGGTCAATTCCACGAGGTGCAGCACGCGATTCGCGAGATAGCTACCCTCTCGCCGGGGACTCTGATCGTGTGGGGAGTCAGCGACGTCTCCTTTGTCGCGGCGCCGAGTCTTGCGCCGGCGTATGCATGGTCGTTGCAGGATCTCGTCGACTTCCTGTGGCGCGGCGAAGGCACGGGCAAGGACAAGCGGGCGGCGTTGCAGGTCTTCCTGGAGGCGCGGGTTGGACGGGCATGGGAGGCGTTCGGCCTGCGATGGCAGGTTCGTAACTACCTTGCGGAACAGCTCGAAACGTCGTTACCAGCTACGCTCCGTGGCAGCATCGGTAAGCCGCGTGAGGTACGGGAGCGCTGGGCGCGCGAGAACCGCGAGATCTACGGCGATCGCACGGGGGACGCGCCGACAGAACGCTCGCGAGAAAGCAAAGGCTGGACGGTCGACCAGTGGTGTGCTCATCAGAAGCTCACCCTGGACGAATGCATGGTTCGGAACGCGCCGCAACCGCCGTCCGACTGGATCGGTCCCCACGGTTGGGTGGAGGTGCGTGCGACGGCGGAATTGGTGCGGCGCCGGGGTGGCCGTCTGGTGTTGGTGGAGATGCCGCGACCGCCCGTGTTCCGCGCGAGCGTGCCCGATGGCTGGTCCGCGGCATATCACCAGTTGATCGCTCGGGCCGTGGAAGAGTCCGGCGCTACGCTGCTCACCGTCTCCGGCGTCGAGGCGGTGGACGGCAATGAGTACTTTTCCGACCACTCGCACCTGAACACCCGCGGCCAGGCAATCTTCACCGATCTGGTCATGGCCAGGCTCGTGGCCGAGGGGTACCTGGCCGGCCGTGATCGGCCCGCCATGGCGTCGGCCGGCGCCGTGGGAGGGTGAGATGCTTTTCCCGAGCATCGAGTTTCTAATTTTTCTGCCGGCCGTGTATCTGCTGTGCTGGATGGCCTGGCGCCGGCGCCTCAAGCACATGGTGCTGCTGGCCGCCAGCTATGTCTTCTACGCCGCATGGGACTGGCGGTTCCTTGGCCTTATCCTGTTCTCCACCGCCGTCGACTATGTCGTCGGCGGGCGGCTGTACCTGGAAACGGCGCCGGTGAAGCGACGCCGGCTGCTGTGGATCAGCCTCGCCGCCAACCTCGGGCTACTCGGCTACTTCAAGTACGCCAATTTCTTCATCGACTCGGCGTTGGGTCTGCTCCACTCCTGTGGTTTCACACAGGTGTCACCGACAACCCTGCAGATCATCTTGCCGGTCGGGATCAGCTTCTACACCTTCCAGACCCTGAGCTACGCCATCGACATCTATCGGGGAGAATTGCGTCCGAGTGACTCGTTTCTCGAGTTCGCGCTGTTCGTCGCGTTCTTTCCTCAGTTGGTCGCCGGGCCGATCGTGAGGGCAGCGACATTCTTGCCGCAGCTTGGTCGAGACAATCGGGTCGACAGCATGCGCTGGCTTAGCGGCGGCGCCCAATTCACCCGCGGCTATGTGAAGAAGGTGCTTATCGCCGACCGCATCGCGCCGTACGTCGACGCCGTATTCGCCCACCCCGCCGAATACCAGGGGGCCACCTTCTGGGCGGCGGCGTTTTGTTATGCGGTACAGATCTACTGTGATTTTTCCGGTTATTCCGACATGGCCATCGGCATGGCCCGTACTCTCGGTTACCGTTTGCCTAAGAACTTCGATGCGCCGTATCTCGCCACCAGCATCCAGGAGTTCTGGCGCCGCTGGCACATCAGCCTGTCGACGTGGCTGCGCGATTACCTCTACATCCCCCTGGGCGGCTCGCGGCGTGGATTCCGTGCCGGCAACCTGATGATCACCATGCTCCTCGGGGGGCTCTGGCACGGCGCAAACTGGACATTCGTCGTGTGGGGCGGCTACCACGGGGCGTTGCTCATGATTCATCGCGGCTGGAAGCGGCTCGCCAGCCAGCATGAGTGGATCGCAGCGTGGCGCCG
>DASWKZ010000173.1:0-23236 GCA_036396355.1 Alphaproteobacteria bacterium
GGCGGTCCCAGCCGCTCGAAGGCCGCCAGCTGGCCCTGCCGGTCGACCTTGAACAGCACCACGTCCTGGCCCCAGTCGCTGGTCATGCCGGCGGCGATGAATCCGCCGTCCTCGGTGGCGAGGACGGCGGCGGGAAGGTTGCCGGCGCCGTAGCCGAGGGACCGCTCCCACTGCACCGCCCCCTCCTCGTCGATGGCGGTGAGCGTGATCCGGGTATCGCTACTGCTTTCCCACCCGCGCACGCCGAGCAACAGGTACCCGTCCGCCCTGCGGGCGACGGCGGTGCCGGAGGCGAACGGCTTGCCCTTCCGGCAGGCCCACCCCCTGAACCCGGCGAGATCGATGGGCAGCGACCGCGCGATCTCGGACTCCGGCCGGTCCTTGAAGGCCTCGGCGAGGAGGGCGCCGGCATCCTCGCGCGAGCAGATGGCCGTGATGGCCTCGGGCAGCGACCGGTCGGGGTTCCACAGCCGCCGCCAGGCGATACCACCGTCGGCCTCGACCTTGAAGTACGCGAGCGAATCGTCGTCGCGGCCGACGGCGAGGATTCCGCCGTCACGGGTTTCGGTCACCGCCGCGAGGGTCAGCCCGCGGCCCCGGCTCGCGGGGACCTGCCGGGCCCACAGCTCGCGCCCGTCGGCGGCGAGGCGGAGGAGATATCCCTGCGCCGTCAACGGGTCGTCGTCCTTGATGCGGGTCTCGCCGGCGACGATGACGTCCCCCCCGGAAAGCACCTTCGCGTCGTGGATGTCGTACCACAGCGGCCCGCCGACGCGCCCGTGCACCGATTTCCGCACCAGCTTGCCGTCGGGCGAGAGCCGCACCGAGACCGGGAGCCTTAGCTTCTGCCCGCCGCGGCTGACCTGCTCGGTGCCGACGCCGATGATGTCGCCGGAACCGAGCACGCGCGCGACGCTTCCCGCGCCGCCGGTGGCCGGGGCGAAACCGATGATCCACGGGTCTCCCTCGTGGTTGTTGAGGAGATTGCCGTTGGGGCCGGTGACGGCCACGATCTGGAACCCCTTCTGGATGCCGCCGAAGAGAAACCCTCCCTCGCCGATGAGCGCGGCGGAGCGCAGCACCCCGTCCTCGCTGGCGTCGCCCAGGGGCCGGTGCCAGATCCGCCGCCCGCCGCGGTCGAAGGCGGTGATCCAGGGCAGGGTCGAATCGATCTTCTTGTCCCCCTTCCCCCGCTGGAGGTGGAAGGCGCCGGCGAGGACGAACCCGCCGTCGGGCGTGCGCGCCAGCGCCGAGGCGATGTCGTCGCCGGGGCCGCCGAACACCACCGCCCGCCGGGTCCACTCCTCCGCCCGCGAGCGCTCGACCAGCCAGGCGGCGCGGGCCTCCTGCCAGTGGGCCCGGAGACTCGCGATCTCCCTTTCGCGCTCGGCCGCCGCCTTCAGCTCCTGGTCCACCGTCACGTAGAGGCGGACCGCCTCGTCATAGTGCTTCCCCTTGCGGCCGGTCGATTTGAGATAGGCGACCAGCCCTTCGCGGGCGCGCGCCGCATCGCCGAGCGCGTAATGGGACCGTGCCGCGAGGAACGGCACGTCGGCGGGCAGCTCGAAGCCGGTGGCGCGCATCCGGCCGATGATCGCGAGCACCTCCCGATGCTGCGCCGCGCCGACCGCCGATTGCAGCCTGAGCTTGAGCACGTCGAACTCGACGTCGGCGGGAAGTTCGCCCTGGCCGCGGGACATCCCGACCGGCCAGGCGAGCGCCAGGCAAAGGGCGAGAGCGAGCACCCGGCCGACCCCGGCCCTCGGACTCCGTTCGCTGCGCTGATCCTGCATCTCGATACTCCAACCGCCTTCGCCGGTAGCGCCCGATGGTGTGCGGGCCGTTCCCATCGCCGTCGGCTTGCGCGCCCGTCCTCCCGAGCGGCGCCCGCGGCGCCTTCCCGGCCCGACGCATGGATCGCTTCGGCGAAGGGTTCATCCGTATCACGGGGTTCGCCTCCAGGCAACGGGGCGAGGCCGCGCTCCCCGATGCGCCGCTTCGCCCGATGGCGGCGGCGGCGGGCGGGGCGCTATGATGGCCACGGCCCGTCGCGGCGCGGGCGCGAGGATGCAGGTCCGCCATGGAACTCGAGGTCTACGCCGATCCCATCTGCCCGTGGTGCTTCATCGGCAAGCGCCGGCTGGACGCGGCCCTGGGGCTGGTCGCCGGCGGCGAGGGCATCGCCGTGCGATGGCGCGCCTTCCAGCTCAACCCGTCGATGCCTCCGGAGGGTATGGAGCGCTCGGGCTATCTCGCCGCCAAGTTCGGCGGCGCCGCGCGGGCAACGCAGGTCTACGGCGTCATTGCCCGCGAAGGGGCCGCCGAGGGCATCGCCTTCGCGTTCCGGCGCATCCGCCGCACGCCCAACACGCTGGACGCCCACCGGCTGGTTCGCCTGGCGGCGCGGGAGGGCCGCGCCTCGGACATGATGGAGCGGCTGTTCGCCGCCTATTTCCTGGAAGGGCGCGACATCGGGGCCAGGGGCGAGCTCGTCGCCGTCGCCGGGGAGGCCGGGCTCGACCGTGACCGGGCCGCCGCCTTTCTCGCGGGAAACGGAGATCGGGAGACCGTGCTCGCCGAGGACGCGGCGGCGCGCGCCGCCGGCGTCGGCGGCGTTCCCCATTTCGTGATCGCGCGGCGCATTGCCGTCCCCGGGGCGCAGCCTCCCGAGGTCATCGCCCGGGCCATCGAGCTGGCGCGGGCGGGCGCCGCCGCCCCGACGCCCGCCGCCGGCCGGTCCTGACGGTCACGGGCGGCCGGTGGCGCGCTGGGTGGCGGGCCCGGTACCGAGGCCGGCGCGATCCCCCTCCGCCGCCAGCCGCGCCAGGGCGGCGATCTCCTCCGCGAGGCCGCGGATGCGGTCCCCCGGGCCCGGCCAGTCGCGGCGGATGACGAGGCTGTGGTCGGGCCGCACCCGCATGGCGTCGGGCGAGGAGGCGATGGCCGCGATCAGGCCGTCGGCATTGGCGAAGCGGTTGTCCCGGAACGCGATCACGCAGCCGCGCGGTCCCGCCTCGACCCGCTCGACGCCGGCGGCGCGGCAGTCCTGCTTGAGGGCGACCACCGCCAGCAGGTTCTCCACCTCCGCCGGCAGCGGGCCGAACCGGTCGATCAGCTCGGCGGCGAACGCCTCGACGTCCTCCTTGCGGACGAGGGCCGCGATCCGCCGGTAGAGCCCCAGCCGTACGCCGAGGTCGGCGACGTAGCCCTCGGGGATCAGCACCGGCACGTCGACCGTGATCTGGGGCGTCCAGTCGGCCTCGGCCGGGGCGCCGCCCTTGAGCTCGGCCACCGTCTCCTCGAGCATGTGCTGGTAGAGCTCGATGCCGACCTCGCGGATGTGGCCCGTCTGCTCCTCCCCCAGGAGATTCCCGGCGCCCCGGATGTCGAGGTCGTGGCTGGCGAGGCTGAAGCCGGCGCCGAGGCTGTCGAGGGTCTGCATGACCGCGAGCCGACTGGCGGCGCCGGCGGTGACCTGGCGCCGCGGCGGCACGGTCAGGTAGGCGTAGGCACGGAGCGCCGAGCGCCCCACCCGGCCGCGCAGCTGGTAGAGCTGGGCGAGGCCGAACATGTCGGCGCGGTGCACGACGATGGTGTTGACGTTGGGGAGGTCCAACCCCGATTCGATGATGTTGGTGGACACCAGCACGTCGTAGGCGCGCTCGAAGAACGCGGTCATGGCGTTCTCCAGCCTGGCGGGGGACATCTGGCCGTGGACGACCACGCGGCGCGCCTCGGGCGCGAGCTCGGCGAGCTGGGCCTCCACCGCCGGGATGTCCGAGATGCGCGGGCAGACGTGGAAGCACTGCCCACCGCGGTGCATCTCGCGGCGGATCGCCTCGCGGATCACCAGGGGATCGAACGGCAGGACGAAGGTCCTGATGGCGAGACGGTCCACCGGGGGCGTGGCGATGACGCTCATCTCCTTGACGCCGGTGAGCGCCAGCTGGAGCGTGCGCGGGATCGGCGTCGCCGTCAGCGTGAGCACGTGGACGTCGGCCTTGAGCCGCTTGAGCCGTTCCTTGTGGGCGACGCCGAAATGCTGCTCCTCGTCGACGACGAGCAGCCCGAGATCGGCGAAGCCTATGGCGTCGGAGAGCAGCGCGTGGGTCCCGATCACGATGTCGCATTGCCCGGCGGCGAGACGCCGCCTGACCTCCTCGGCCTCCCGTGGTCCCACCAGGCGCGACAGCTGGGCGATCTCCACCGGCAGGCCGGCGAACCGGGCGCGGAAGGTCTCGAAATGCTGGCGCGCAAGCAATGTCGTCGGCACCACCACGGCGACCTGGGAGCCGGACATGACCGCGGTGAAGGCCGCGCGCAGCGCGACCTCGGTCTTGCCGAACCCGACATCGCCGCAGATCAGCCGGTCCATGGGACGGTCGCGCGCCATGTCCGCCAGCGTGTCGGCGATGGCCGCCTGCTGGTCCTCGGTCTCGGCGTAGGGGAAGCGGGCGCAGAATTCCTCGAAGGCGCCGTCGGCGGCGACCATGGGCACGGCCCGGGCCAGCGCCCGCCGGGCGGCCACGCGCAAGAGCTCCCCCGCCATCTCGCGGATGCGGTCCTTGAGGCGCGATTTCCGCGCCTGCCAGGCGACGCCGCCGAGGCGGTCGAGGCCGACGCCGCCCTCGTCCTCGCCGTAGCGGGTCAGCACGTCGATGTTCTCGACCGGGACGAACAGCTTGTCGTCGCCCGCGTACATGACGCACAGGCAGTCGTGGGGCACGGTGCGGCGTCCCTGGCCGCTCGCCACCTCCAGCGTGACGAGACCGCTGTAGCGGCCGATGCCGTGGTCGAGGTGGACGACGAGGTCGCCCTCGTTGAGCTGTGCAAGTTCGGCGAGGAAAGCCTCGGCCGCGCGGTTGCGGCGCTGGGGCCGCGCCAGCTTGCGGCCGAGGATGTCGGGCTCGGCGATGACGGTGAGGCCGGGCACGGTGAACCCTTGGTCGATATCGAGCCGCACCAGGGCCGCGGAGTCCCGGGGCGCCGCCTCCACCTCCGACCAGGTTGCGCATTGGGCGACGGGGCCGAAGCCGTGTTCGGCCAGCAGCCGTCCGAGGCGGGCGACGCTGCCGCGGCTGGCGCAGGCGACGACCACGCGCTGGCCGCGGGCGGCCTCGCCTTTGGCAAAGGCCGAGGCGAGATCGAACGCGTTGGTCCCGGCCCCGCGCGCCTCGGCGGCGAAGCTCCGCATGAGCCGGGCGCCGGCATCGAGGGTGCCTGGCGCCCGCGGCGGCGCGAACGCGGAAAAGCGGATGAGGGACCGTCTACCCAGCGAGTCCTCGAGACCGCTCCCCGTGAGGTAGAGCCGTTCCGGCGGCAGCGGGTTGTAGGGCCCGCCGGGCCCGGCCGCGCCCGGGCTCCCCAGTTCGCGGCGGGCGCGGTAGTAGTCCTCGATCTGCTCGAGGCGCATCTCGATGGCCTCCGCGGCGCCATCGGCGAGGCTCACGGCGGCGTCCGGCAGGTAGTCGGGCAGCGCGGCGAGTCGCTCATGGAACAGGGGCAGCCAGTGCTCCATCCCGGGCATGCGGCGGCCCGCGGACACCGACTCGTAGAGCTCGTCGCCGTCCTTGGCGGCGCCGAACAGGGCGCGGTATCCCGTGCGGAAGCGCGCCACCGAGTCCTCGGTCAGCAGCACCTCGTTGACCGGTTTCAGCACGATCGCGTCGATGTCGCCGGTGGAGATCTGGGTCAGCGGATCGAACCGGCGGATGCGCTCGACCTCGTCGCCGAACAGGTCGAGGCGCACGGGCTCCGGGAGTCCGGGCGGGAACACGTCGACGAGGCCGCCGCGCAGGGCGTATTCGCCCGGCTCCATGACCATCTCGGCCCGAGCGTAGCCGTTGGCCGCGGCGAAGGCGCGGAAGCCGTCGAGGTCGAAGCCGGCGCCCTTCCCAACCTCGAACCCGGCCGCGGCATAGGTCTCCGGCGGCGGCACCCGCTGGAGGACGGCGTTGACCGTGGTCAGGACGGCGAGCCCGCCGGCGGCTCCGTCCCCGCCCCGCGCCAGGCGATACAGGGTGTCGATGCGGCGGGCGGCGATGGCGCCGTTGGGCCCGACGCGGTCGTAGGGCAGGCAGTCCCAGGCTGGGAACAGGAGGATCTCGCAGCCGGGGACGAGAAGGGTCAGCGTCTCGGCCGCGCGCCCCATGGCGCGGTCGTCGAGGGCGACGTGCAGCAGGCGGCCCGCCTCGCCCGAGCGCAGGCGCTCGGCGAGCCAGAATGCGTCATAGGCGCCGGGCGCGCCGCCGACCGTCAGCCACCCGGGGAAATGGAGCGCTTCCCTTATATCTATCAAAGACGTGCTATCTCTTTCTTGAAGTCGATCATGAGGTCGAGGACGGGGCCGCGCAGGGCCTCGGGCGGCGCCCTTCGGCCGCTCAGCCAGTCCATGAGGTCGCCGTCGGGCGCGGCGATCAGCGCCTCGAAACGGTCGAGCTCGGCCTCCCCGAAGGCGGGGAGATGGCGTTCGGCGAACGCCCCGATCAGGCGGTCGGCCTCCCGGGTCCCGCGGCGACGCGCCTGATAGAGCAGGCGCTTGCGCCGGATGTCGATCGATTCGGCCATGGCTCCGGAGTCCGGGCACACCAGCGCCCCTCCCCCCGCCGGTGACAGGGGGCGACGCGGTGCGTAGGATATAGGCCTTCCCGCCGCCCCTGTCAGCCACTCTCGCGCGGTGAATCCGGCCCCATGCGCCCCGAGATCCTGTATCCGCTGTTCCGGCCCGTGACCGCGCTCCCGGGCATCGGCCCGCGCAACGCCAGGCTGGTCCAGCTCCTGGCCGGGGACCACGTGGCCGACCTGCTGTGGCACCTGCCCACGGGCCTCATCGACCGGCGGTTCTCGCCCAAGGTGGCGGCGGCGCCGGCCGGCCGCGTCGCCACCCTCACCGTGCATGTCGACAAGCACCTGCCGCCGCCCAACCGGCGCCTGCCCTACCGCGTCATCTGCTCCGACGGCACCGGCCGGCTGGAGCTGGTGTTCTTCAACGCCCGCCCCGACTGGCTGGAGAAGGCGCTGCCGGTGGGCAGCGAGCGCGTGGTCTCGGGCAAGGTCGAGCATTTCCGCGGCGCCGCCCAGATGACCCATCCGGACCACATCGCCGGGCCCGGGGAGCAGGCGCGCCTGGCGGCGGTGGAGCCGGTCTACCCGCTGACCCAGGGCCTGTCGCCTAAGACCCTCGCCCGTGCCGTCGGAGCCGCCCTCGCCGCCGCCCCGGAGCTCCCCGAATGGCTCGATCCCGCCCACCTCCGGCGCGAGGGGTGGGCGCCCTGGAAGGAGGCGCTCCACGACGCCCACGCGCCGCAATCCCCGGCCGATCTCGAGCCCGGGACCCCGGCGCGGCAAAGGCTCGCCTATGACGAGCTGCTGGCCTCGCAGCTGGCGATGGCGCTGGTGCGCGCCCATATGCGCCGCCAGGGCGGGCGCGCCACCCGGGGCGACGGCCGGCTCCGGGCCGCGGCGCGGGCGTCGCTCGCCTTCCGCCTGACGGCCTCCCAGGAAGGCGCACTCGCGGAGATCCTGGCCGACATGGCCGCGGAGACGCGCATGCTCCGGCTGCTCCAGGGCGACGTCGGCAGCGGCAAGACGGTGGTGGCGGCGCTCGCCATGCTGGCCGCCGCCGAGGCCGGGCGCCAATCGGCCCTGATGGCGCCGACCGAGATCCTGGCGCGCCAGCATCATGCCACCATCGCGCCCTTGTTCACGGCCGCCGGCGCGCGCCTCGCGCTGCTCACCGGGCGCGACAAGGGGGCGCCGCGCCGGCGCACCCTCGAGGCCCTGGAGGGCGGCGAGATCGCGGGAATCGTGGGCACCCACGCCCTCATCCAGGACGACGTCGCCTTCGCCGACCTCGCCCTCGCCGTCATCGACGAGCAGCACCGCTTCGGCGTCGCCCAGCGCTTGGCGCTCGCCGCCAAGGGCCGCGCCGCGGACGTGCTGGTGATGACCGCGACCCCCATCCCCCGCACCCTGACCTTCATGGCCTATGGCGACCTCGACGTCTCGCTCCTCACCGAGAAGCCGGCCGGGCGCAAGCCGGTGGACACGCGGACCCTGCCGCTGTCGCGCCTCGAGGAGGTCGTCAGGGCCGTCGGCCGCGCCATCGGCGCCGGTGCCGGCGGCGGCCAGAGCGTGTTCTGGGTGTGCCCGCTGGTCGAGGAGTCCGAGGCCACCGACCTCGCCGCCGCCGAGGCCCGCTTCGCCGCCCTCGACAGGCTGTTTCCGGGGCGGGTGGGCCTCGTCCACGGGCGCATGCGGAGCGCGGAGAAGGATGCCGCGATGGCGCGCTTCGCCGAGGGAGCGACCCGCGTCCTCGTCGCCACCACCGTGATCGAGGTGGGGGTGGACGTGCCGGCGGCGAGCGTCATGGTCATCGAGCACGCCGAGCGGTTCGGGCTCGCCCAGCTGCACCAGCTGCGCGGGCGCATCGGCCGCGGCGAGCGGAAGGCCACCTGCCTCCTGATCTACGGGGCGCCCCTCACGGCGGCGGCGCGCCAGCGCCTGCGCATCCTGCGCGAGACCGACGACGGCTTCCGCATCGCCGAGGAGGACCTGCGCCTGCGCGGTGCCGGCGAGCTTCTCGGCACCCGCCAGTCGGGCCTGCCGGATTTCCGCGTCGCCGATGTCGCCGCCCACGCGGCGCTCATGGAGACGGCCCGCGACGACGCCGCGCTGGTCCTGGAGAAGGACCCCGGACTCGCCGGCGCGCGGGGACCGGCGCTCCGCGTGCTGCTCTATCTGTTCGAGCGCGACGCCGCCGTCGGCTACGCGCGCTCCGGCTAGGACGCCTCTTCCCCGGTCTTGCGGCGGCGGGGCAGCGCGTTGGCCCGCTCGCGGAGGACATCGAGGTCCTCGTAGGTCTTGGCCGAGACCTTCGGGATCTCCTGCTCCTCCCTGGGGCGGCGGTCCGGCGGCGTGACGATGCCGCCCGACATCACCATCTTGATGCCCTCCTCCACCGTCATGTCGAGGACCACGACGTCCTCCTGGGGAACGAACAGCAGGAAGCCCGAGGTCGGGTTGGGGGTGGTCGGCAGGAAGATGTTGAGCACCCGCTCCCTGGTCAGGTTCTGGACCTCCCCCACCGTCGGCCCGGTGAGGAAGGCGAGCGCCCACAGGCCGCGGCGCGGGTACTCGATCATCACCACCTGGCGGAAGGCGTCGGACTGGTGGCTGAGCACCGTCTCGAACACCTGCTTGATGGTGGCGTAGATGCCGCGGATGATCGGCATGCGGTTGAGGATGCGCTCGGAGAGGTGCACGAAGGTGCGCCCGAGGATGCTGGCGGTCAGGGCCCCGATCAGGATGAGCCCGGCCAGCACCACGATCAGCCCGATGCCGGGCACGGAGAACGGCAGATAGGTCTCCGGGTGGTAGCGCAGGGGGATGAGCGGCATCACCCGGTCGTCGATCCAGGCGATGAAGGCCCAGGAGAAATAGACGGTCAGTCCGAGGGGGGCCGTCACCAGGACGCCGGCGATGAGGTAGTTGCGCAGCCGGGTCACGATGCGGCCGCGGATGGTGGCCCTGGGGAGATGCGGGGGATTGGGGGTGGGCCCGGGGGGCGGTCCCGGATCGGGGCCGCCGGCGGGCTGGTCGCTGGTGCTCATGGGGCGATACTAATGCGCCCCTCGCCGCGCCGCCAGTGCCGGTGCGCGGGGGGACGGGGCGGCCGGGCCCCCTGGACCGCGTCGGGCCGGCCCGGCTTGTCACGGATTTGCCGCTCCCCCGGCGCCGCCCGGTTTGGTAGGATATGCTTCGCCCATCCGTATGGGGAGGAGCCCATGAACGTGGAAGCCATCCTTCGCTCCAAGGGCAGCAACGTCGTCACCGCCAGACCGGACGCCAGCGTCGCGGAGATCGCGCGGCTCATGCGCGATAGCCGCATCGGCGCCGTGGTGATCACGCCGGACCGGGTGCGGGTCGAGGGCATCCTGTCGGAGCGCGACATCGTGCGGGCCCTCGCCGAGCAGGGCGAGGCGGCGCTGTCGTTCAGCGCTTCGGCGGTCATGACCCGCGACGTGACCACCTGCGCGCCGTCGGACACGGTCGCGCAGCTGATGGCGGCGATGACGTCCGGGCGCTTCCGTCACCTGCCCGTGGTCGAGGAAGGGGCGCTCATCGGCATCGTCTCCATCGGCGACGTGGTGAAATGGCGGGTCGAGGAGATCGAGCGCGAGGCCGAGGCGCTCCGGACCTACGTCACCCAGGGGTGAGAACATCCACGTTGGACGGGCGGAGCGATCTCCGGCGTCTCGGACTCCAGGCCTAGAGCGTCGTCCACCTAGGCGGAACCGTTTGGCGTTTCCCACCCCCTCCCTCACCCTCCCCCATCGAGGGGGAGGGAATAAGAAGTATGGTCGCCATCTCCACGTTCCCTCCCCCGTCACGCGCATGCGTGCTTCGCACGACGCGGGGGAGGGACAGGGTGGGGGGCCGGGACCGGACCGCGTAAAACTAAACGGAAAATGCCCTAGCCCTTCAGGCGCGCCATCAGCGCGGCGAGCTGATCGAGGCACTTGCCCCAGCCGTCGTGGAAGCCCATCTCCTCGTGCCGCTTGCGGCCGGCTTCGTCCTTGTGCAGCACGCGTGCGGTGTATTGCGTCCCACCCGCCTGCTCCTCGAGCGTCACGATGGCGGTGAAGATCAGGGAATGGCAATCGAGATCCTGCTCCGACGCCGCGTCGTTGGTGGCCGGGCGGAATCCCGGCTCGAGCGCGTTGGTCCAGGCGATCCTCTCGTTCTCGACGAGTTCGAGGAAGCACCCGACACCGGGAAAGTCCTCACCCTCGGGCGAGCGCATGACCGTGCGGAAGATCCCACCGGGACGCAGATCCATCTCGCACTCGACCGTTGTCCACGGAGCGGGCGTCCACCACTTCTTGATGTGCTCCGGGTCGGTCCACGCCTTCCAGATCAACGCCGGCGGCGCGTCGATCTTGCGGGTGAGGACGAGATCGAGCTGCGACGTGCTTGCCGGTTTTTCAGGTGCCGTCGCCATCGTCCCTACTCCTTCGCCTGCATCTGTTTCACATAAGCATCGAGGCGGCCGAGGGTCTGCTCGCCACCCTCCACGGCGCCGTATTCCTTCGCCATCCGGTCGCGCTCCTCCGCGCTCGGGAAGACCATGCGCAGGGTGAGTTTGGTCTTGCCGCCGAGATCCTCGAAGGTCGCGGTGGTCTGGAACTGTACGGGCTCGACCTCCTCCCCGCCACCGTGGCTGTAGACGATGCGGGCCGGCTCCACGATCTCGCTATAGGTGATGCGGTTCTCGTAATCGCAGCCGTCGGGCCCGTGCATCACGAAACGCCAGACGCCGCCGGGGCGGAACGCGAAGGCGTGCGTCGTCGTGGTGAAGCCGTCGGGGCCCCACCATTGCACCAGATGTTCGGGATCAGTCCATGCCTCGAAGACGAGCGCGCGCGGGGCGTCGATGACGCGCGAAATCACGATGGAACGGGCCTCCTCCTCGGCGCGGCTATGTCTCGCATCCATCTTCCTTCCCCTTCGCTTGCAAGCCCTTCACATACGCGTCCAGGCGGTCGAGTCGGCGTTCCCACTGCCTGCGGTAGCGGACGATCCAGTCGGTCGCCTCCTTGAGCGGTGCCGCCTCCAGCCGGCAGGGGCGCCACTGGGCCTGCCGGCCGCGCGTGATCAGACCCGCGCGTTCCAGCACCTTGAGGTGCTTGGAGACGGCGGGAAGGCTCATCTCGAAGGGCTGGGCCAGCTCCGTGACCGAGGCCTCGCCCGAAGCCAGGCGGGCCAGGATCGCGCGCCGCGTGGGATCGGCGAGGGCGGCGAAGGTGGCGCTGAGGGGATCGGCCTGCATCTTTATTCAACCGTAGAGTTAATTAACGTTTGAGTTAATAAAGGAGCGAGAGCGCATTGTCAAGCGCCCTATCGTCCGACGGCCGGGGCTGGGGATTCGCTGCTTGGCAGACTAGCTTTGACTCGCGGGGGCGGCCGGGATAGGAACAAGAAGAAAACATGCCCCGTTTCCGCCGCGCCATCCCCGCGCGCAGGCCAAGGTGCTGTTCCCGAGCCGCGATTTCCATTGAGGCTCGCCCGGCCGGCAAGGCCGGCCGGGCGAGCCTCACCCGTGAAGATGCGCTACTGGATGCCGAGGATGCCCTTGGCCTTGGTCAAGGTCTCAATGGCTTCGGCATGCTTGCCGCCCCGGTGCAGGGCCTCGCCCTCGGCCCGGAGCTTCCTCACCTCCGCCATCTGTTGGGCCGAGATTTGGGGATTGTTCGCCAGCGCCGCGTCGATCGTCCGCATGTGCCCCGGACAACCGGAGGCGAAGGCCGATCCCGAAAACATGACGATGGCGACGGCGGCGAGAATGGCGCGCGTGAGCATGGGACTCTCCCTTGCGAATACGAATGTACAATTGGGTGGCCGGCGATCATTGCACCGGAGGTGCCGCCATCCCATCGCGGACTCCGGCACCCTTGGCGATCATTCTAGGGCCCTGGGGCCCCGCCATGTCCAGCGCTTTCCCGTCGCCCGAGGCCGCTGGAGGGCCGGGAGGGGATCGAACCCTCGACCCGCTGCTTAAAAGGCAGCTGCTCTTCCACTGAGCTACCGGCCCCCGGCGCCCGCGCGGTCCCGGCCGGGGCGCGCAAGGGGTTTAGCACGGCGGTCCCGGGGTGAAAAGGCCGGCGCCGGCGCGCCGCCCTACTCCGGCCTCGCTCAGGCCGCGCTCTCCCATTTGCCGAGGTCGACCTCCCAGCCCTTGGTCTGGCCGAGGTCGAAGCCGTTGCCCTCGGGATCGCGCAGGCGGTACTCGGCATAGGGGCGGTTGGCCGGGCGCCTGGCCAGCGGGATTTCCTTGCCGAACTGCGCGAGCCTGCGCTCGAGGTCCGCGACCAGGAAGCCGATGTGGTTGACGCCGAAGCGCGGCTCGTGCCCCTCGGCGGCGCCGTTGTAGAAGGGGTGGATGGCGAGGTTGGTGAAGCCGTCCCCGGCGAAGCGGTTCTTGCGGCCCTGCTGGCGCCGTTCGCGCGAGGTGTCGAGCTCGCGGAAGCCGAACAGCGCCTCGTAGAACTCGAGGATCGCGGTGGGATCGAGCGCGTTGAACGCGATGTGGGCGATGCGCGGGGTGAGCCGCCGCTCGCCGCCGACGCCGAAATCCGAGGTCGACAGCGTCACCGGCCTCGCCTCGGGGTCGTAGATGCGGACCTCGCCGAAATGGGGGCCGCCCGCCTCCTCCACCACCTCGCCCCTGGGGCTGCGGTCGAGGTAGCGTTCGACCACGCGCTCGACGCTGTCCACCTGCAGGCCCACGTGATGGAGACCGAGGGTCCCGTCGGGCTCCTCGAGCTCGGCGCGGGCCTTGAGGAAGGTGAGGTTGAAGAAGCCGTCGGTGAGCGACACGTCGCCCCGGTTGGAGCGCCCGATCTCCCCGAGGCCGAGATGGCGCCCGTAGAATCCGGCGAGCCCGTCCGGGTCGTTGGTCTGGAACGCAAGATACCGCAGCCGTCCCGTCATGGCATCCTCCCCGCCTGTTCATTGCGTCGGCGATACGGCGCGATCATAGACCATTCCGGGACCGGATCGAACCGTCCGTGGCATCCCGGGCAGCCGCCCCCGCCGGGGGCGCGCCAACGGGACCGGCGCCGCCTCAAGGGACGCCGTACTTGGCCTTGAGGTGCCTGGCCACCGCCGGCGTCACGAACTGCGAGATGTCGCCGCCGAGGCGGCAGATCTCGCGCACGAAGCGCGAGGAGATGAACTGGTGGCGGTCCGAGGCCATCAGGAACACGGTCTCGATCTCGGGCTTGAGGCGGGAGTTCATGCCCACCATCTGGAACTCGAACTCGAAGTCCGAGACCGCGCGCAGGCCGCGGATGATGAGGCTCGCCCCGACGTTCTCGGCGAACTGGACGAGGAGGCCGTCGAACGGACGGACCTCGATGGTGACGCCGTCCGGGGAGACGGCCGCGACGTCCCCCTTCACCAGCGCCACCCGCTCCTCGACCGACAGGACCGGCCCCTTGCCGTCGTTCGCCGCGACCGCGATGATCAGCCGGTCCACCACCCGCGTCGCCCGCCGCACCACGTCGAGATGGCCGAGGGTGATGGGATCGAAGGTGCCGGGATAGACCCCGGTGCGGGGCTCAGGCACCGCTGCCGCCCTCGGCTGCGCTGTCGCCGGGCTCCTCGTCGTCGCCCACGTCCATGAGATGGGCGACCGAGACCACGCGCTCGTCCTCGGCGACGCGGAACAGCGTCACGCCTCGCGTCGAGCGCCCGGCGATGCGGATATCGCCGACGGTGGTGCGGATGAGCTTGCCGCCGTCGGTCACCAGCATGATCTGGTCGTCGTCCATCACCGGGAAGGCCGCGACCACCCGGCTGTCGCGGGCGCCGAGCTTCATCAGCTCGATGCCCTTGCCGCCGCGCCGGGCGATCCGGTACTCGTAGGCAGAGCTGCGCTTGCCGAACCCCGAATCGGCGACCGTGAGCAGGAACTGCTCCCGGCCCGCGAGCTCCTCGACGCGCGCCGGGGAGATGACGGCGGCGCCGTTGCCTTCCTCGCCGGCCTCCTCCGGGTCGGGCTCTTCCTCGCCGTTGCGGCGCATCTGCGCGGCCTGGCGCAGATAGGCGGCCCGCTCGGCGGTCTCGACCTCCACGTGGTCGAGGATCGACATGGAGATCACCTCGTCGTCCCCCTCGAGCCGGATGCCCCGGTTGCCCGTCGAATTGCGCCCGGAGAACACGCGCACGTCGGTCACCGGGAAGCGGATGCATTTGCCCCTCAGCGTCGCCAGCAGGATGTCGTCGTCCTCGGTGCAGGTGCGCACGGCGATCAGCCGGTCGCCGTTGGCGAGCTTCATGGCGATCTTGCCGTTGGCCATGACGTTGGTGAAGTCGCCGAGGCGGTTGCGGCGCACGTGGCCGGAGGCGGTGGCGAACATGACGTGGAGATCGTCCCAGCTCGCCTCGTCCTCGGGCAGGGGCATGAGCGTGGTGATGGTCTCGCCCTCCTCCAGCGGCAGGAGGTTCACCAGGGCCTTGCCGCGGGCCTGGGGCGTGCCCAGCGGCAGCCGGTAGACCTTCTGCTTGTAGGCGAGGCCGCGCGAGGAGAAGAACAGGACCGGCGTGTGGGTGTTGACCACGAACACCTGGGAGACGAAGTCCTCCTCGCGGGTGCTCATGCCGGCCCGGCCCTTGCCGCCGCGCCGCTGCGCCCGGTAGGCCGAGAGCGGCACGCGCTTGATGTAGCCGTTGTGGCTGACGGTCACCACCATGTCCTCGCGCTGGATGAGGTCCTCGATGTCGACCTCGGCCTCGGCCTCCAGCAGTTCGGTGCGGCGCGGATCGGCGAAGCGCTCCCTGATCCGCAGCAGCTCGTCGCGGAGGATGCCGCGCAGCTTGTCGCGGGAGATCAGCACCTCCAGGTACCGGGCGATCTGGGCGCAGACCTGCCGGAGCTCCTCGGCGATCTTGTCGCGCTCGAGGCCGGTGAGGCGGTTGAGGCGGAGGTCCAGGATCGCCCGCGCCTGGGCCTCCGACAGCCGGTAGGCGCCGTCGACCACGGCCCGCCCGGGCTCGTCGATGAGCGCGATCAGCGGGGCCACGTCGGCGGCCGGCCACGGCTTTCCCATCAGGCCCTCGCGGGCGACCTGGGGGTCCTTGGCGGCGCGGATCAGCGCGATCATCTCGTCGAGGTTGGCCACCGCGATGGCCAGCCCGACCAGGGTGTGGGCCCGCTCCCGCGCCTTGCCCAGCTCGAACACGGTGCGCCGGGTGATGACCTCCTCGCGGAAGGCGATGAACGCCTCCAGGATCCGCTTGATGTCCATCATCTCCGGGCGGCCGCCGTTGAGCGCCAGCATGTTGACGCCGAAGGTGGTCTGCAGGGCCGTGTGGCGGTAGAGCTGGTTGAGGACCACCTCGGACATGGCGTCGCGGCGCAGCTCGATCACCACCCGTACCCCGTGGCGATCCGATTCGTCGCGCAGGTCGGAGATGCCCTCGACCTTCTTGTCGCGCACGACCTCGGCGATCTGCTCGATCATGCGCGCCTTGTTCACCTGATAGGGGATCTCGGTGACGATGATGGCCTCGCGGTCGCGCCCCAGCTTCTCGATCTCGGTGCGCCCGCGCATGACGATGGAGCCGCGCCCGGTATGGTAGGCGGCGCGGATGCCGGCCGCGCCGTAGATGATGCCGCCGGTGGGGAAATCGGGCCCGGGGATGCACTGCATGAGCCGTTCGATGCCGATGGCGGGGTCGTCCAGCAGCAGGCAGCAGGCATCGATGACCTCGCCCAAATTATGGGTGGGGATGTTGGTGGCCATGCCGACGGCGATGCCGCCGGCGCCGTTGACCAGGAGGTTGGGGAACTCGGCGGGCAGGACCATCGGTTCCCGCGTGGTCGAGTCGTAATTCTCCTGGAAGTCGACGGTCTCCTTGTCGATATCCTCCAGCAGGTGGTGGGCGGCCTGGGCCAGCCGCGCCTCGGTGTAGCGCATGGCGGCGGGGGGATCGCCGTCCATGGAGCCGAAGTTGCCCTGCCCCTCGATCAGCCGCAGGCGCATGGAGAAGTCCTGGGCCATACGCACCATGGCGTCGTAGATGGCGGCGTCGCCGTGGGGATGGTACTTGCCCATGACGTCGCCGACCACGCGGGCGGATTTCCGGAACGGCCGGTTCCAGTCGTAGCCCTGCTCCTTCATGGAGTAGAGGATGCGCCGGTGCACCGGCTTGAGGCCGTCGCGCACGTCGGGAAGCGCTCGCGACACGATCACGCTCATGGCGTAATCGAGGTACGATCGCTTCATCTCGTCCTCGATGGCGATCGTGGAGATGCCGGGCGGCGGCGGTGGCGGAGCGGCGTCTGAGTCGGGCGGGACTTCGGTCAAGGACTCGATTCCGATGGTGAGCTTAGGGCCGGGGGCAGGCGCCTCCGGCCCGGAGAATCAGGTCCCCGAAATATAACCGATCGGGTCCGCGGGGACAATACAATGTTTGGCAAAAAACGCTTTGATATTAATAGGTTATGATCGGCTTGCTCGGCTCCCGGATGGCACGATCAAAAGGGAATCTCGTCGTCGAGATCGCGGCCCCCCGCCGGGGCCGGCTCGCGCTCGGCGGGGGCGTCCTCGGCCATGCCGCCGCCCTCCCCGCCGCGGGAATCGAGCATGGTGAGCTCGCCCCGGAAGCGGCCCAGCACCACCTCGGTGGTGTAGCGGTCCTGGCCCTCCTTGTCCTGCCATTTGCGGGTCTGGAGCTGGCCCTCGAGATAGACCTTGGAGCCCTTGCGGAGATACCGCTCGGCCACCTCCCCCAGGCGCTCGTTGAAGATCACGACTCGGTGCCATTCGGTGCGCTCGCGCCGCTCGCCGCTGTTGCGGTCCTTCCATTGCTCCGAGGTCGCGACCGAGAGCTGGACGATCTTGGCGCCGTCCTGGGTGGAGCGGACCTCGGGGTCGCGCCCGAGGTTGCCGATGAGGATGACCTTGTTGACGCTGCCCGCCATGTTGCGTCCCCCGTCCGCTGCGTTGCCTAGGTTGCGAGAGTAGCCGAAAAGCCGCCCGCGGTACCACCCGAAAACCGTCACGGGGCCCCCGATCTGGTATAGACTGGCGGGCTGGCCCGCAATTCCGCGGGTCGCTGTCCGGCGGCCCCTCCTGCCCATGGCGAGAAAGACCAAGGCTCCCTCCCTCCCCGGCTCCTCCCACATCGTCGTGCGCGGGGCGCGGGAGCACAACCTCAAGGGCATCGACGTCGACATCCCCCGCGACCGGCTGGTGGTGATCACCGGGCTCTCGGGCTCGGGCAAGTCGTCGCTGGCCTTCGACACCATCTACGCCGAGGGCCAGCGCCGCTACGTGGAAAGCCTGTCGGCCTATGCCCGCCAGTTCCTGGAGATGATGCAGAAGCCCGAATACGACACCATCGAAGGGCTGTCGCCGGCGATCTCCATCGAGCAGAAGACCACCTCGCGCAACCCCCGATCGACCGTGGGCACGGTGACCGAGATCCACGATTACCTGCGCCTGCTGTTCGCGCGGGTGGGGACGCCCTATTCCCCCGCCACCGGCCTTCCCATCGAGAGCCAGACCGTGAGCCAGATGGTGGACCGCATCCGCGCCATGGGCGACGGCACCCGGCTCCTGCTTCTCGCCCCCGTCGTGCGCGGGCGCAAGGGGGAGTACCGGCGCGAATTCGCGGATTTGCGCAAGCGCGGCTTCCAGCGGGTCAAGGTCGACGGCAAGGTCCACGAGATCGACGCGGTGCCGGCCCTCAACAAGAACCTCAAGCACGACATCGAGGTGGTGGTGGACCGCGTCGTCGTCTCCGACCGGCTCGGCAACCGGCTCGCCGACAGCCTCGAGGTGGCGTTGTCCCTGGCCGACGGGCTGGCGATCGCCGAGGATGCCGATTCGGGCGCGCGCACCACCTTCTCGGCCAAGTTCGCCTGCCCGGTCTCGGGCTTCACCCTCGACGAGATCGAGCCCAGGCTGTTCTCCTTCAACAACCCCCACGGCGCCTGCCCGGCCTGCGACGGGCTCGGCGCCAAGCTCTACTTCGATCCGGTGCTGGTGGTGCCCGACGCCCGCCTCGGCCTGCGCGAGGGCGCGGTCGCGCCGTGGGCCAAGTCGTCCTCGCGCTACTACGTGCAGACCCTCGATTCGCTCGCCCGGCACTTCAAGTTCTCGACCACGGTGCCGTTCGCGGAGCTCCCGGCTCGCGCCCGCGAGGTGATCCTCTCCGGCTCGGGCGACGAGCCCGTCACCATGCGCTACGACGACGGCGTCAAGACCTACGAGGTCACCAAGCCGTTCGAGGGCGTCATCCCCAATCTCGAGCGCCGCTACCGCGAGGCCGATTCGGCGTGGTTCCGCGACGAGCTTTCGCGCTACCAGTCGTCCCAGCCCTGCGAGGCCTGCGGCGGCCACCGCCTCAAGCCCGAGGCGCTGTGCGTGAAGATCGCGGGGCTGCACATCGGCGAGGTCACCCGCTTCTCCATCCGGCAGGCGGCCGCGTGGTTCCGGGGGGTGGCCGCCCAGCTCACGCCCCAGAAGCGCGAGATCGCGGGCCGCATCCTCAAGGAGATCAACGAGCGCCTCGGCTTCCTGGTGGACGTCGGGCTCGAATATCTGACGCTCGCCCGCGCCTCGGCGACGTTGTCGGGCGGCGAGAGCCAGCGCATCCGCCTCGCCTCCCAGATCGGGTCGGGCCTGACGGGGGTGCTCTACGTGCTGGACGAGCCCTCCATCGGACTCCACCAGCGCGACAACGCGCGGCTGCTGGAGACCCTGAAGCGCCTGCGCGACCTCGGCAACACGGTGCTGGTGGTGGAGCACGACGAGGAGGCGATCCGCGCCGCCGACTACCTCATCGACATGGGCCCGGGCGCCGGCATCCATGGCGGCCGGGTGGTGGCCGCGGGCCGGCCCGAGGAGGTCATGGCCTCGGCCGAGAGCCTGACCGTCCAGTACCTCACCGGCCGGCGCCGCATCGAGATACCGACCCGCCGCCGGCGGGGACGGCCGCGCGAGAGTATCGCCGTCGTCGGCGCCCGCGCCAACAACCTCGCCGACATCCGGGTCGACATCCCGCTCGGCACCTTCACCTGCGTCACCGGGGTGTCCGGCGGCGGCAAGTCGTCCCTGGTGGTCGAGACCCTCTACAAGGCGGCGGCCCGGCGCCTCATGGGCGCCCGGCTGCATCCCGGCGATCACGACGACATCCGGGGCCTCGAGTTCATCGACAAGATCATCGACATCGACCAGTCCCCGATCGGGCGCACGCCGCGCTCCAACCCCGCCACCTACACCGGCGCCTTCACCCCGATCCGCGACTGGTTCGCGGGCCTGCCCGAGGCCAAGGCCCGCGGCTACAAGCCCGGCCGCTTCTCGTTCAACGTCAAGGGCGGGCGCTGCGAGGCCTGCCAGGGCGACGGGGTGATCAAGATCGAGATGCACTTCCTGCCCGACGTCTACGTCCAGTGCGACGAGTGCAAGGGCCGGCGCTACAACCGCGAGACCCTGGAAATCCTCTATAAAGGCAAGAATATAGCCGATATCCTTGATCTTACGGTTGAAGAGGGTGTCGGGATCTTCCGCGCCGTCCCGGCGATCCGCTCCAAGCTCGAGACCCTGGCCGAGGTCGGGCTCGGATACATCCATATCGGCCAGCAGGCGACCACGCTGTCGGGCGGCGAGGCCCAGCGCGTCAAGCTGGCCAAGGAGCTCGCGCGCCGCGCCACCGGGCGGACGCTCTACATCCTCGACGAGCCCACCACCGGCCTTCACTTCGACGACGTGAAGAAGCTGCTGGAGGTGCTGCACCGGCTGGTGGACCAGGGCAACACCGTGGTGGTGATCGAGCACAACCTCGAGGTCATCAAGACCGCCGACTGGATCGTCGACCTCGGCCCCGAGGGCGGCGACGCCGGCGGCCGCGTGGTCGCCACCGGCACCCCCGAGGACGTGGCCCAGGTCGCGGCGAGCTACACCGGGCAGTACCTCCGGCGCCTCCTTGGACCGGCGCGGCGGCGCAAGAGCGCGTGAGCGGCTCCGTCGGAGCCGCTTGGGTCGAATCCCCGTCGATTCCGAAAAAAGCCCTTGCAATTTCCCGTCCTTGCGCCATTTTTTGCGCGATTCCGCAACGGACGTCACGGACAGCCCGTCTGGGGCCCGGTGGGCCCGACGATCCCGGCCATCGCCGTCCGCCCGCCATGGAGAGAGTTGCGGAGGACGCCCCCGAGGGGGAGCCGCCGCGGGTTTCGAGCGACACCCGAGCTGGCAAGGAGGGCACGTCATGGCGAATTCCGGCTCCGAATCCAACAACGCGCCGCAACCCCCGACTACCGGCACGCCGCGGGGCCAACGGTCGCGCGGCGCCAACAGGACCAGCGGCCCCCGCACCCTCGGGCCGGTCTCAGACCTCGAGCGGCACCTGCCGTCGGATTGGTGGCGCACCCTGTTCAACGCCGTCTACCTGCAGACCGACGGCGACGTGGTCGAGGATCAGCGCAATACCGCGCGGGAGATCGACGAGATCCTGCGGGTCTCCGGGATCGAGCCGTCCGACCGCATCCTCGACCTCTGTTGCGGCCAGGGCCGCCACGTGCTGGAGCTGGCGCGGCGTGGCTTCGCCAGCGTCACCGGCGTCGACCGCTCGCGCTATCTGATCCGGCTGGCCCGCCGCAGGGCACGGCGCGACGGACTCACGGTGGCGCTCAAGGAGGGGGACGCCCGCCAGGTGCGCCTTCCGGACGCCAGCTTCGACGCGGTGCTGATTCTCGGCAATTCGTTCGGGTACTTCGACCGCCTCGAGGATGACGCCGAAGTCCTTGCCGCCATCCGCCGCATCGCCCGCTCCGGGGCGACCCTGGTGCTGGACATTGCCGACGGCGACTGGCTGAAGGCCCATTTCGAGGCCCGCTCCTGGGAGTGGATCGACCGCGACCACTTCGTGTGCCGCGAGCGCTCGCTGTCGGCGGACGGCACCCGCCTGGTCTGCCGCGAGGTGGTGACCAACGCCGAGAAGGGCGTCATCGCCGACCAGTTCTACGCCGAGCGGCTCTATAATCCCGAATCCATCACCACTCTTCTGGATACGGCGGGGTTCCGCGAGATCCGCATCCATCGCGGGGTGGAGACGGAATCCGAGCGCAACCAGGACCTGGGCATGATGTCCAGGCGCTTCCTGGTGACGGCCATCGCCCCGGCGCGCCCGCAGAAGTCGGCGCGCGGGCCGGTGCCCCTCCCGGAGGTCACGGTGCTGATGGGCGATCCGCGCCTGCCGGACACGGTCAAGCTCGGCGGCAAGTTCAACCCCGAGGACCACGTGACCGTTACTAAGCTCAGGGAAGCCCTCGGCACCCTCGAGGGCTACGTCTTCGACTACCTCGACAACCACGCCACCCTGCTCGCCGATCTCCGCAACCGGCGCCCGCAATTCGTGCTCAACCTGTGCGATGAGGGCTACAACAACGACGCCTTCAAGGAGCTCCACGTTCCCGCCATCCTGGAGATGCTCGACGTCCCCTATTCCGGGGCCGGTCCCGCCTGCCTCGGGCTCTGCTACGACAAGAGCCTGGTGCGCGCCATCGCCGAGGAGCTCGCCATTCCGGTGCCGCTGGAGACCTACTCCTCGCCCGACGATACCGCCGCCACCATCCCCTCGGTGTTCCCGGCGCTCCTCAAGCCGGCGCTCGGCGACAGCTCCATCGGCATCACCCACAAGGCCGTCGTGCGCAACGCCGAGGAGGCCGTGAGCTACCTCAACTACCTGCGCGAGACGTTCCGGGGCCGTCCCATCCTGGTCCAGGAGTTCCTGACCGGCCCCGAATACTCGGTGGGCGTGGTCGGCAACCCCGGATACGACTTCCAGGTGCTACCGGCTCTGGAGGTGGACTACAGCGGCCTACCCTCGAACCTGCCGCCGATTCTCTCCTACGAGTCCAAATGGGACCCGGACTCGCCCTACTGGACCGAGATCCGCTACCGTCAGGCCAGGGCCGACGAGGAGGTCCTGCGGCGCCTCACCGACTACTCCCTGACCCTGTTCGAGCGGCTGGGCTGCCGGGACTACGCGCGGTTCGACTTCCGCGCCGACGGCCAGGGCGTGATCAAGCTCCTGGAGGTCAACCCCAACCCCGGCTGGTGCTGGGACGGCAAGTTCAACCTGATGGCGGGATTCGCCGGCCATTCCTACGCCGAATTGCTGCGCATGATCCTGGACGCGGCGGAGACCCGCGTCGCCGGCAGCCTCAGGGCCGCCGCCAGCGCCGAGGCGAGGGCGGCCGCGGCGCAGTAGCTCATTGCTGGACGAGCGTTTGGAGGCGGGGCAAGGCTTAAGCGGGCTCCTCTGACTCGGATTCAAAAAGGGCCTTGATTCGACGGAAGTCGTCCTGCATTTGGGTGATCGTTGCGAATGCAAGCTCTCTGAGAAATTCGACGACTGGTTTCCCCAGAACCACGACCCACGCTTTGAGTTTCTGCCAGAGTGGAATGACGATGATGCTGCGATCGAACGGACAGCGCCAAGATCGGGTGTGAATCCGGTAGGCGATGATCGCGATCCTATGGTTCTTCGCCTGGCAGTCTCCGCGAAGCCGGCAAAGCACCAGATAGCGGGCAAGAGCGTCACCAGTGTCGCAGTCCTTCAGGAAAAACAGGGAGTGGCTATACTTGTACCAGTAAAACGGAAAATCCTCGTCGATCTCGATGGCACGTTTGAAATCGGTAGCTGCCTTCTCGAAGTCCCTTAG
>DASWKZ010000174.1:0-2787 GCA_036396355.1 Alphaproteobacteria bacterium
GCGCTCGGGCGGCACGCGGAGGCCGTGACGGCCTACCAATGGGCGACCGCGCTGCGGCCCGATTGGGCCGAGGCCCATCTCCGCCTGGGCGTCGCGCGGGCCGCGGCTGGCCGTCTCGCCGAGGCGCTCGGCAGCTTCGAGACGGCGCTGACGCTGGCGCCGGGTCTCTTTCCCGCCCTCTACAACCGGGCCAACACCCTGAAGCGGATGAGCCGTCACGAGGACGCCATCGCCGCCTACCGGGAGGCTCTGGCCCGCCAGCCCGATGCCGCCGAGGCCCACAACAACCTCGCCACCTCGCTTGCCGCCCTGGGCCGCCACGAGGAGGCCGTGGAGAGCTACCGGAGGGCCCTCGCGCTCAATCCTGGGGCGGCGGAGGTGCACAACAATCTGGCGACGTCCCTCGCCGATCTCGGCCGCAACGAGGAGGCGCTGGGCGCCCTCGACGCGGCGCTGTCGCTGCGGCCCGATTTCGCCCTCGCGCATTTCAACCGCGGCAACGTGCTCAGACAGAGGATGGGACTCCCCGAGGAGGCGGTGGCGCATTACCGGGCCGCGCTGGCCGCCGATCCGAACTACCCGGACGCCGGCATCAACCTGGCGCACGCGCTCCTGCTGCTCGGCCGGTTCGAGGAAGGCTGGGGCGCCTATGACTACCGCATCGCGGAGGATGCCTTCTTGCGTCACCTCATCGCCGCCGAGGGGTTCGCCATGCCGCGGGGCTCCGTCGAGCGGGACGTCCGGGGGCAAAGGCTGCTCCTGCAAGGGGAGCAGGGGCTGGGCGATCAGATCATTTTCGCCTCCATGGTGCCCGACGCGGCGGCGGCGGCGGAGCACGTCACGCTGGTCGTCGACCCCAGGCTGGTCGGCTTGTTCCAGCGGTCCTTTCCCGATTGCACCGTCACGTCCCGCCACGACAACACGGGGCCCCTGGTCCCCCCCGTCGAGGCCGACCGCCGCTATTTCCTGGGCTCCCTCGGCAAGGTGTTGCGGAATCGGATCGAGGACTTTCCGGGCACGCCCTTCCTGGTCGCCGATCCGCGACGGCGTGCCGCCTGCCGCGCCCGGCTGGACGGGCTGGGTCCCGGCCCCAAGGTCGGCGTCATGTGGCGCGGCGGCGTGGGCGGCCCGCGCGAAAGTACGCGCTCGCTCTCCCTCGAGGAGCTTCGCCCCGTGTTCCGCGAGGGCGTGGAATGGATTTCACTCAGTCACCTGGCCCAGGCCGGTGCCGAGGTGGCGCGCTTCGGCGAGGCGACCGGCGTGCGAATCCATCATTGGCCGGAGATCCATGCCTCCCCGGAGTATGACGACACCGCGGCGTTGCTGGCCGAGCTGGACGCGGTGGTCAGCGTGACCTGTACGGCGGCGCATTGCGCCTCCGCCCTCGGTGTGGCAACGCACGTTCTCGTGCCCCGTGATCCGGAATGGCGCTATGGTCAGGAGGGTGAGTCCATCCCGTGGTACGGTGCGATGAATCTGTATCGTCAACGCGAGACCTGGCCTCTCGAAGCCGTGGCGAAGGCGGTGGCCGCGCTTTGATTCGCCACGGGAGCGCGCCGAGAAGTTCCGATCCGTCGCCGCCGATCGACCCCGTGGCGACGCGGGGGGATCGATGAAGGACGCGGCCACGCTCGAGGAGGGGCGGAGGCTCCATCGCGAGGGCCGGGTCGAGGCGGCGCTGCGGGCGTACCGATCGATCCTGAAGCGGGACCCCCGCAACTTCGACGCCCTGTGCCTGTGCGCCATGGCGCAGGTGCAGCTCGGCAAGCCCGCCGAGGCCGCGCGCAGCATCCAACGCGCCCTGGACCTTCGGCCCGATAGCGCCGACGCCCACAACGCCCAGGGCAACGTGATGATGGCGCTCAAGCGGCATGAACGGGCGGTGCGATGCTATGAATCCACCCTCGCCATCGACCCGAATTTCGCCGACGGGCATCTCAACCTTGGCAACGCGCTCACCGCGCTGGGGCGGCATGAGGACGCCGCGCGCGCGTATGAACGGGCGGTGGCGCTCAGGCCCGACTGGGCGGAGGCCCATGTCAGCCTGGGCGTCGCGCTCAGCCGCAACGGCCGCCTCGCGGAGGCGCTGCGATGCTTCGAGATGGCGCTGTCGCTCCGGCCCGGATTCGTCGTCGCCCTCTACAACCGGGGGAACACACTGAAGAAGCTGAACCGGCATGAGGAGGCGATCGCGAGTTATAGGGAAGCGCTGTCCATTGAGCCGGATTTCGCCGAGGCGCACACCAATATCGGAACGTCCCTGGAGGTTTTGCATCGCCATGCCGAAGCGGTCGAGAGCTACCGCAAGGCCCTCGCCATCCGGCCCGGATATGCAGTCGCCCTAACCAACCTGAGCAATGCGCTCGTTGATTCCGGGAGTCCCGAAGAAGGAATCGAAGGTTACAGGGCGGCATTGGCAATTGACCCGGGATCGATCGAAGCGGGCGTCAACCTGTCCCACACGCTTCTGTCCATAGAGCGATTCGACGAGGGGTGGCGTGCATTCGAGCGTCGCATCGACGACGTCGAGTTCCTGAATCACCTGCGGCGCACGGAGGGATTCGCCACGCCGCGCGGCTCCGTGGCACGGGATATCCGGGGGCAGAGGCTTCTCCTCCAGGCCGAGCAGGGGCTCGGCGACGAGATCATGTTCGCGTCCATGGTGCCCGACGCGGTGGCCGCCGCGGAGCATGTCGCGCTGGTGGCGGAGCCGCGGCTGACGGGGCTGTTCCGGAGGTCGTTCCCGGCCTGCCGCGTGACGGCCCGCGCCGATGGCGGCAAGGGCGC
>DASWKZ010000175.1:0-4910 GCA_036396355.1 Alphaproteobacteria bacterium
CCCCCCCCCCCCGACGCCACCCGCCCGTCTCCCCGTTTCGGGTCCTGACGTGATCGGGCAACGACCGCAGCCGACGAACTCTACGTGAGCTGTTTGTGGACGAACTCGATGATGCGCGAGATCGTCCGATCTACCGCCGGCGAGGCGGGCTTCTTACTCATGTAGCCCTCGGCCTCGCCTTCGAGGAGCTCGAGATCGACCTGGCCGCCGATCTTCCGGTACTGCGTCACGAAGCGGTCCAGGTCGGGCCGTGGGTGCGCCATGTCGTGCGTACCCTGGATGTAGACCACCGGCGGGGTCTCGACGCGCTCGCCGCGCTCGAGCGCCAGCGTCGGGCTGCCCTCGGCCATGGCCTCCTCGGTGCGCCAGTACTCGTCGTGCGAAGGCAGCACCCGGTCCACGACCTCCGGATAGGGCTGGCCGCTCGCCTTGAGGGCCTTGGCGTAGCGGTAGCGCCCGAGGGGATCGATGACCGGCCAGCAGAGCACCGCGCAGCGCACGCTGCCGTCGATGTTGCCGGCACCGTCGGGCCGAGAGCCGGTGGGTAGGGACAGGGCGGCGTACTTCGGATCGCGCGGCTTCATGGCGAGCAGCATGGCCTGGTGCGCGCCGCTCGAGGCCCCCATGAGCCCGACCTGGTCCGGCCGCCCGCGGAACTCCGCCGCGCGGCTCTTGAGCCACCGGATCCCGTAGCTGATGTCCATCAGCGAGCCGGGATACGAGGCCTCGGGCGGCTGGCGGAAGTCGAGCGCGGCCACGACCACGCCGCTCCGGGCCAGCGGCTCGTTCATGAGGGTGTCGCCCATCCGGTCGCCGCGGCACCAGGCCCCGCCGTGCAGCTCGACGATCATCGGGAACGGACCGTCCCCTCTCGGCACGAACATCCGGGCCAGGAGCGGCCGGTCGCCGTGACGGAGATACTCCACGTCCCTGACGTCGATCTCGTAGCCCGCGGTCGTCCGGCTGTCCATGGCAGCGCTCCTTTGAGGGGGATCGGTGTCGGCGCGTATCATACACCCGTCAGAAGGGCACCCGTCGGAAGGGCAGGGGTTGCCAGCCGGGCGCGCCCGTCCTAGGCGTGGTGGTGGCGATGCTCGTGCTGGTAGTGGGCGCGCAGGAGGTCGAGCCCGAAGTCGCGCTTCGGGTCGTGCCAGACCGAGTGGATGTGGTTGGCGTTGTTCTGGGTATTGTCGTACTCGATGAGCAGGGTCGGCCCGTGGAGCCGGTAGTAGTGCGCCCGGCCCGGCTCGAGCGGCCCGGCCCAGGCGAAGTGCACCCGCTCGAGCCCGGCCTCGCGCATGCGCCGCAGCTCCTGCTCGGCCAGCTCGCTGCGCATGTTGCGCGCGTACTCTCCGATGAGCTTCGCGGCCAGGGTCCGCTGATCGCCCGTCATGTCCGCGAGCGCCAGGCCCGCGGGGGTGGCGAGGCTGTCGGCGCGTCCCGGGCCGGTCACGATGTCGCCGAGCGACTGCGCCGCGATGATGGTGCGGGAGCGCTGGACCGACGACAAGCTCTGGGCGAGGGCGCGTCCTAGATCCTGCTCGGCCGCCAGCGCGCGCAGGCCTTTCCTCGGGCCGGACGGCACCTCGGCGGGATTCGCGCCCACGAAGGCCGGGGTCACCGCCACCGGCCGGCCGGGCACGAGCGTGAAGTTGAGCGAGAGGTGATGCCCCTCGACGCGCCAGCCCCAGGGCGCGGAGGCGCCCGGGTTGCCGAAGACGGTGAAGGCGTAGTTCTCGGGATCGCGCGAGAGGCCGAAGGTCTCGATGCGGCGGAGGACCTCTTCGAGCTGGATGACGTTGACCGCTTTGCCATAGCCCACCGCGCTGAGGCTCGCCTGCATCAGCTCGTGCGCCGCGGCCCGCGCGGGCGCCGGCATCGCCTTGAAGGGCACGCCTTCGCGGCCGCGCGGCACGTAGTGCCAGTTGAGCCGCTCCGGATCGCCGAGCGGAAACACGGCGCGCTTCCGCGCGTCGCCGGGCAGGGCGCCCAGAAAGGCCAGCGCGGCGGCCGCGATGGCCGCCCGCCCCGCGTCGCTCGGCTGGGCGGGCGACGGCCGGGGCAGCGCGCCGGCGGCCGCGCTCGCCGCCAGCCCGTGGAGGAGCCGGCGGCGCGTCAGGCGGGGCATCGGATCAGGAGTACTTGACGGTGCAGCCGTACGCGCGCGTGACCGGCGTCTTCACCGGCTGGCCGGCCGCGACCGCGTCGAGCGCGGCCCGCACGTAGTCGTTCGCGCCCTGCACGTCGGCGCGGCGGGACGTCGGCCGGTCGTCGATGTCCCCGGCGTAGACCAGGAGGCCCATCTCGTCCACCACATACATGTGGGGCGTGTTGGTCGCGCCATACCGCTTGCCGGCCACGCCCTTGGTGTCGAGCAGGACAGCCGTGGGCGCGGCCTTACGAGAAGTCGTCAGCTCGTCGGCCTGGGGCGGCGTCACGTAGCCCTGCGTGCCCTCCGACGAGGAGATCACGGTGACCGAAGCTAGGGGCGCGGCTTCACCTTCTCGAAGAGCGGCAGGTACTTGCCGTACCCCTCCTCCTCGAGCTTGGCGACCGGGATGAACCGCAGCGCCGCGGAGTTGATGCAGTAGCGCAGGCCGGTCGAGGGCGGACCGTCCGGGAACAGGTGCCCGAGGTGGGGGTCGCCCTCCGCCGAGCGGACCTCGACGCGGCGCATGCCGTGGGAATCGTCGGTATGCTCTCGGACCGTCTCCGTTTCGAGCGGCCGGTCGAAGCTCGGCCAGCCGGTGCCGGAATCGAACTTGTGGACCGAGGAGAAGAGCGGCTCCCCCGACACCACGTCCACATAAATGCCCGCTTCATGATTGTCCCAGAACTCGTTCCGGAAAGGCGGCTCGGTGGCGCTGCACCGGGTGACGTTGTATTGTGCCGGGGTCAGACGGCTCTTGAGGTCGGCGTCGGTCGGGCGCTTGGTGGTGGTCATGGCACCGGTGAGTATAACCCTGGGAGGCAAGTCCTGAGTGACGAGATCAGCATCCAGTTCACCCGCTTCTCCGCGTTCTACTCGCCCCTGATCGCCACGATCGCCGGGGGCTTTCTCCAGCAGGAAGGGTTCGCGCCCAAGCATTCCATCGCGCCGGCCGGCAAGTCGGCGATCGAGGGGGTCGTGGCTGGCACCGTGCACGTGTGCCAGTCCGCGCCGTCCCAGGGCTTCGGGCGGCTCGAGAAGGGCCAGGCGCCGCCCGCGGTGCACTTCGCCCAGATCAACGAGATGGACGGATTCTTCCTCACCGGCCGCGCGCCGGATCCGGCCTTCTCCTGGGACAAGTTGAAAGGCCGGCGCGTGGTCGTGGACCACGGCGGCCAGCCCCTCGCCATGTTCAAGTACGCCTGCCACAAGCGCGGGCTCGACTTCGCGAGCATCGCCGCGGTGAACGTGCCGAGCGACCAGATGGATGCGGCGTTCCGGAAGGGGGAAGGCGACTACATCCACCAGCAGGGGCCCGCGCCCCAGCAGCTCGAGCACGACGGCGCCGGCCATGTCGTCGCCTCGGTCGGCCAGGCCATCGGGCCGGTGGCCTTCTCGAGCCTGGCCGCGACGCGCGCGTGGCTCGGTACCGACATGGCCCGGCGGTTCATGCGCGCCTACCGCGAGGCGCGCGGCTGGTTGCTGGCCACGCCCGCGGCGGAGGTCGCGAAGGCGGAGGCCTCGTTCTTCCCCGAGATCGACCCGGCGGTGCTCGCCGCGACGATCGGCTACTACCAGAAGCTCGGCTGCTGGACGCCACACGTCGAGATCACCCGGCCCGCGTTCGAGGTCGCCCTGGATGTCTTCCAGCATTCCAAGCTGATCACCAAGCGGCACCGGTACGAGGACGTGGTCGCGCCGCCTCCGAATGCGGGCTAACCTCAATGCCGGTTAGTTAACCGGATTCTATAGCTTCGACAGCACCTTACGCAATTAAGTGTCGCGGGGGACGGGTGTTCTCTGATATCTTACATCTGAACAGATGCAAGCCTATCGGCGCCTGCTCGAACGCCGTCACCGAGTCCAGGATCGGCTCCCCGCCCTTGAAGAGCTCGTGCGGGGGAGCGTGTTCACGCGCCACCTGCAGTGTGGGGAACCCACCTGTCGCTGCGCCCGGGGGGCGCGCCACCGCGCCACGTACCTCAGCGTCAGCTTCGCCGGCGGCCGGACGGTGCAGATCACGGTGTCGCCCGCCTTGGTGGCCACCGCGCGCCGCTGGGTGGCGAACTACCAGGCGTGGTGGCGCGCGATCGAAACGGTCTCGGAGATCAACCGGGAGCTGCTGCGTCGGCGTGCGATCACCCCCGGTGAGTCTGCGGGAACCGCCCGCCGCCGGCGCCCCCGCCGGCGGCGCCGCAACTCCGCCTGAACCACCACGGGGCCCGTGCCCAGGAGGGACGGGGATGGATCTGGCCGCGGGGTTGCTCGAGGGCGGAACCGGGCAGGCCGACGCGAGCTTTGCGCTCTTTGCTCAGACCCTCGACAGGCGATGGATCGAGGAGGCGCTGCGCGCCACCGGCGCGGCGAGCGTGCGGCGCCGCAAGCTGCCCGCCGAGTACGTCGTGTGGCTCGTCATCGGCATGGGGCTCTTCCGCGACCGCTCCATCGAGGAGGTGGTACGCCATCTCCATCTGGTCCTGCCCGGTGTCGATCCGCCGTCCGGCCCGCGCGTCACCGGCGGCGGCATTGTCCAGGCGCGGGATCGCCTCGGGGCCCAGCCCCTCGAAACCCTGTTCGCCACGACGGCCACCGCGTGGGCGACGGCCTCCGCCCATGCGCACCGCTGGCGCGGCCTGGCCGTCTACGGCGTGGATGGCTCCCACCTGCGCATCCCGGACACCCCCGAGAACGACCGGACCTTCGGCCGCCCCAAGAGCCGGCGCGGCCGCGCCGGATACCCCCAGGTGCGGATTGTGGCCCT
>DASWKZ010000176.1:0-10642 GCA_036396355.1 Alphaproteobacteria bacterium
CGGGCGGAACTACCTCAACTACTCGGTCCTCGGGCCGGACATGATCACGGGCCAGCATATCGGCATCCTCCTGATCGAGTTCGGCGTGGGGATGACCGTGGCCGCGGTCATGGTCTCGACGTTCTACGCCTTCGCCGGCCAACACGCGCCGATCCGCGACGAGGAGTGGTGATGGGCTTCGACGACGTCCTCGGGCTTTTCAACTACTGGGCCATCATCTTCCTGATGATGACCGGATTCTACGTCGTGGTCTCCCGCGGCAACCTGGTCAAGAAGATCGTCGGGCTCAACATATTCCAGACGTCGGTCTTTCTCCTCTACATCTGTATCGGCACGGTCGCGGGCGGGACCGCGCCGATCCTCACGGGCCAGCCCGAGGTCTATTCCAATCCCCTGCCCCATGTGCTCATCCTCACCGCCATCGTCGTCGGCATCGCCACGACGGCGCTCGGCCTGGCACTGGTCGTTCGCATCAACTACGCCTACGGCTCGATCGAAGAGGATCAGATCCTGAAGGCCGACGAGGCCGCCGAGTTCGCAGAGGATTGAGCGCGTGATCTCCCATCACCTGCCGATCCTCCAGGTGATCGTGCCGTTGCTCGCGGCGCCGCTGAGCGTCTTCCTGCGGCGCGCGGCGCTGGCCTGGTACCTCACCTTTCTCGTGAGCATCGCGACCTTCCTGGTGTCCATCGCGCTCCTCGAGCGGGTGATGACGGGCGGCGTCATCTCCTATGCCCTGGGCGACTGGGCCGCGCCCTATGGGATCGAGTACCGCGTGGATGCGGTCAACGCCTTCGTCCTGCTCATCATCTCAGGCATCAGCACGGTGGTGCTGCCCTATGCCCGCACCAGCGTGGCGAGCGAGATCGACGCCGGTAGCCAGTCGCTCTTCTATACGTGCTACCTGCTGTGCCTGACAGGGCTCCTCGGTATGGTGGTCACGGGAGACGCCTTCAACGCCTTCATCTTCCTCGAGATCTCCTCGCTCTCCACCTACGTGCTGGTGGCCATGGGCGCCAAGCGGGACCGGCGCGCCCTGACGGCGGCCTATTCCTATCTCGTCATGGGCACCATCGGCGCCACCTTCTTCGTGATCGGCGTCGGGCTGCTCTACATGATGACGGGGACCCTTAACATGGCGGACCTGGCGTCCCGCATCCAGCCGATCGAAAGCAACCGCACGGTGCTGGTGGCCTTCGCCTTCATCGTGACCGGACTCGGACTCAAGCTCGCCCTGTTCCCGCTGCACCTCTGGCTGCCCAACGCCTACGCCTTCGCCCCCTCGGCGGTGACGGTGTTCCTCGCCGCCACCGCGACCAAGGCGGCGGTCTACCTCCTCATCCGCTTCCTGTTCACGATCTTCGGCACCGGATACGACATCCTGGGCCTGACGCTCGCCTACCTGTTGATGCCGCTGGCCATCCTCGCCATGTTCGCGGCCTCCACCGTCGCCATCTTCCAGGTCGACATCAAGCGGATGCTGGCCTATTCCTCGATCGCCCAGATCGGGTACATGATCCTCGGATTCAGCTTCGCGACGGTCACCGGTCTCGCGGCGTCCCTGATACATCTGTTCAACCACGCCCTCATGAAGGGGGCCCTGTTCATGGTCCTCGGCGCGGTGGCGCTGCGCAAGGGAACCGCCAGCATCGACTCCATGCGCGGGCTCGGCAGGCAGATGCCCTGGACCATGGCCGCGTTCGTCGCCGGCGGACTCAGCCTGATCGGCGTTCCGCTGACGGTCGGGTTCGTGAGCAAGTGGTACCTGGTGGCGGCGTCGCTGGAGTCCGGGATGTGGCCGATCGCGGTGCTGATCGTGGCGAGCTCCCTGCTCGCGGTCGTCTATGTCTGGCGCGTGGTGGAGGCGGCCTATCTTTCCGATGCTCCCGACGGCCGCCGCGTCGAGGAGGCGCCGCCCTCGCTGCTGGTGCCCACCTACCTCCTGGTCGCGGCCAACGTCTATTTCGGGATCGACGCCGGGCTCACCACCCGGGTGGCCACCCGTGCCGCCGGCATTCTGATGGGGGCCGGCGAATGAGCGATGCGACGACCCTGGCGCTGACCATCGTCATCCCGCTGATCGGGGCCGTCCTGATCGGGCTCACGGGCCGCAGCCCCAACCTCCGCGAGGGCGTGACGCTGGGGACCGCGAGCCTGCTGTTCCTCGATGTCCTGTGGCTGTTCGGGCAATTCCAAGAGGGCGCGGAACCGGCGGTCGTCCTCCGGGAGGTCATGCCCGGCCTCGCGCTCGCGCTGAGGATCGAGCCCCTGGGCATGATGTTCGGGCTGATCGCGTCCGGGCTGTGGATCGTCAATTCGCTCTATTCCATCGGCTACATGCGCGGAAACCGGGAGGGCCACCAGACCCGCTATTACATGTGCTTCGCCATCGCGATCCTCTCGGCCATGGGCATCGCGTTCGCCGCCAACATGTTCACGCTCTTCATCTTCTACGAGATGCTGACGGTCTCCACCTATCCGCTGGTGATCCACAAGGAGACCGAGGAGGCGCGTCGGTCGGGACGCACCTATCTCGGCCTGCTCCTCGGCACCTCCATCGGGCTGCAGATGGTGGCCATCATCTGGACCTGGATCGCCACCGGGACGCTCGACTTCACCAAGGGCGGCATCCTCGCCGGCAGGATCGACGAGGTTGTGGTACCGGCGCTGCTCGGACTCTACATGTTCGGGATCGGCAAGGCCGCCTTGATGCCGTTCCACCGCTGGCTGCCGGCGGCCATGGTGGCGCCGACCCCGGTCAGCGCCCTGCTCCATGCCGTCGCCGTGGTCAAGGCCGGCGTGTTCACGGTGATGAAGGTCGTCGTCTACATCTTCGGGATCGATTTCCTCGCCGCCACCGGCGCGTCCCGTTGGCTCGTCTGGGTCGCGGCCTTCACGCTGCTGGCCGCTTCGATCATCGCCATGACCAAGGACAATCTGAAGGCGCGGCTCGCCTATTCGACCGTGAGCCAGCTTTCTTACGTCATCCTCGGCGCGGCGCTGGCGACGTCGCTCGGCGTGATAGGCGGATCCATGCAGATCGCCATGCACGCCATGGGCAAGATCACGCTGTTCTTCTGCGCGGGCGCCATCTACACCGCCACCCACAAGACCGAGATCAGCGACATGGACGGCCTCGGACGAGTGATGCCCTTCACCTACGGCGCGTTCCTGATCGGTGCGCTCTCGGTCATCGGCCTGCCGCCCATGGGCGGGTCCTGGAGCAAGTGGTACCTCATGCTGGGCGCGGCCGACGCGGGGCAACTGGTGATGATCGGCGTGCTCATGGTGAGCTCCCTGCTCAACGTCGCCTACCTGCTGCCTGTGGTCGGACGCGGATTCCTCGCGCCCGCGGCCGGGTCACCCGGCGCCCGCGATCCCGTCCCGCGGGCGGTCGGCGCGGCCGCCGCGCCCGGCCTGGTCACGGGCATCCGTGAGGCGCCCGCGCTCTGCGTCGTCCCGCCGCTGATCACCGCGGCCGGCTGCGTGGCGCTGTTCTTCTATGCCGATTCACTGTATCGGCTGCTCGAGCCGATTACGCGGCCCTGACGCGGGAGTCCTCCCATGACCGACCGGAGCCAAAACACCGACATGTTACCGGACGTCCGCCGCCGGTTGCGCCCGGCGTCGCGGGTGCTGTGGACGCTCGCGATCGCGCTGGCGGCGGTGGACGTCGTGCACCACCGCCACGGGGCCTTCCGCCTGGAGGAGTTCCCGGCCTTCTACGGCCTGTTCGCCGTGATCTCCTGCACCGTTCTGGTCCTCGGCGCGCGGGTCCTGCGGGCGCTGACGCGGCGCCGGGAAAGCTACTATGACGGCTAGCCTCCCTCCCGGACTCGTCCTGATCGTGGGCGGCCTGCTGGCGCCGCTGCTCCCCGACCGGCCGCGGCGGCTCTTCATGCTGGCGCTGCCGGTCCTGGGGGCCATCCATCTCCTCGTCCTGCCGGAAGGGCCCGGCGGCGAGGTGGATCTGTTCGGCCATGCCCTCGTCCTGGTGCGTGTGGACGGGCTCTCTCTCGCCTTCGCCGGCGTGTTCTTCCTCGCCGCGTTCCTCAACGTCATCTTCGGATGGCACGAGCGCGACCCGATCCAGCATGCCAGCGCGCTCGTCTATGCCGGCGCGGCCATCGGCGCGGTCTTTGCCGGCGACCTGATCTCGCTGTTCATCTTCTGGGAGCTCACCGCGATCGCGTCGGTGTTCCTGATCTGGGCGCGGCGGACCGAGCGGGCCTACCGCGCCGGCATGCGCTACATCGTCATCCAGGTGGGCTCCGGCGTGATCCTGCTCGCCGGCGTCGTTCTCCATTACCGGGAGACGGGCTCGCTCGCCTTCGGCGAGCTCGGCCTGACGGGGACGGCGACCGCGCTCATCTTCCTTGCCTTCGCCATCAAGTGCGCGTTCCCGCTGCTCCACAGCTGGGTCGTCGACGCCTATCCCGAAGCCACGGTGTTCGGGACCGTGGTGCTGTCGGCCTTCACCACCAAGCTCGCGGTCTACGCCCTCGCCCGCGGATTCCCGGGCACCGAGATGCTGATCTGGATCGGCGCCGTCATGACCGTGTTCCCGATCTTCTATGCGATCATCGAGAACGACCTGCGCCGCGTGCTTGCCTACAGCCTCGTGAACCAGCTGGGTTTCATGGTCATCGGCGTCGGCATCGGCACGCCGCTCGCTATCAACGGGGCCGTGGCCCAGGCGGTCGCCCACGTCCTCTACAAGGCGCTCCTGTTCATGAGCATCGGCGCGGTCCTCCACCGCATGGGCAGCGCCCGGGCCACCGACCTCGGCGGGCTGTGGCGCTCGATGCCGCTCACCGCCGCGTTCTGCACCGTCGGCGCGGCCTCCATCGCCGCCGCCCCGCTGTTCAGCGGATTCGCCACCAAGTCCCTGCTGCTGTCGGCCGCCGCCGGGGGCGGCCATTACGCGGCGTGGCTCGTCATGCTGTTCGCCTCCGCCTGCGTGCTCCTCTACTCGGCGATCCGGGTGCCCTATTTCGCCTTCTTCGGCCCCGACCGCGGCCTCAGCTGCGAGGAGGCGCCGAGGGGCATGCTGGTGGCCATGGGCCTCGCGGCCGCCTTGTGCGTGGCAATCGGCGTCTACCCCGAGGGGCTCCATCGTCTGCTGCCCCATCCCATGGAGTACGACACCTACACCTTCGACCACGTGCTGACCCAGTTGCAGCTCCTCGCCTTCGCGGCGCTGGCCTTCGTCATCTTCCTCGGGACCGGGCTCTACCCCGCCAACGAGAAGGCCGTGAACCTGGACGCGGACTGGCTCTACCGGCGGCTGCTGAGGGGGGTTCTCGGGCTCCTGCGGGAGATCGTCAGCCATCTGCATCTTCGCGCCCTTCTCCGCGCCCGGGTGCGGCTCAACCGGTTCATCGCCACGGTCTACCGCCACCACGGCCCGCAGGGCGCCCTGGCCCGCACCTGGCCGGTGGGCTCCACCGTGCTGTGGGTGGCGGTGCTCCTGTGCGTGATGCTGATCCTCTACTACATCTAGCCCGGCCGCGCGGATATCAGCCGCGGTCGTTCGATGCCGGGCCAAATCACCGTGTACGTCCGCGCAAAAGCGGCGCAATCTTGCCGGAACGTCGTCGTGTCGGGCTTCGAGACTCCATGACGCCTTCCGGGATATTGCCAGACCGCCCCCTGCCCTTCGCCGGACGCCGGCGCCGGCTGATCGCCGGAATCCTCGCCCTCGCCGCCCTGTCGCCGCCGCCGGGATCGGCGGCGGAGTCCGGGGTCCCCGGGCCGCCCCGGGAACCCTGGATCTCGACCGGCCTCCGCGACCATCCGCTGGCCGGGCGCATATGGGAGACGGGATCCCGTCGCTTCCGCACGCCCGAGGAGCTGGTCGGCCGCCTCGCCGGCGCACGGCTCATCCTCCTCGGCGAGACCCACGACAACCCGGACCACCATCGCATCCAGGCCTGGATCGTCGCCCGGCTCCTGGCGGATGGCCGGCGGCCGGGCCTCGCCCTGGAGATGTGGGGCGAGGATCAGCAAGCGATGATCGACGATCACCTTTCCGTTCACCCAAGCGATGCTGCCGGCCTGGGCCCGGCGACCGGATGGGCCGAGTCGGGCTGGCCCGCCTTCGGGCAGTACCTCCCGGTCATCGCACCCGTGGTGGCACGGAATCTGCCGCTGATGGCGGCCAACCTGCCGCGCCGCCTGATCCGCCCCATCATGGCCGACGGCCTCGCCGCCCTCGGCGCTGCGCGGCGCGAGGCCCTGGGCCTCGATCGCCCGCTCTCCGAATCGCTCACGCAATCCATGGCCCGCGAGATCATCGAAGCTCATTGCGGGCAACTTTCCGCGTCCCGGGCGGCAACGTTCGTCCATGTCCAGATCGCCCGTGACGCGGTGCTGGCCGACGGCCTCATCCGCGCGGCCAGGATAGCCGGGGACGGCGCCATCCTCATCGCCGGTTCGGGCCATGTGCGCACCGATCGCGGGGTGCCCCGCTACCTCCGGCTGCGCGGCGCCGGGGGACCGATCGTCTCGGTCGCCGCCATCGAGGTTTCCGCCGGGCGCACCGATCCCGCCGATTATGCCGAGGCCTATGGAGGGGCCGAACTGCCCTTCGACCATGCGTGGTTCACGCCCCGTCGCCAGCGCCAGGACCCCTGCAAGGCTTTCAATAAAAAACAATAGGATGTGGTGGATTTCTCAGAATAAGGATTGATCCGCGGGCTGTCCGGCAAGCGTCCCGCGCCGGCCTCATCCCCGGGAGCATGCGCCCCCGCCGAGCACGCAGAACCGCGCGCAATGGGGGTGATTGAGCGATACCTCGCCCGCGGCGTCGGCCAGCCGCGTCCCCAGCTCGAAGGCGGGATCGTACGCGATCAGCGTGCAGGCCAGCACCGCCGGCCCGGCGGCTCCCTTGCGGCGCACCACCATGCGCGAATCCGCGCACATGACGCTCGCCGGATCCTTGCCGAGCACCCCCCAGCAGCGCTCGGTGATCTCCGGCACGTCGGCGGCCTCGTCCATTTCCGGGAACAGGACCAGCATATCGGGGTCCGCGCAATCGATGGCGATTCCTTCCCGCGCGAACAGATCGGCGAAGCCCGCCCGAAGCTCGGCCTCGGTCCCGCCCCAGCGGGTTCGTCCCGCCACCCGCGGACGGAACCCCTCGCGCGCGAGCCACTTCAGGCCCGCAAGGGTGATGGCGAAGGTTCCCTTCCCGCGCTCCTCCTCGTGGCGCGCGGGATCGAAGTGATCGAGGGAAACCCGAATCTGCAGCCGCTCCCCGTGCCGGCGGCGCAGCACGCGGAGGGCGTCCTTCTTGTGCGCCATGGGCTTCATGGCGTTGGTCAGCACCAGAGTCCGGAACCCGCGCGCGAGCGTCTCCTCGAGCATGGGGATGATGTCGGGATTCATGAACGGCTCGCCGCCGGTGAACCCGATCTCCTCGGTGCCGAGGCCGTTGTTGGCGATCTCGTCGAGATAGGCGACCAGATCGCCGAGGGGAAAATAGGCGAGGCGGTCGTTGGTCGGGCTCGATTCGATGTAGCAGTTGGCGCAGGTGAGGTTGCACAGGGTCCCGGTATTCACCCACAGGGTACGCAGCCGCCGCAAGCCGACGCGCGCGCGGCGCTCGCCGGTGGCGGTAACGTCCGGGTCCGCGAACTTCGCGCGCAGGGCGGACCTTGTCGGAACACCGACCATGGCACCGGAGTTGGACATCGGCGGACCTCCCGCGGGTAGCTATAGGCTGCCCCGGGAGCCGCTTCCAATACAAATTTCCGTGACCGAGCGCCGGTTTGCGCAATTGCCGCCGTGTGCTAATGTGGGTGGGACCGATGAGCGTCAATCCATGGACGATGGGGAGTTCGATGTCCGAGGACCAGTTGACCGACAAGGACGAAACCGAGGTCTTCGTTAAGCCGGGCGAGGCCGGGCACAACCAGGGCAAGGAGGTGGTGTGGGCCCGCTGGCAGAAGAAGCGCACCTTCGTGCGGGCGCTGGAGGGCACCTATGGCGAGGTCTACAAGAGCCTCTACGCCCAGCCGCGGGTTTATTCCCACGGCGACTGGAAGTGGAAGGGCGGGCCCCAGCTGTACGGCAAGGCCCTGATCAACCCCCAGTCGGTGGAGATCGCCCAGTCCATCGAGTGCCACCTCAACGTGTTCTCACCCCATGGCTATGGCCAGAAGCACGGCCACATGAACTCGGCCGTGTTCTACATCCTCTCGGGCAAGGGGCACGACGTGCACGACACTGTCCACTACCCCTACGAGGCGGGGGATGCCTGCGTCGTCGAGAACGGCTGCGTGCATCAGCACCTGAACGACGGGGACGAGCAGATGGCGGTGCTGGTGATGAAGGCGAAGCCGCTGTTCCTGTTCATGCACATGCTGTTCCAGAAGGTAGTGGAATATCCGCCCAAGACCCCCTCTCCCGGCGGCGAGAACTACGTGCCGCCGGACGATCTCTAGGCCCGCCGCCATGCCCGAAGACGCCCCGCTCAAGACGCGTCCCGCCGCCGGACACAACCAGCCGGTCTGGGATCGGTGGCAGAAGAAGCGCACCTTCGTGCGGGCGCTCGAAGGCACCTACGGCGAGGTCTACAAGAGCCTCTACGACCAGCCGCGGGTCTATGCCGGGGCCGCGATCCAGTGGAAGGGCGGGCCCGCCTATTTCCACAAGATCGCCATCAGCCCCCAGAACATCCAGATCGCCCAGTCCATCGAATGCCACGTCGACTGCTTCGGGCCCGAGGCCTCGGGACAGAAGCACGGGCACATGAACTCGGCGGTGTTCTACATCCTGACCGGCAAGGGCTACGACATCCACGACGGCGTGCGCATGGAATACGAGGCGGGCGATGCCTCCATCGTGGAGTGCAGCTGCGTCCACCAGCACTTCAACGCTTCCAGGGACGACCAGATGGTGGTGCTGGTGATGAAGGCGAAGCCGCTGTTCCTGTTCATGCACATGCTGTTCCAGAAGACCGTCGAGTACCCCTCGGACAAGCTGCCGAAGGGCCACGAGGACTTCACCCCGCCTTCGAACGTCTGAGCACATCGGCCGCGATTTTGCGGCCCGTCGGTCCCCGCGCGGGCGCCCCCCGATCACACCTTCGGCTGGGCCATCCCCCGCTTGATGGCGGGGCGGGCGCCGACCTCGTCGATCCAGCGGGCAATGTTCTTGCATTCGAGGACCGGGAAGAGGTCCTGGTTGAAACCGGCCACCCGCGGAAAAAACGCGATGTCGGCGATGGAGAACTCTTCGGCGAAGAACCGATGGTCCGCCAGATGCCCGTCGATGACCTTGCAGATGCGCGCGGCGTCGTCCCGCATGGTCGGATGGTTGCGGAGCGCCCCCAGGATCGGCAGGGACCCGCTCACGTGCAGCATCAGCCATTTCTGCACCTCGACCCGGTCCGCGGCGTCGCGGCCATAGAGCTTCCCGGATTTCTCGGCGGCATAGAGCAGAATTGCACCTGATTCGAAGACCGTCACCGGCTTGCCGCCGGGACCGTCGGAATCGACGATCACCGGAATCTTTTGGTAGGGATTGCGGGCGGTGTGTTCCGGGGATTTTTGTTCATTCTTGCGCAGGTTGATCGGGTGCGCGATGTATTCGAGCCTCGCTTCCTCCAGCACGACGGAGGCCCGCCGGCTGTTGGACGTGGTCCACATGTAGACGTCGATCATGGACGGTTCCCTCTCTTCCTCGCTGGCTGCGTCTGCCGGTGCCGTGCTCCCTCCGACCGTCAGGGGTGCACCGACTGGCTGAAATAACGGTCCTCCACGGTCAGCCCGATCTGGCGGCGGCGGGCCTCGGCGTAGATGATCGATCCGATGGCCGCGAACTGCAGGCCGAGGCCCTTGTAGTTGTGGAAACAGGTGATCTCGTCCTCCGAGGAGCGCCCGGACGCCGTCCCGGCGACCACGTCCTTGAGCGCCGGCGCCGAGGAGATGTCGAACACCCCGATGTCGGGCCGCGCGTAGTCGCCGTTCACGAATTCGGGGATCTCCTCGGGCCAGCCGCGTGCGGGATGGGCGCTGACCGGGTCATGGGTGTTGACCACCAGGCGATCAACCGTCTTCAGCACATCGATGGGTATCTCTGACCCGCGGACGCTGGTGACGTGCATGCCGGGCCGCACCCATTCCGGCCGGACGGTCGGGGTCATGGAGTTGGTGGCCGAGGCCAGGATATCGACCCCGTCGGCCGCTTCCTCGGGGCTGTCCACCGCGCGCACCTCGATGCCGAGCTTCTCCGAATACCGTCGGGCGAAGGCCTCGCGGTTGGCCTCGGTCGGGCTGAACACCTTGACCAGGGCGAGATCGCGCACCGCCGCCATGGCCTCGATCTGGCCGGTGGCCTGCCAGCCGCTGCCCAGGAGGCCCATCACCGCCGCGTCCTTGCGCGCGAGATACTTGGCGGCGACCCCGGACGAGCCCCCCACCCGGGTCTTCTGGACATAGCCGTCGTTGAAGATGGCGAGCAGTTCGCCGGTGTCGGTCGAGAACAGCAGAACCAAGCCGTTGTAGCGATCGCCTTGGGAGACCGGAATCTTCACCCGGCGGGGCGAGCCGTTGATCTCCGGCCAGTGGACCACGTCGGAATTGAGCCGCAGCGCCGCCACCCCCGCCCCCGGCCAGCTTCCAGACATGGTCTTGAG
>DASWKZ010000177.1:0-1930 GCA_036396355.1 Alphaproteobacteria bacterium
GTTGGACACCTTGAAGCGGCGCTGGCCGTGCTCGCCGGGGCCGTATTCGCGCTTGTTGTAGGGGCTCTTGGGCCGGCCCCAGAGGTTGACCCCGAGGCGGCGGTCGATCTTGTGCTTCGACGGGTGTCGCTTGCTCATGCGCTCGAATGCCCTAGTAGATCTGGTGTTATTTTTGTCCCGGTCGGCCCGCGGGGCGGGCGGGGCCTGGGGCCCGCGCTCCCGGAAGGGGCGCCACTATAGCGGCGGGCGGGGGATTGTCAAATGCCACGCCGGCGACCGTCCCAGGCCCAAAGGCCTTGACGGGCCCGGGGGCCTCGATTACTGCGGAATGGCCGAGGGAGGGCGCATCCGGGGGGATGGGCCGGCCCGAGGGGGACCAGTCAACAAAAACCAAGGAGGGGACCATGCCTCGTCATCCAGCCCTGCTCGCGCCGCTGGCGCTCGCCGTCGCCCTTGCGCTTTCGGGCACGCCCCAGGCCGCCGGAAAATGCGCCGCCGACGTCGCCAAGGCCCAGGGCGAATGGGCCGAGATCAGGAAGAAGGCCGATAGCGGGGCCATCGAGATCATGGACAAGGAGGGCCGCTCCCTCGAGGGCGTGCTGCGGCGGGCGGGCGAGGCCTCCCAGCAGGGCAAGAACAAGCTCTGCGTCAAGCTCCTGAAGACCCTGCGCGGCCGGTGGCAGGAGAAGGGCTGGCAATAGCACGGCGTCGGGACGACGCGTCACGACACAGGCAAGGCATTCATCCATGGGCCGCGGCCGGATATCTCGTCCCGCCGCGGCCCTTCAGCCGGCGAGCTCCCGGGCCAGGATCCGGATTTCGGCGGCGTCCACCGTGAGGTGGCCGCGCGAGCCGCGCGTCCGGCCCTCCACGGCGAAATGCTCCAGCCCGAGCTGCTTGCAGAGCCCGATCCAGATGGGGTTGCGGAAGGTGTCGGGCCGGATCTCGAGGACCCGCGCGCCCGGCGGGCAGAAGGCCAGGTTGGTCAGGGCCGCCCCGGCGACGCCGGCGACGGCGGCGGCCTCGGAGAAGGCCCGCACCTGCTCGGCGTGGTCCATGGCCTCCGGGCGGATGCGCTCGAAGCCGTGCGCCCGCAGCGCCCCGAACACCTCTTCCTCGTTGAGGAGCCCGCGGTCCCAGCGGCCGGCCTCGCGGCTCACGAACAGGCGGCGGCGGGGGACGCCCGGCGCGATCCCGTAGCGCGCCCGGTAGAGCCCGGCGACCGCGGCGATGGTCTCGCCGTCGGCGAAGTCGTGCATTCCCGTGCCCGGCACCCGGCCCAGCACCGCGACGGCGGCGCAGCGGACCTTCTGCTCCTTGCGGATCCGGCGGATCTCCAGCCCGGGATAGGCCCGCGCGAGGGCGTCGCAGGCCGCCTCGCGGAACGGCTCGACGCCGGTGGGGACCAGCAGGGTCGCGGTCCGTAGCGCCGGCGCGTCGGCGAGCGCGCGCAGCACCAAGCGCAGCTCGTCGAGGACGAAATGGTAGTAGTGCGCGGCCAGCAGCGGGATGACGGTCCCCGCCGCGGGCGCCGCCGCCTCGTAGCGGAACGGCCGCACGGTCCTGGGATTGAACGCGCGGCCGGCGGCCAGCACCATCCTCTCGGTCGGCAGGTGCAGGACGCCCGGGGCCAGCGGCAGCACCTCGCAGTCCGCGAGCGCGTCGGCGCGGATCGTCGAGGAGAGGCGCAGCCGGCCGTCGGCGGTCAGCGCGCCCGCGGCCGCCGGGTAGCGCCGCAGGAACGCCGCCTCCCGGCCGGCGAGCGAAAAGCTCCCGGTGAAGGTCCGCTCGAAGAGTTTCTCGGCGCCGAGCGCTGCCGCCGGCGACGCCCGCCAATAGGCGTGGGCGCTTCGGCGCCAGGCGGGCACCGGGGAAAGGACCCACCTCGCCACCAGGAAGCGCAGCTGCCGCGTGCCCACATGCTTGCGCA
>DASWKZ010000178.1:0-26285 GCA_036396355.1 Alphaproteobacteria bacterium
TCGGCGAGGTTTCCCTCGGGCAGATACGCGCGGCCGGGATCCGCCAGCCACGCCTCCGCCCCCGCGGCCGCCGCCGCCCGCAGCCACGCCGTCATGCGCTCCGCCATGTCGCGCTCGTAGCAGACGTCGCCCGCGCCGCCCCGGCCCTGGCGGCGGCGATGGCGGCGATGCCGGAACCGGCGGCGACATCGAGGACGGCCCGCCCGCGCACCGATTCGGGGTGATCCAGGATGTGCCGGGCGATGGCGGCGCCGCCGGGCCAGGCGAAGGCCCAGAACGGCGGCTCGCCCCCCGGGGCATTCAGGCTTTCCTCGCTCGCCCGCCAGATCGGCGTGATCTCGGTGGCGAGGTGGAGGCGCAGCTCGGGCACCAGCGGATGGCAGGCGAGCGCGGTGTTGGCCCGGACGAAGCGGGCGGCGGCCGACCCGGGCCCGGGCGCGGGAATCCGCCCGCTCAGGGCGCGCGTCCGATCTGGCCGGCGACGATGGCCGCCAGCACCAGGGCCAGGAACAGGCGGTTGGAGCGGAACTTGTCGAGGCAGTCGGCGGGATCGTCGAGGTCGACCCGGCACACCTGCCACAGGAGCTGGGCGTAGGCGGCGGCGAGCATCGGCCAGAACGCCCAGCCGAGCCCGGCGACGTAGCCCGCCGCCGCGATCAGCGCGACCGCGACGACGTAGACGCCATAGAACCACGGCTTCGCCCACTCGCCCAGCTTGAGCGGCAGCGACCTGGCGCCGGCCGCCAGGTCGTCGGCCTTGTCGGCGTAGGCGTAGATGGTGTCGTAGCCCAGCGTCCAGAAGAACAGCGCGGCGTAGAGCAGCCACGCCTCGGGCGCCAAGGTCCCCGTCGCCGCCGCGTAGCCCAGGAGCGCGCCCCAGGTCATGGTCAGGCCCAGCCAGGCCTGGGGGATGTCGGTGATGCGCTTCATGAACGGGTAGGCGGCGACCAGCGGCAGGGCGGCGACGGCGAGGAGCACGGTGAAGCGGTTGAACGCCGCGACGATCCCGAGGCCGACGGCGAGCTCGAACCCGAGGAAAACGAGGGCCTGGGGCACGGTGACGGCCCCGGACGGGATCGGGCGCGTCCGGGTGCGTGCGACGCGGGCGTCGATGTCGCGGTCGATGATGTCGTTGAAGGTGCAGCCGGCGCCCCGCATGACCACGGCGCCGGCCAGGAACAGCGCGGCGAGCCCGAGGATCTCCCACGGCTCGGCGAGGCCGGGGCTCGCCAGCGCCAGCGAGCACCAGCACGGGAACACCAGGATCCAGATGCCGATGGGCCGGTCGACCCGGGCGAGGCGGAGATAGGGCTGCGCGGCGCGCGGCACGAGGCGCGCCACCCAGTCGTCGGCGCGGATGTCGCTCGCCGTTGTGCCCGCCGGTTCCATGCCTGTAGTCTTAGTCCGGCGATATCGCCTCCACAAGCCGCCGGACCCATGGATCGAGACGCGCCAACCGCACCGGCCGGGCCGGCCCCGGTCCGGGCCCGGCTCTATGTGAGCGAGCCGCTGGCGGCGGGGGCGACCATCGGCCTCGCGCCGACCCAGGCCCATTACCTCCGCCACGTGCTCAGGCTCTCGGCCGGTGAGCGGATCGCGCTGTTCAACGGCCGCGACGGCGAATGGGAGGCCGCGATCGCCGGCTTCGGCAAGGGCTGGGCCTCGGTGGAGGTCGCCCGCCGGCGCCGGGCCCAACGGGCCGAGCCCGACCTGTGGCTCCTGTTCGCGCCCGTCAAGCGTGCCCGCATCGACTACCTGGTGCAGAAGGCGGCCGAGCTCGGCGTCTCGGTCCTGCAGCCGGTGTTCACCGAATACACCGCGGTGGGCCGGGTCAACGGCGAGCGGCTCGCCGCCAACGCCGTCGAGGCCGCCCAGCAGAGCGGACGCCTCAGCGTGCCCGAGGTGCGTGCCCCCGTGCCGGTCATGGAGGCGCTCGGCGCCTGGCCGGCCGGACGCCGGCTCTTGTGGTGCGACGAATCCGGGGGCGGCGCGCCGGTGGCCGCCGCGCTCGCCGGCGCCGCGCGGGGCGGGCCGTGGGCGGTGCTGATCGGGCCCGAGGGCGGCTTCGCGCCGGCGGAGCTTGACGCCATCCGCAAACTGCCCTTTGTTACCGCCGTCAGCCTGGGGCCCCGGCTCCTGCGCGCCGACACCGCCGCGGTGGCGGCGCTGGCGTGCTGGCAGGCGTGGCTCGGGGACTGGCGGGACGCGACCCCCGACGCCTAGGGCCGCGCCCGGGCGTCCGCCGCCGCCAGCGCGCCCGTCTTCGAGGAAACGTCAGCCAGGGTCCATTCCCCCATGTCCGGTCCCCCCACCGCCGCCGGCGAGCCGGTCACGTCCAAGGCCCAGCTGGTGGAGTATCTCGCCGCCGGCTGCAAGCCGCGCGCGGCCTGGCGCATCGGCACCGAGCACGAGAAGTTCGCCTTCGCCCTCGACGATCTGCGGCCGCTGCCCTACGCGGGCCCGCGCGGCATCCGCGCCATGCTGGAGGGACTCACCCGGTTCGGCTGGGCCCCGGTGCTGGAGGACGGCAAGCCCATCGCGCTCACCATGGGGGGCGCCTCGATCACGCTGGAGCCGGGCGGGCAGTTCGAGCTCTCGGGCGAGACCGTGGAGACCCTGCACCAGACCTGCCACGAGGTGACCCAGCACCTCGCCCAGGTCAAGGAGGTGGCGGGCGAGATCGGCGCCGGCTTCATCGGCATCGGCTTCCAGCCCAAATGGCGGCGTGAGGACATGCCGTGGATGCCCAAGGGGCGCTACGGCATCATGCGCGCCTACATGCCCAAGAAGGGCGGCCACGGCCTCGACATGATGCTCCGGACCTGCACCATCCAGACCAATCTCGACTTCGAGTCCGAGGCCGACATGGTGCAGAAGTTCCGCATCGGCCTCGCGCTGCAGCCGGTGGCGACGGCGCTGTTCGCCAACTCGCCCTTCGTCGCCGGCGCCCCCAGCGACTATCTCAGCTACCGCAGCTACGTGTGGACCGACACCGATCCCGACCGCTGCGGCATCCTGCCCTTCGTGTTCGAGGACGGCTTCGGGTTCGAGCGCTACGTCGACTGGCTGCTCGACGTGCCCATGTACTTCGTCTACCGCGACGGGAAGTACGTCGACGCGGCGGGCCAGTCCTTCCGCGACTTCCTCGCCGGCCGCCTGCCCGCGCGCCCGGGCGAGCACCCCACCATGGGCGACTGGACCGACCACCTGACCACCGTGTTCCCCGAGGTGCGCCTCAAGCGCTATCTCGAGATGCGCGGCGCCGACGGCGGCCCGTGGGACCGCATCTGCGCGCTGCCGGCGCTGTGGGTGGGGCTCCTCTACGACGCCGAGGCCCAGGCCGCGGCCTGGGAGATGGTGCGGGACTGGACGGCGGCGGAGCACGACTATCTCCGCCGCGAGGTGCCGAAGCGCGCGCTCGCCACCGAGTTCCGGGGCCGGCCGCTGGCCGCGCTCGCCGCCGAGGTGGTGGCGCTCGCCCGCGCCGGGCTCGACCGACGGGCGCGCCTCGACGATGCCGGCGTCACCGAGGCCCACCACCTCGAGACCCTGGAGGAGATCCTCCGGCGCGGCAAGACCCCGGCGGAAGTGAAGCTCGAGCTCTATCGCGGGCGCTGGAACGGCTCGGTCGATCCCCTGTTCAAGGAATTCGCGTATTAGGCTACGTTCGACGTCGCCGGATTCTTGAATCCAAGTCGTCATCGCCCGGTTTATCCCAGTGCTGTCCCGTTAGGACTCGTTCACTCCTCCCGTCATGCCTCGCTTTAGGCGGGGCATCCAGCTCCCGGTGGATTTGGGTCGAGGTCTCGCCGGTCAGCGTCCACTGCGTAAGGCGCATCGCGCGACGTGTCGGGAACGATGCAGGGCCAGTCTCCACCATCAAAACACGGCGAAACCGCTGGACGCCCCGGACGAGCCGGGGCGTGACGGTATTGCTTTGAGCGCAGCGGCTCAGTACTCCAGCACCAGCGTGTCGTCCTCGACGCGCCAGCGGCGGAACTCCGCCAGCGTCGAGATGCCGAGGAGCGAGGTCCCGAGCGGCACCGCGTTGACCGAGGCGCGTACGTCGCGCAAGACGACCGGGCCGATCTCGACCCTTTCAAGGGTCACCGGCGCGCCCGCCACCGTCCCGCTCGCGGTGCGGAAGCGCTGGGTGTAGGCGAGCCCGGCGGGATCGAGGCCGGCGCGGGCCGCGTCGCGCGGGTCGAGCACCGTGGTGCTGGCCCCGGTATCGACCAGGAAGCGGATGGCGGCGCCGTTGACGGCGGCGGCGACGTAGAAATGCCCGTCGGCCGCCCGCCGGAAGGACAGCGCGCGCCCCTCCGCCACCATCGCCCGGTCGGGCACGAGCTCGCCGGCGATGCGCTGCCAGGCGCCCTCGAGCTCGAAGCGGTAGCTGTAGACCAGCACCAGGCCGGCGCCGATCGCCAGCCAGGCGAAGGCGGCGCCGAGGGCGCCGCGGAACCCGATGCGCCGGCCATGGATGATCCCGGCCCCGATCACGGCGGCCAGCACCACGCCGTGGACCAGGCGGGCACTCACGGCGTCGTCGTCGGGCAGCCGGGCCGCGCCCGAGGCCAGCCACGCCACCAGCGCGCCCAGCAGGGCGAGAAGGACCAGGAACCACGCCCACGGGCCGAGCGGCCGTCGGGCCTTCGCCGCGCCGGAGCGGCTTCGGCCGCGCAGGCGGGGGAGGCGGGCCATGGGAAGAGCCCTCAGGCGGCGGTGCCGCCCACGGTGAGCGCCGCGATCTTCAGCGTCGGCTGGCCGACGCCCACCGGCACCCCCTGGCCGTCCTTGCCGCAGGTGCCGATGCCGGGATCGAGCGCCATGTCGTTGCCGACCATGGTGATGCGGGTGAGCGCGTCGGCGCCGTTGCCGATCAGCGTCGCGCCCTTGACCGCGGGGCCGATGCGGCCGTCCTCGACCAGGTAGGCCTCGGAGGCCGAGAACACGAACTTGCCCGAGGTGATGTCGACCTGGCCGCCGCCGAAATTGACGGCATAGATCCCCTTCTTCACGCTGGCGAGGATATCTTCGCGCGGATGCGGGCCGGCCAGCATGTAGGTGTTGGTCATGCGCGGCATGGGCCGGTGGGCGAAGTCCTGGCGGCGGCCGTTGCCGGTGGGGGCCATGCCCATGAGCCGGGCGTTCATGCGGTCCTGCATGTAGCCCACCAGCACCCCGTTCTCGATCAGCGTGGTCGAGGAGGTGGGCGTGCCCTCGTCGTCGACGGTGAGCGAGCCGCGGCGGTCGGGCAGGGTGCCGTCGTCGACGACGGTGATCTCGGGCGCCGCCACCCTCCGGCCGAGGAGGCCGGAGAACACCGAGGTCTTCTTGCGGTTGAAGTCGCCCTCGAGCCCGTGGCCGATGGCCTCGTGGAGCAGGATCCCGGGCCAGCCGGACCCCAGCACCACCTCCATCTCGCCGGCCGGGGCCGGCACCGCGTCGAGCTTGACCAGGGCCTGGCGCAGGGCCTCGTCGGCGGCGGCACGCCAGGACTCGGGCGCGATGAAGCGCCCGTAGCCCTCGCGCCCGCCGGTGCCGAAGCTGCCGGTCTCCTGGCGGTCGTCGTCGGCCGCCATCACCGAGACGTTGAGGCGCACCAGCGGGCGCACGTCGGCGACGCGCTCGCCGTCGGCGCGCAGGATCTCGACGACCCGCCACTCGCCGGTGAGCGAGGTCATGACCTGACGGACGCGCGAATCCCTGGCCCTGAGATAGGCGTCGATCTCGGCGAGAAGCCCGGTCTTGGCCTCGAACGGGACCTCGGCGAGCGGGTTGACGGCGCCGTAGAGCGCCCGGTTGGTGCGGGCGGGCGGGGCGGCGTAGGTGCCGGAATGCCCGCGGGTCACGGCGCGGACGGCCTCGGCGGCGCGGGCCAGCGCCTCGTCGGAGAGCTCCGAGGCGTGGGCGTAGCCCGTCGCCTCGCCGGCGATGGCGCGGAGGCCGAAACCCTGGGAGGTGTCGAATCCGGCCGAGCGCAGGCGCCCGTCGTCGAAGGCGAAGCTCTCCGAGAGCGCGTATTCGAGGAAGAGCTCGCCGTCGTCGGCGCCGGCAAGGGAGCGCTCGAGCCGGGTCTGGGTGTGCTCGCGGTCGAGGCCCGCGCGCTCGAAAAACAGGTCGTCGGCTATGGCGAGGTCGGACATGAATACTCCGGGCTGTGCCGCGCGCGGGCGCGCCGTCAGGGTCACACGGACTGGATACTATATCTGGATACTATATAGGGACGGTCCCGGCGCCCGCCACTGCGTAGCGCTGCTGGCGGCGCGGCCGGGACCGCCGCCGCGGCTCAGTTGGTCGCCCGCCCCGCCTTGAAGGCGGCGATGGCCCTGTCGAGGTCCGCGAGCTCCTCGCAGGCGCCGCCGCAGAGCCCGGCGAGCCGCGCCCGCATCTGCTCGGCCGAGGCGAGGTCGCCTTTTGCGAGGTAGAGCTCGCCCAGATACTCATGGGCCCCGCGGTGCCTGGGATCGAGGGCGAGCGCCGTGCGGTAGAGCGCGAAGGCCTTGTCGTAGCGGCCCAGCTTGCGGTGGCTGAAGGCCAGCAGGTTGTGGGCGTTGGCGTTGGCCGGCTCGGCCTTGACCACCCGCTCGAGCATGGGGATGGCCCTGGCGTAGCGGCCCCGGTCCACCTCCCGCTTGGCGTTCTCGTACTGGGCCTTGGCCGACGGGGCCAGGTCCCCCAATTCGTCGTCGCCGCCGACGGCGAGGGCGGGGGATGTCGGGACCGCGACGGCAAGCGCGAGCGCGGCCGCGAGGCCTGGCAGGCCCGCACGCCGCGGGCCGAATCGATAGTGACGGAACACGGTCATGGTCGATCCTCCTCCTCGGCCGCCCGCATCCGGCCGTAGCGGAATGGGATTTTATACCGCGGAATGGCTCCGCGCCCATCACTTCGCCGTGCGCGCCCCGGCGGACGCCCCGCGACCCGGACGCGCTGGCGTCCGGCCGTCCGTCGGCGGCGGATCACGCATCTGATTCTGAACGATTTTCCTATGGCTCCGAGAGCGATTCGAGTTTCCGGCGGGCGGCGCCCGGATTCGGTTGTGGAATGCGTCCCCGGTATTGTAGTTTGCGCCTGCCCACGGCAAATGCCCCTTCGCCGGGTAGGAAAATTATCAGCTGATTTCTTGGCGGTATGGCGAGAACACGGCTCGTTCAGGTCCCTGTATTGACCCTTGCGACGCTTGCCGGCACCTGCGCCGGGTTGCTCGGTGCCGCATCCGCGGCCTTCGCCCAGGAAGCGAAGCCCTGGCAATTGGGGCTCCAGCCGGCGGCAACGCCGGTGGCGGAGCGCATCCACGATTTCCACGATCTGCTCCTGGTCATCACCATCGCCATCGTGGTCTTCGTTTCCCTGCTCCTGGCCTGGGTGATGATCCGCTTCAACGCCAGGGCCAATCCGACGCCCTCGCGCACGACGCACAACACGTTCGTCGAGGTCCTGTGGACGGTGGTGCCGGTGATGATCCTGGTGGTCATCGCCATTCCCTCCTTCCGGCTCCTGTACTTCATGGACCGCGCCGTGACGCCCGAGATGACCCTCAAGGTCACCGGCCACCAGTGGTACTGGAGCTACGAATACCCCGACCACGGCGGGGTCGCCTTCGACAGCCTGATGATCCCCGAAAACGAGCTGAAGCCCGACCAGCGGCGGCTCCTCGAGGTGGACAACCGCGCGGTGGTCCCGGTGGGCACCGACATCCGCGTGCTGCTCACGGCCGCCGACGTGCTTCATTCCTGGGCGGTGCCGGCGCTCGGGATCAAGACCGATACGGTGCCGGGGCGCTTGAACGAGACCTGGATGCGGATCGAGCGCCCGGGCGTCTATTACGGGCAGTGCTCGGAACTGTGCGGGGTCAATCACGCTTTCATGCCGGTCGCGGTGGAGGCGGTCTCGAAGGCCGCGTTCGAGGAGTGGGTGGAATCGCGGAAGAAGGCGGCGGCCCGGACCCCCGCCGTCCCTCCGCTGCTCGCCGGTGGAGAGGCTCCGGCCGCCCCCGGCGGCGTCATCCGGTGAGCTGAGGGGACGACCATGAGCGAGCGCGCGGCGTCGGGCCACGGCGAACACCACGTCCCCTCGGGCTGGCGGCGGTGGCTGTACTCCACCAACCACAAGGACATCGGCACGATGTACCTGGTCCTTGCCGTGGTCTCGGGCCTCATCGGCGGCGCCTTCTCCATCCTCATGCGGATGGAGCTGGAAGCCCCCGGCATGCAGTTTTTCGGCGACGACTACCAACTCTTCAACGTCGTGATCACCGCCCACGGCCTGCTGATGGTCTTCTTCGTGGTCATGCCGGCGCTGATCGGCGGCTTCGGCAACTGGTTCGTGCCGCTGATGATCGGCGCCCCCGACATGGCCTTCCCGCGCATGAACAACATCAGCTTCTGGCTCCTGGTGCCGGCGCTCCTTCTCCTGGTGGGCTCGGCGGCGGTGGCCGGCGGGGCGGGCACGGGCTGGACCATCTATCCGCCGCTGTCCAGCGATACCGGCCATCCCGGGCCCTCGGTGGACATGGCGATCCTGAGCCTTCACCTGGCGGGCGCGTCCTCGATCCTCGGCGCCATCAACTTCATCACCACCATCTTCAACATGCGCGCCCCCGGCATGACCCTGCACCGGATGCCGCTCTTCGTATGGTCGGTGCTGGTGACCGCGTTCCTGCTGATCCTCGCCATCCCCGTCCTCGCCGGCGGCATCACCATGCTGCTGACCGACCGCAATTTCGGGACCACCTTCTTCAAGGCCGCCGGCGGCGGCGATCCGGTGCTGTTCCAGCACCTGTTCTGGTTCTTCGGCCACCCCGAGGTCTACATCATGATCATGCCGGCGTTCGGCATCATCAGCCAGGTGGTATCCACCTTCTCGAGGAAGCCCGTGTTCGGTTACCTCGGCATGGCCTACGCCATGGTGGCGATCGGCTTCATCGGATTCATCGTGTGGGCCCACCACATGTACACGGTGGGCATGAACGTGGACACGCGCGCCTATTTCGTGGTGGCGACCATGGTGGTCGCGGTGCCGACCGGGGTGAAGGTGTTCAGCTGGATCGCCACCATGTGGGGCGGCTCCATCGAGTTCAGGACGCCGATGCTGTTCGCCATCGGGTTCATCTTCCTGTTCACGGTGGGCGGCGTCACCGGGGTGGTGTTGGCCAATGCGGGGGCGGATGTCGTGCTGCACGATACCTACTACGTTGTCGCCCATTTCCACTACGTGCTGAGCCTCGGTGCCGTGTTCGCCATCTTCGCGGGTTTCTACTACTGGATTCCCAAGATGACCGGCTGCCCCTATCCGGAGGCCCTGGGCAAGCTGCATTTCTGGGTCATGTTCGTGGGTGTGAACCTGACCTTCTTCCCCATGCACTTCATGGGCCTCGCCGGCATGCCGCGGCGCATCCCCGACTACCCCGAGGCCTTCGCGGGCTGGAACATGGTGGCGTCCGTCGGCGCCTACATCTCGGGGATCAGCATCCTTCTGTTCCTTTATATCCTCTATCGCGTGTTCGCCTCGAAGGAGCGGGTGGGCGAGAACCCGTGGGGGGAGGGGGCGACGACGCTGGAGTGGACGGTGACAAGCCCGCCGCCGTTCCACAGCTACGAAGAACTCCCCCGGGTTCCATAGGGAGGCGGATACCGTGTCGCAGACGGCTATACCCATCAGGACGCGCACCGCACCGGAACCGGCCGCTGCCGTCGATTCCTCGGTGGCCGATTTCGTCGAGCTCCTCAAGCCGCGGGTGATGTCGCTGGTGGTGTTCACCGGCCTCGCCGGGCTGATCGCCGCGCCCGGCTCGCTGCATCCTGTGCTGGCGGCGGTGGCGCTCCTGTGCATCGCGGTGGGCGCCGGCGCCTCGGGCGCCATCAACATGTGGTACGACCGCGATATCGACGCGCGCATGGCGCGCACGCGCAACCGTCCGATCCCGGCCGGCCGCATGGAGCCCGGCGCCGCGCTCGGGTTCGGGGTGATGCTCGCGGTCGGTTCGGTGGCGATGATGGGGCTTGCCGTCAACTGGCTGGCGAGCGCGCTTCTCGCGCTGACCATCGGATTCTACGTCTTCGTCTATACCGTCTGGCTCAAGCGGCGCACGCCCCAGAACATCGTCATCGGCGGGGCCGCCGGCGCCTTCCCGCCGATGATCGGCTGGGCCGCGGTGACCGGGGAGGTGGGCCCGATGGCCGCGGTCCTGTTCGCCATCATCTTCCTCTGGACGCCCCCGCACTTCTGGGCGCTGTCGCTCTACAAGGCCGACGAGTACGCCAAGGCGCGGGTGCCGATGCTGCCGGTGGTGGCCGGCAAGGCCGAGACCCGCCGCCAGATCCTGCTCTATGCGCTGGTCCTGATGCCGGTGACGGTGGCGCCCTGGGCGCTGGGATACGCGGGCCCCGTCTACGGTGCACCGGCGGCGGTGCTGGCGCTCCTCTTCGTCATCGGCGCCGTCCGCGTGTGGCGCGAGGGGTCCGAGGCGGCCGCCCGGATGCTGTTCGCGTTCTCGATCTTCCATCTCTTCGCCCTGTTCGCGGCGGTCATCGCCGATGCCCTGCTGGGCGGCGGCGGCCGGGGAGGGGCGTGGTGATGGCGGCCGAAGGAAACGCGCGCCGTCCGGCGCGGTCGGAGGTCCACCGCCGGCAACGGGAGAAGAACATCGCGCTGCTGGTGGTCCTCGCCACGCTCGCGGCGCTGTTCTACGTCATCACCATCGTCAAGATGGGCGGGGCTGGCTGATGGCGGGGCGCGCCCGACGCAACCGCCTGACGGCCGTCGCGGTGGCGTCCGTGGCAGTAGCCATGGTGGGCATGAGCTTCGCCGCGGTGCCGCTCTACCGGCTGTTCTGCCAGGTGACGGGCTTCGGCGGCACCACGCAGGTGGCGACCGGCGCCCGACCGGAGACGATCGAGGGCGGGCGCAGCATTACCGTGAGCTTCGATTCCTCGGTCGATCCGGATCTCCCCTGGCGGTTCGAGCCGACGCAGCGAAAGATCGTCGTCAGGCCCGGGGAGCAGGTTCTCGTCCACTACCGTGCGCAAAATCTTGCGGACGGGGAGGTCACCGGCGTCGCCACCTTCAATGTGACCCCCTATAAGGTCGGGCCCTATTTCAACAAGGTCGAGTGCTTCTGTTTCACCGAGCAGACCCTCGGGCCGGGCGAGCGCATCGATATGCCGGTGATGTTCTTCGTCGCACCGGAGTTCGTTCAGGATTCCAGCCTCGATGACGTGACCGACATCACGCTGTCCTACACCTTCTTTCCCAAGGTCCGCCCCGAGCCCGGTAGCCGGGAAGCCCGCGCCCCAGCGGAGACGTCCGCACGGCAGGCGTTCTGATGCGGCCCTGAGTGACGCGGCGAGTTAAGGACGTTTTTCATGACCGACACCCATCCCTCGGCTTCCGGCCACGCGCACGAGCGCAAGCATCCCTACCACCTGGTGGAGCCGAGCCCGTGGCCAGCCTTGGGCGCGGCATCGGCGGCGGTGCTCGCCGGCGGCGCCATCTATTTCATGCACGGGGGCGGCCCGTGGGTGATGATCCTGGGATTCCTCGGGGTGCTCTACACCATGCTGCGCTGGTGGATGGACGTGGTGCGCGAGGGCGAGCGCGAGGGACACCACAACCCCGTCGTCCGCATCGGGCTGCGCTACGGCATGGCGCTGTTCATCACCTCGGAGGTGATGTTCTTCGCCGCCTTCTTCTGGGCCTTCTTCAACGCCAGCCTGTTCCCCACCGAGGCCATCGACCGCATCTGGCCGCCGCCCGGGACCAGGACCTTCGATCCCTGGGACCTGCCGTTCCTCAACACCTTGATCCTGCTGACCTCGGGCGTGACCGTGACCTGGGCCCATCACGCGCTGATCGAGGACAACCGGCGCGACCTGGTGCGGGGCCTCGCGCTCACGGTCCTGCTGGGGCTCGCCTTCACCGCCATCCAGGCCTACGAGTACTCCCACGCCGCCTTCGGCTTCCGCGACGGCATCTACGCCTCCACCTTCTTCATGGCCACGGGCTTCCACGGCTTCCACGTGGTCGTCGGCACCATCTTCCTGACCGTGTGCCTGATCCGCGCCATCAAGGGGCACTTCAGGCCCGACCACCATGTGGGATTCGAGGCGGCGGCCTGGTACTGGCATTTCGTCGACGTGGTGTGGCTGTTCCTGTTCTCCTGCATCTACCTGTGGGGGTCCTGAGACCGCGCCGGGATGCCCACGTCGTGACCGAGGGCCCGCGTCCCACCGTCTCGCCGCTGCGCGCCGGCCTCGCCGGGCGCTGTCCCAATTGCGGGTCGGGCCCGATGTTCCGGGGCTTCCTCGCGGTGGCCGATCGCTGCGCGGTCTGCGGCGAGGACCTTGGCGCCCATGAGCAGGGGGACGGCCCCGCCGTGTTCGTCATCCTCATCCTTGGGCTCCTGGTGGTGGCGGCTGCGCTCTTGGTCGAGATCCGGTTCACACCGCCCCTGTGGCTCCATGCGCTGGTCTGGCCGCCGGTGATCGTGCTGGGGGCCCTGGCCTTGCTCCGGCCCCTCAAGGGGGTCCTCGTCGCCCTGCATTTCCGCCACCGCAAGGGCGATGTGGAGCGCGGCTGACGGCCCCTGCGGGTGGCCGTTTGCGGGGAGCCCGGCCGTGCTATCCTCGCTTTGCGGCGCCGGCCGCCTTCCCTGTCCCCGTTTCCCGGTGCCGCCCCGAACGTAGCCCATGACCGGACCCAGAACCCCCTACCAGGAGCTCGAGCGGCGCTTCGGGCGCCTCGCCCGGCTCCGCGACGCGGCCGGCGTCCTCACCTGGGACACCGCGACCATGATGCCCCCGGGCGGCGCCGAGGCCAGGGCCGGCCAGCTCGCCACCCTGCGCATGCTCGCCCACGAGGTCCTCATCGATCCGGCCCTCGCCGATTTCCTCGATGCCGCCGCCGCCGACCGCTCCCTCGATCGCTGGCAGCAGGCGAACCTGCGCGAGATGCGCCGCGCCTGGGCGCGGGCGACGGCGGTTCCCGCCGACCTCGTGGGCCGGATCTCGGAGGCCAACTCCCGCTGCGAGATGCTGTGGCGGGAGGCCAGGGAGAACGCGGATTTCGCCGCCGTCGTGCCGGCCCTGTCCGAGGTGCTCTCCCTGGTGCGCGAGCGCGCCGACGCGCTGGCCGCGGCGCTCGGGCTCGAGCCCTACGACGCGCTGCTCGACGGCTACGAGCCCGCCGGCCGCGCCGCCGAGATCGACGCGGTGTTCGACGACCTCGCCGCCTTCCTGCCGGACTTCATCGACCGCGTGCTGGCCCGCCAGGCAGCGGCGCCGGCGCCGCTGCCGCTGCCGGGCCCGTTCCCCGTCGCCAAGCAGCGGCGCCTGTGCCGGCGGCTGATGGAGGTGGTGGGCTTCGACTTCACCCATGGCCGGCTCGACGAGAGCCACCACCCGTTCTGCGGCGGCGTGCCCGAGGACATCCGCATCACCACCCGCTACGCCGCGGACGACTTCATGCCGGGCGTCATGGGCGTGCTGCACGAGACCGGCCACGCGCTCTACGACCAGGGCCTGCCGCGGGAGTGGCGCCACCAGCCGGTGGGCGAGGCACGCGGCATGGGCCTGCACGAGAGCCAGTCGCTGATCATCGAGATGCAGGCCTGCCGCGGCCGCGAGTTCATCACCTTCGCCGCGCCGCTGATGCGCGAGATGTTCGGGGGCGAGGGCCCGGCCTGGGAGCCCGACAACATCCACCGCCACCACATCCGGGTCGAGCGCAGCATGATCCGGGTGGACGCCGACGAGGTCACCTACCCGGCCCACATCATTCTGCGCTACCGCCTGGAGCGGCCGCTGCTCGCCGGCGACCTCGCGATCCCGGATCTGCCCGGGGCCTGGAACGACGGCATGAAGGCGCTGCTCGGCATCACCCCCGCCGACGACGCCGAGGGCTGCCTGCAGGACATCCACTGGTATGACGGGGCGTGGGGCTATTTCCCCACCTACACCCTGGGGGCGATGGCCGCGGCCCAGATGTTCCGGGCGGCGAAGCGGGCCGTCCCGGAGATTCCCGAGGCGCTGTCGCGGGGCGATTTCGGGCCGCTCCTGGGCTGGCTGCGGACCCACGTCCACGCCAAGGGCTCGCTGCTCACCACCCGGGAGCTCCTGACCGAGGCCACCGGCGGTCCCCTCGATCCCAAGGCGTTCGAGGCCCACCTGGCCGAGCGCTACCTTGCCTGACTCCGAGGGCGCGCGGTAGTCTCTAGGCCCGTTCCGCCGGGACGGGCGCGTGGGAGATTCCTTTGCACTACATCTCGACCCGAGGCACGGCCCCCAGGCTCGATTTCGTGGACGCGACCCTCGCCGGCCTCGCCCGCGACGGCGGGCTCTACGTGCCCGAATCCTGGCCCGTCATGTCCGCCGAGGAGATTCGCGCGCTGGCGGGGCTCGGCTACGCCGAGGCCGCCTTCCGCGTCACCCGGCCCTTCGTCGGCGATGCCATCCCCGAGGGCGCCCACCGCGAGATCGTGGAGCGGACCTACGCGGCCTTCGATCATGCCGCGGTGGCGCCGCTCAAGGAGCTGGCCCCCAACCTGTGGCTGCTCGAGCTGTTCCACGGGCCGACCCTGGCGTTCAAGGACTACGCCATGCAGCTCCTCGGCAACGTCTTCGAGCACGTGCTGAGCCGGCGCGGCCGCCGGGCGACCATCGTCGGGGCCACCTCCGGCGACACCGGCTCGGCGGCCATCGAGGCCTGCCGGGACCGGGCGGCCATGGACGTCTTCATCCTGTTCCCCCAGGGCCGCGTCTCCGAGGTCCAGCGCCGCCAGATGACGACGGTGGAGGCGCCCAACGTCCACGCGCTGGCCATCGAGGGGACATTCGATGACTGCCAGGCCATCCTCAAGGCCCTGTTCAACGACATGGCGTTCCGCGAGGAGGCCGCGCTCTCGGGGATCAATTCCATCAACTGGGCGCGCATCCTCGGCCAGGTCGTCTATTACTTCGTCGCCGCGGCGGCGCTGGGCGCCCCCGAGCGCACCGTCGCCTTTTCGGTCCCCACCGGCAATTTCGGCAACATCTATGCCGGCTATGTCGCCCGCGCCATGGGACTCCCCGTGTCCCACCTGGTGCTCGCCACCAACGCCAACGATATCCTGTCGCGGGCGCTCGCCACCGGCGTGATGCGCCGGGGCGCGGTGACGCCCAGCCTGTCGCCGTCCATGGACATCCAGGTCGCGTCCAACTTCGAGCGCCTGTTGTTCGATCTGCTCGGCCGCGACGGCGCCCGGGTCGCCCAGCGGATGGCGGACTTCCAGGACACCGGCGAGCTGACGCTGGACGACGAGGCCTGGGACGAGGCCCGGGCCCTGTTCGCCGGGTTCCGGCTCGACGACGAAGGCACGCTCGCGGAGATCCGCGCCACCCTGGAGGCTACCGGCGAGCTCATCGACCCCCATTCGGCGGTGGCCCTGGCCGGGGCCCGGGCCAACCGGCGCGAGGCCTCGATCCCCCTGGTTTCCATCGCCACCGCTCATCCCGCCAAGTTCCCCGAGGCGGTGGAGCGGGCGACGGGCATCGTGCCGGCGCTGCCGGCCCGCATGGCCGACCTCTACGCCCGCGAGGAGTCCTACGTGGTGTTGCCCAACGACGCCGCCGCCGTGAAGGCCCATATCCGCGCCGGCCTCAAGGCCAGGGGGGCGGCATGACCGTGCATGTGACCCGCCTGGCCAACGGCATGGCCGTGGCCAGCGACGCCATGGACGGGATCGAGACCGCGGCCGTCGGCGTCTGGGTCGGCGCCGGCGCCCGCGACGAGACGCCGGAGCTCAACGGCGTCTCCCACATGCTGGAGCACATGGCCTTCAAGGGGACCCGGCGGCGCAGCGCCGCCGATATCGTCGACGAGGTGGAGTCCGTGGGTGGCCACATCAACGCCTACACCTCGCGCGAGAACACCGCCTACTACCTGCGCGTGCTGGCGGAGGACGTGCCGCTGGCCGTCGACATCCTCGCCGATATCCTGCGGAACTCGACCTTCGACCCCGACGAGATGGAGCGCGAGCGCGCCGTCATCGTGCAGGAGATCGGCCAGGCCGCGGACACGCCCGACGACGTGATCTTCGACCATTTCCAGGCCGTCGCCTATCCCGACCAGGCGCTGGGCCGGCCCGTCCTCGGTTCCCTCGAGACCGTGTCGGCCCTGCGCCGGGACGCCGTCGCCCGCTACATGGGCGAGAATTACGGCGCCGAGCGCATGGTGCTGGCCGCCGCCGGCAAGGTCGACCACGACGCGCTGGTCAGGCTCGCCGAGGAGCATTTCGCCGCCATTCCCGCGCGCGGCGCCGCGCCCGAGGACCCCGCGCGCTACGTGGGCGGCGAGGACATTCGTCCGCGCGACCTCGAACAGGTCCACATCATCCTCGGCTTCGAGGGCGTGGCCTACGAGGATCCCGACTACTATGCGATGAGCGCGCTGTCGGCGATCCTCGGCGGCGGCATGTCCTCGCGCCTGTTCCAGGAGATCCGCGAGAAGCGGGGCCTCGTCTATTCCATCTATTCCTTCGCCTCCTCCTACCGGGACGGCGGCCTGTTGGGCGTCTATGCCGGCACCGGCGAGGACGAGGTCGCCGCGCTCATGCCGGTGCTCACCGGCGAGCTCGCGCGCATCGGCGCCACCATCACCCGTCACGAGATCGAGCGGGTCAAGGCCCAGCTCAAGGCCGGGCTGCTGATGGCCATGGAGCGGACCCGCGCCCGCGCCGAGCGGCTCGGCCAGCACATGCTGATCTACGGCCGGCCGCTGCCGCCAGAGGAGATCGTCGAGCGGATCGAGGCGGTGGACGAGGCGGCCATCGCGCGGGTGGCCGGACGCGTGTTCTCGGGGAGCCCCACCCTGGCCGCCCTCGGCCGGGTCGGCCGGTTCGGCGGCCTGCCGTCGGTGACCGAGTCCTTGCGGGCGGTGGGGTAGCGGCCATGTTCGAGCTTTTCAGGCCGGCACCGCAACTGCCCATGGACCGGAGGATCGAGGGCCGCGACGTCTATATCCGCCCGCCCGCCGAGTTCGACTGGTCCGGATGGGCCCAGCTTCGCGAGGTTTCGCGCGACTTCCTGGTGCCGTGGGAGCCCACCTGGCCGGCCGACGGCCTGACCCGCGCCGCCTTCCGGCGGCGGCTGCGCCACTACGCCGAGGAGTGGCAGGCCGGGGCCGGCTACGCCTTCTTCATCTTCGCCAGGGCCGATGACGGGCTGCGGGGCGGCATCACGCTGTCCAACGTGCGCCGGGGCGTGGCCCAGGCGGGGACGCTCGGCTACTGGGTGGGCGCGCCGTTCGCGCGCCAGGGCGTGATGTCCGACGCCATCCGCTGCGTCATCGCCTTCGCCTTCGACGACCTCAGGCTCCACCGCCTGGAGGCGGCCTGCCTGCCTCGCAACGAGGCCAGCAAGTGCGTGCTGGCCAAGGCCGGCTTCCGCGAGGAGGGCTTCGCGCCCAAGTATCTCAAGATCAACGGCCGGTGGGAGGACCACCTGCTGTTCGCCCTGCTGGAGGAGCAGGCGGCCGCCCTGCGGGCCAGGGAAGGGCTCGGCGGCCGGCTTTCGGTCCCGCGCGGCGCCGCTGTCGGGGACCGATAGGCGCGGGGTGGCTCAGGCGTGTCCGGCCTGGCCCGAGAGCAGAGCGGAGTTGATCCCCAGCTTCTCGAGCGCGCGGTGCCACTTGGACTCGAGGTCGGGGCCGAATACCAGGGTCTCGTCGGCCGGCGCGACCAGCCAGCCGTTGTCCTGGATCTCCGAATCGAGCTGTCCGGGTCCCCACCCGGCATAGCCCAGCGCGAGCAGGCTCCGGCGGGGCCCGTCGCCGCGCGCGATGTCGCGCAGGATCTCCGTGGTGGCGGTCAGTCCCACCTCGTCGCCCACCAGCAGGGTGGAGTCCTGCACGTAGTCCGACGAATGCAGCACGAACCCGCGCCCGGTCTCGACGGGGCCCCCGAACATGACGCGGATGGGACGGCTGACGCCGGTGGGCTCGATGTCGAGCTGCTTGAGGAGATCGGGGAAGCTGACGCTCTCGATCTCGCGGTTGACGACGAGGCCCATGGCGCCGTCGGCGGTATGGGCGCAGACGTAGATGACGCTCCTCGCGAACCGCGGGTCAGCCATCTGGGGCATGGCTAAGAGTAGCTGGCCCGTGAGGTAGCCGTCATCCGAGGGGGCACGGTTACGCTCGGTCATGGCACCCCATATCTAAGCACGAGAGCCGCGGTTTGAATAGCATGACGGGGACGTGATGATAATTGATGAATCCCCGGCGCGCCGTGCGTTACAACGGGGCGCCTTGGAAACCGCCGCGTGCGGCGCGGCGGAACCCGGCGCGTTCCCATATTGATTGAGGCCCATGCTCGCCCGTCCGCCCCGTTTCCATACCTCCGGTCCCGGCCGGCTCCCGGGCCTGCTCCAGCGGCCCGGGGCCATCCTCGGCCTCGTCATCGTCCTCCTCGCCGCGGGCGCGGGACCGGCGACGGCGCGGGAGGGGGCGTCGGCCTGGGCCAGCAACGATCACGCGGCGGTGCGCCTGGTGAGCGCCGCCGGCGGCCTCGGGGCCGAGGGCGCGGTGCGGCTGGGCCTCGAGTTCCGGCTCCGCCCCGGCTGGAAGATCTACTGGCGCTCGCCCGGGGACGCCGGGATTCCGCCGCGGGTCGACTGGCGGGGCTCCGACAACCTCGCCGCCGCGGCGATGCGCTGGCCCCTGCCCGAGCGCTACACCATCTTCGGGCTCACCACCCTCGTCTACGGCGATACGGTGATCCTGCCGATCGAGGCCCGGGCCGCCGATCGCGGCCGCGCGCTCGCGCTGCGGGCCGCGGTCTCCTACCTCGTCTGCGAGAAGATCTGCGTGCCTTACGACGCCGCCCTCCGACTCGACCTGCCGCCCGGCGCCGGTACCGCCACCGCCCACGCCGAGCGCATCGCCGCCTTCGCCGAGCGGGTGCCGCGCCGGATCGAGGGTGACCTGGCCGAGGCGCCGATGGCGGTCGTGGGCGCGACCCTGGTGCGCGGGCGCGAGGGCCTCGCCCTCGAGGTGCTGGCCCGGGTGCGCGACCGGTTCGAGGCCCCGGACGTGCTGGTGGAAGGACCGGCGGGGCTGCGCTTCGGCCGGCCCGAGGTGGAGCTCGCCGCCGACCGGCGCTCGGCGCTGTTCCGGCTTCCGGCGACGGTGGCGGGACAGGACGGAATCCCCCCGCGTAACCCCGGGCTCACGGTGACCCTGGCCGACCACGGTGCCGCCGTAGAGCAGACCGTGACGGCGGAGACCCGGGCCGCCGGCGGGGCCGCCGCCGGACTCCTCGCCATCCTCGGCATCGCGCTGCTCGGCGGATTCATCCTCAATTTCATGCCCTGCGTGCTGCCGGTCCTCTCGCTCAAGATCGTCTCCGCCGTCGGCCAAGGCGCCAGCGAGGCGCGCACGGTCCGTCGCGGCTTCCTCGCCACCTCGGCCGGGATCCTGTGCTCGTTCCTGGTGCTGGCGGGCCTCGCGCTGGCGCTCAAGGGCGCCGGCGCCGCCGTGGGCTGGGGCATCCAGTTCCAGGAGCCCGCGTTCCTCGCGGCCATGACCGTCGTCGTCGTCCTGTTCGCGGCCAACCTGTTCGGGTTCTTCGCCATCCCCATGCCCGGATTCGTCGGCACCCTGGCCGCCGGCGACGGGACGCGCGGGGGCGGGCTCGCCGGCGCCTTCGCCACCGGCGCCTTCGCCACCCTGCTTGCCACACCGTGCTCGGCGCCGTTCCTCGGCACCGCCATCGGCTTCGCCCTGTCGCGGGGGGCGTGGGAGATCGTCGCCGTGTTCACGGCGCTGGGGCTCGGCCTCGCCCTTCCGTATCTGCTGGTGGCGGCATTCCCGGCGCTGGCGCTGCGCCTGCCGCGGCCCGGGCCGTGGATGCGCTGGCTGCGGGTGGTGCTGGGGCTGGCGCTCCTGGGGACGGCGGCGTGGCTCGTCTCGGTGCTGTGGGCGGTGGCCGGTGCCGGCGCCGCCGGCACCGTCGCCGTGGCTCTGGGCACCGTGTTCGCCGTGCTGGCCGGACGCCGCCGCCTGCCGGTGCGGGCGAGAGCCGCGGCGGGCATCGCCGTCGCCCTGCTCGCCGCCGCCGCCGTCGCGGCGGGGCCGCTGCTGGCGCGCGAGGGCGGTGGGCGGGAACGGAGCGCGGCGGCCGAGCGCATCCCGTGGCGGCCGTTCGACAAGGTGGCGCTGCTCAATCTCGTCGCCGAGGGCCGGGCGGTGTTCGTCGACGTGACCGCCGACTGGTGCATCACCTGCCAGGCCAACAAGGCGCTGGTGATCGACCGCGGCGAGGTGGCCCGCCGCCTTGCTTCCGGGGCCGTGGTGCCCATGCGCGCCGACTGGACCCGGCCCGACCCCGCGATCTCCGTTTACTTGCGGAGCTTCGGGCGGTTCGGGATCCCGTTCAACGCCGTCTATGGCCCGGCCGCGCCCCAGGGCATCGTGCTGTCGGAGCTCCTGACCGAGGGCGAGGTGCTGGCCGCCTTCGCCGCCGCCCGGGGCGCGGACGGCGAAACCGGGCCGCGCGCTTCGCCCTAGCCCCCTTTTCTTGGGGTGGATTTCTGGGGGTGGATTCCGCGCCAACATTGTCCGACAATGAGATTCACGAACCGGGCGGCGCGCGCGATGCGCGCCGTAAACAATGGAGAGCCTACGGGAGAGCGATCGATGACCATAAAAGTGGGTGAGAGGATTCCCTCGGCGACGCTTCAGCGCAAGACCGCCGACGGCATCCAGTCGGTTTCGACCGACGAGTTCTTCAAGGGACGCAAGGTGGTGCTGTTCGCGGTGCCGGGCGCCTTCACGCCGACCTGCTCGGCCAAGCACCTGCCGGGCTTCGTGAAGAGCGCGGAGGCCATCAGGGGCAAGGGGATCGACGAGGTCGCCTGCGTCGCGGTGAACGACGCCTTCGTGATGGACGCCTGGGGCCGTGACCAGCACGCCGACGGCAAGGTGACGATGCTGGCCGACGGCTCGGCCAAGTTCGCCAGGGCGCTGGGCCTCGACCTCGACCTCATGGAGCGCGGCCTCGGCGTGCGCTCCCAGCGCTACGCCATGGTGGTGGAGGACGGGGTGGTCAAGCTGCTCAATGTCGAGGAGGCCGGCGCCTTCGACAAGTCCAGCGCCGAGACCGTCCTCGCCTCGCTGTAAGGGACCTCGGGTTCCGGGAGGGGCCGCCCGCGCGGCCCCTTCGGCACATCAGGATGACGGCCGCGGCCGGGGCGGGATGGCCGCGCGCGCGAGTTGATCGGCGCGCTCGTTCTCCGGATGGCCGGCATGGCCGCGGATCCAGTGCCACTCCACCCGGTGGCGCGCCGCCGCCGCGTCGAGCCGACGCCACAGGTCGTCGTTCTTGACCGGTTTCCTCGCCGCCGTCCGCCAGCCGTTCACCTTCCATTTCGAGATCCAGCGGGTGATGCCGTCGCGGAGGTATTGGCTGTCGGTGTGGATGCGTGCCGTGGCCGGGCGGCGCAGGCTTTCGAGCGCCTGGATCGCCGCCATCAGCTCCATGCGGTTGTTGGTGGTCGCGGCCTCGCCGCCCGAGAGCTCCCTCTCGGCGCCGCGCCAGCGCAGCACCGCGCCCCAGCCGCCCGGCCCCGGATTCCCCGAGCACGCCCCGTCGGTGTAGATGTCGACGACCCCGTCTACCGCCATCGCCCGCTCAGCTGTCGAGCCCGTAGGCGCCGGGCCCGGTGAGCCCCTGGTGGAAGCGGAGCTTGGCGAGATATTCGCGCGGGTCCTTGCGGGCGACCAGCGCCCCTTCGGGGTGGTTGAGCCAGTCATACAGCCGGGTCAGCAGGAAGCGCACGGCGGCGCCGCGGGCGAGCCACGGCAGCGCCGCCATCTCCGTGGGCTCCAGCGGACGGATGGACTGGTAGCCGGCGAGCATCTGCCGCGCCTTGGTGATGTTGAAGGAGGTGTCGGGCTCGAAGCACCAGGCGTTGAGGCAGATGGCGAGCTCGTAGGCGTAGGCGTCCGTGCAGGCGAAGTAGAAGTCGATGACGCCCGAGAGCTCCTCGCCGAGGAAGAACACGTTGTCGGGGAACAGGTCGGCGTGGATGATGCCGGTGGGAAGATCGTCGGGCCAGTGGGACCGGAGGGCGTCGAGCTCGCCGGCGATGCCCTCGGCGAGTCCGTCGACGACCTCGTCGGCCCGCGCCGCCACCGTCTCGAACAGGGGCCGCCACTCGCCGAGGCCGAGGTCGTTGGGCCGGGTCCGGTCGAAGGAACGCCCGGCCTCGTGCAGGCGGGCCATGGCCGTGCCGAGGGCGGCGGCGTGGTAGGGCCGGATGCGCCGCGGCCACACGCCGGGCAGGAAGGTGACGATGGCGGCGGGCCGCCCGGCGAGGGTGTTGAGCGCCACCCCGCGGCGGTCGTGGATCGGCGTCGGGCAGGCGAATCCCAGGCCGGCCAGGTGGTCCATGAGGTCGAGGAAGAAGGGCAGGTCCTCCCGCTTCACCCGCTTCTCGTAGAGGGTGAGGATGTAGGTGCCCGCCTCGGTCTGCAGGACGTAGTTGGAGTTCTCCACGCCCTCGGCGATCCCCTTGTAGGACAGGAGCCGCCCGAGCTCGTATTGCGCGAGGAACAGGGCCAGCTCGTCGTCGCCGACTTCGGTATAGACCGCCATGCGATCGGGGGCTTCGCGCGCTTAGCCCGCCAGGGCCTTGGGCAGGGAGAAGGTCACGTCCTCCTCGGTGACGGTCACGGTTTCCACGGCGACGTCGAAACGGCGGGCGAGCACGTCGAGGGTCTCCTTGACCAGCACCTCCGGCGCCGAGGCCCCGGCGGTGAGGCCGACCGTGCGCACGCCCTCGAGCGCTTCCCAGTCGATGTCGGCGGCGCGCTCGATCAGCACCGCCTTGGCGCAACCATGGGCGCGGGCCACCTCCACCAGCCGGTTGGAGTTGGACGAGAACGGCGCGCCGATCACGATCAGGGCGTCGGCCCTGGGAGCGATGGCCTTGACCGCCTCCTGGCGGTTGGTGGTGGCGTAGCAGATGTCGGCCTTGTTGGGCGCCTCGATGGCGGGGAAGCGCCGCTGGAGCACGCCGACGATGGCGGCGGTGTCGTCCACCGACAGCGTGGTCTGGGTGATGTAGGCGACGCGCGCCGGATCGGGCACCGCCACAGCCTCGGCATCGGCCACGGTCTCGACCAGGGTGATGGAGCCCGCCGGCACTTGCCCCATGGTGCCCGCCACCTCGGGATGGCCGGCATGGCCGATCAGCAGCACGTGGCGACCCTGGCGCAGGTGGTGGGCGGCCTCGGCGTGGACCTTGCTGACCAGCGGACAGGTGGCGTCCAGCGCGTCGAGCCCGCGCGCCTCGGCCTCCTTGACCACCGCCCGGGCGACGCCGTGGGCGGAGAAGATCACCACCGCCCCGTCGGGCACCTGGGAGAGCTCGTCGACGAAGACCGCGCCCCTGGCCTCCAGCGCCTCGACCACGTGACGGTTGTGGACGATCTCGTGGCGCACGTAGATGGGCTCCTCGCGGGTGCGCAGCGCCGCCTCCACCATCGCGATCGCGCGCTCGACCCCGGCGCAGAACCCGCGCGGGCTGGCGAGCAGCACCGTGAGGGGCGGCCTCTCGCGTGGCATGGGCGGTTCCGGCATCCTGCGGCTCCGATCCGTCATCGTGGCTCCGGGTCCAGCCTATATGGGATTGGGTCTGTTTTCCAAGCCCGCCGGAGGCTACTATCCCCGCACCGAAAGGACATAATCACTTGGAATGCATAAAGGAAGTCCGCGATGGCCGAGCCCGTGAAGGCGCCTAGGGCCGGCGCCGCGAAAGGCGGCTGCGGGGCCGCCTCCCTGCCTGCCCGAACCGGCTCCGCCCCGGGCGAGTCCTGCCGCCGCGACGGATTCCATGCCCGCACCTAAGCGTGCCCTTCTCCTCGTGGCGGTTGCCGCATTCACCGGCTGCTCAAGCCTCAATCCGTTTGGGAACAGCACCCCGCAGTTCCCGTGCCCCGAGGCCGGGATCGTCCCGGAGGCGGGGCGCCTCGTGGTGTTCCGGCCGGGAGAGGGGCGCGACGTGACCGACGTCGATTTCGAGGCGCGCCTGCCCCAGATCGCGGTGGGGTGCTCCTATGATTCGAGCGGCGTCGAGGTCGAGACCGAGGTCACCATCTTCGGCCAGCGCGGGCCCGCCAACACCACGCGCAAGGCGCAGGTGCGCTATTTCGTGGCCATCCTCGATCCGGGCAAGGCGATCATCGCCAAGGAAACCTTCGCGACCGAGCTCGAGTTCCCGCCCAACCTCAACCGCGGCCAGACCAGGGAGGAGCTGATCCAGCGCATCCCCCTGCCGCGCGGGGTCTCCGGCGCGCCCTACACGGTGGTGGTGGGATTCCAGCTCACCCGCGAGCAGCTCGACTACAACCGCCGCCAGCAGGACACCGGTCTCCGGCGCCGGGGGGCCCCGATCCCGCCGGTGCGCGAGCCCGATCCCGAGCCCGAGCGCGCACGCCCCTACTGACGCGAATCGCTGTGGATAACCGCCCGGCGCGGTTGACCTGCCGGGGCCGCCCGGTAAGATGCCCGGAGCCTGGTCAAACGCCACTCGATCCCTGCGGGAGAGACCGGCCGGGGCGCGACCCCCGCCGGCGCCGAAGGAGCAACGGCCTCGGAAACTCTCAGGCGAAAGGACCGCAGGGGGATGGCACTCTGGAAAGCAGGCGGGGAAGGACCCGCCTCACCGAAGATGTAAGCCGGCGCGTCCGGTGAATCTTTCAGGTCCTGGGACAGAGGGGGCAGCGGGCGAGGGCCGGAGGGCCGCGCCCCGTTGCGATGGGAGGACCTGAGTGCCCAACGCCGCACCGACGCCGGAGAGCGTGCCTGAAACGGGCCTCGCCCGCACGGCCCTGCACGCCCTGCACCTGGAGCTCGGCGCCAGGATGGTGCCGTTCGCCGGCTACGAGATGCCGGTGCAGTACGCGACCGGCATCCTCCGCGAGCACCTCCACACGCGGTCCTCCGCGTCGCTGTTCGACGTCTCCCACATGGGCCAGGCGCTGGCGCGCGGCGAAGGGGCCGCCCGCGCCCTGGAGGCGCTGGTGCCGGGCGATATCCAGGCCCTGGCGCCGGGGCGCATGCGCTATACCATGCTGACCACCGACACCGGCGGCATCCTCGACGATCTCATGGTGACGGCGACGGGCGACGGCTTGTTCCTGGTCCTCAACGCCGCGCGCAAGGCGGTAGACCTCGCCCGGCTCGAGGCGGGCCTCGGCGGCCCGGTTCGCGTCGAGGCCCTTCCGGACCGCGCGCTGCTCGCGCTCCAGGGGCCAGGGGCGGCGGACGCGCTGGCGCGCCATGCGCCGGACGCGGCGGGGCTTCGTTTCCTCGGCGCGGTCGAGATGACGGTCGCCGGGGTGGACTGCCTGGTCTCGCGCTCGGGCTATACCGGCGAGGACGGCTTCGAGATATCGGTCGCCGCCGATCGTGCCGAGGCGGTGGCGCGGACCCTTCTCGCCGAGCCCGAGGTGGCCCCGGCCGGGCTCGGCGCCCGCGACACGCTGCGTCTCGAGGCCGGGCTCTGCCTCTACGGCCACGACATCGACCGCACCACGACGCCGGTCGAGGCCGGGCTCGTCTGGTCGATCGGCAAGCGCCGTCGGGCCGACGGCGGCTATCCCGGCGCCGCCGTGGTGGCGCGGCAGCTGGCCGAGGGCGTTCGGCGCCGGCGCGTCGGCATCCTGCCCGACGCACGCCAGCCGGCGCGCGAGGGAACCGAGGTGCTGGACAAGGCCGGCGTCGCGATCGGCCGGCTCACCAGCGGCGGCTTCGGGCCGACGCTGGGCGCGCCCGTCGGCATGGGCTACGTCGAGACGCCGCAGGCGGCACCCGGTACCCCGCTCGGCCTGGTCGTGCGCGGCAAGACGCTGCCGGCGCGCATCGCCCGCCTGCCCTTCGTGCCGCAGCGCTATCATCGCGGCTGACGCCGCCCACCCCCGAGAAGAAAAGCCATGCAACGCTGGAGTTCCCGATGAGCATCACGAGATACAGCAAGGATCACGAATGGGTCCGCCTGGACGGTGACGAAGCCACCTGCGGCATCACCAACTATGCGCAGGAGCAATTGGGCGACATCGTCTTCATCGAATTGCCCGAGATCGGCGCCCGCTTCGCGCCGGGCGATGAGGCGGCGGTGGTGGAATCGGTGAAGGCGGCGTCCGAGGTCTACGCCCCGGTCGCCGGCGAGGTGTTCGCCGTCAACGACGCCATCGTCAGCGACCCGGCGCTGGTCAACGCCGACCCGACGGCGGCCGGGTGGTTC
>DASWKZ010000179.1:0-3817 GCA_036396355.1 Alphaproteobacteria bacterium
CGTCCCAGAGCTTACGGTTGGCGTCGAAGAGCGACTCGATCTCGTCTGGTTCGGCCACGGTCAGCTTTCTCTCTTGCCGAAGGCGGGCGCGGATCCCCGCAATTCTCGGGCTCGGATGGCCGCAGGCTAAGGAACAGGCCGCCATGGGCCGCGCGGTTCAGCCTGCAACAACCGCTTCCGCCTCTAGGAGCCTGCGCGAGTAATCGGGGTTGGGCCTGAAGCGGGCATGCTGTTCGTTCCCCGGCTTCAGGCGGCCCGGGCCGCGGCGAGCTTGAGCAGGTTGTGGGCGGTGCAGATCATTGCCCACTCACCTGAGACCTTGGCCAGGCCTCGCATGAGGAACTGTCTGAAGCCTCTGGCGTGCTTGATCTGGCCGAACACCGGCTCGACGGTCTGCTTGCGCAGGCGATAGGGGCTCTCGAAGCCGCCCTCGCGCAGCCGCTCGCGCATGGCTTCGACCTTGGGGCCCTTCTTCTTGGCCTCGCCGCCATCGGCGGCCGCTTGGCCGTGCTTCTGGCGGCCGGTGGCGACGAAGCCGGTGATCTGACGGGTCTCCAGCGCCGTCAGGTTCTCCTCCGAGCAGTAGCCGCTGTCGGCCGAGAGCTGGGCCGGCTTCGCCCCGGTGTTGGCTTCGACAGCGTCGGCCATCGGGATCAGCTGGCCCGCGTCGGCGGCGTTGTCGGTCAGCCCGTGCGCCACGATCACCTGCGCCTTGGCGTCGACGGCGGCCTGGGCGTTGTAGCCTTGGAGGAAACCGTCCTTGCCCTTCATGATCCGGCTCTCCGGATCGGTGAAGTTGCGCTGCGCCTTGTCCGCGGGCGTCCCGGGCGGCGTCTTGGGCTTGCGTCCGCCCTTGCGGGGCGGCTTGCCGGAGGCGGCCTGCGCCGCGTCCTTGGCCGCCTGCTCGGCCTTGGCCTCGGCCTCCAGCGCCGCCTTGGCCTCCCTGATCTTCTCCAGACGCCTGGCCTTGTCCTTCACCCACTCGGGCATCTCGTCGCCGCGGGCCTCGCCGAACCGGGCGTCCTCTTCGGCGTCCGCCGCCTCGGCCGCCGCGAGCCAGGCGTCCACCTCCGCCTTCAGCTCCGCTTCCGCCTTCTTCATCCGCCCATAGCTCATCGCCTTGTGCTTGGAAGCGTTGGCCGCGATCTTCGTCCCGTCCAGCGCGACATGGCCCAACTGAACCAGTCCCGCCGCCTGGCACAGCTTCAGCACCTGCACGAACAGATCCGACAAGGCCGCAAGATGACGACGCCGGAACGCGCAGATCGTCCGGTGGTCCGGCCGGTTCATCGCCGTCACCGCCAGGAAGTCCAGCCGCTCCTCGCACGCCCGCTCGAGCCGCCGCGAGGAATAGACCCCGCGGCTGTAGCCGTAGAGCAGAAGCGCCGTCATCATCATCGGATGATAGGGCGGATAGCCCCGCTCCTCCGCATAGGCCGCAACGATCGCCGAAAGGTCCAAATCGTCCCGAACCAGGTTGCGCACAAAGTGCGCAACGTGTCCTTCGGGCACGAACTCCGTCACCGACGGCGGCAGAAGCTGCGGCTGGTCCACCAGCCAAGGACGGAAGGTCTTGCTCATGACCCGCAGTGAATCAAGCTTCGCCTGCGCCGTCCAGCCGATTACTCGGACAGGCTCCTAGCCCGCATTTCTCACCAAGGGTAGGTGCATCGGGGTCCCGAAGAGGGCAAAGTGCTTCTGCGACAAAGACTTCGGTCCCCACAGGAGAGCTCCCCGATGCCGACAGAGTGTAGCGCGAAGCCGATGGGATTCGCACGGGTCGATGGCCGTGCGGTGGTGGCGGATTTCGAGGGCGGCGCGATCACCTCGAACGCCGGCGGGCTCCTGCTCGGGGCGACCGACCGGGCGACCGGGCTCGTCGAGCGCTTCGCGGCCTGCTTCACCGACGGCCGGTCGGCGGAGCGGGTTGTGCATGAGGTGGCGACGCTGGTCGGGCAGCGGGTGTTCGGCATCGCGCTCGGCTACGAGGACCTGGTCGACCACGACCGGCTGCGCCACGACCCGGTGCTCGGGGTGGTGCTTGGTCGGCTCGAGGCGCGGCACGGGCGCTGCGCGGCGCTCGCTGGCAAGAGCACGCTGAACCGGCTGGAGCATGGCGCGGCGGAAGCCGACCGCTACCGCCGGATCGCCCACGACGGCCCGGCGATGGAGGCGCTGTTCGTGGACCTCTTCCTCGACGCCCACGCGCAGGCGCCGAAGGAGATCGTGCTCGATCTCGACGCCACCGACGATCCGCTGCACGGTCACCAGGAGGGACGGTTCTTCCACGGCTACTACGACTGCCACTGCTACCTGCCGCTCTATGTCTTCTGCGGCCGCCACCTGCTGGCGGCCAAGCTCAGGCGCGCCAACATCGACGCCTCCGCCGGCGCCGTCGAGGAGGTGGCGCGCATCGTCGGCCAGGTCCGCGCCCGCTGGCCGCGGGTGCGCATCGTTTTGCGCGGCGACGGCGGCTTCGCGCGGGAGGCGCTGATGGCCTGGTGCGAGGCCAACCGGGTCGACTACCTGTTCGGCCTGGCCCGCAACGCCCGGCTGGTCGAGCACATCCACATCGAGCTCGCCTGGGCCGAGCACGACGCCGAGGCGAGCGGCCGGCCCGCCCGCCGCTTCGCCGACTTCCGCTGGACTACGAAGACGAGTTGGAGCCGTCGCCGGCGCGTCGTCGCCAAGGCCGAATGGATGCCGGGCCGGGGTGCGAGGGGCGCCAATCCGCGCTTCGTCGTCACCTCGCTCAAGGCCGGCGACCATCCCGCCCAGGCCCTCTACGAGCAGATGTACTGCGCCCGCGGCGAGATGGAGAACCGCATCAAGGAGTGCCAGCTCGACCTCTTCGCCGACCGCACCAGCGCGGCGACCATGCGCGCCAACCAGCTGCGCCTGTGGTTCGCCTCCATGGCCTACGTGCTCGTCACGGCGCTGCGCCGCCTCGGCCTCGCCGGCACCGAGCTCGCCACCGCCACCTGCGGCACGATCCGCCTGAAGCTCCTGAAGATCGGCGCCCTGGTCACCCGCAGCATCCGCCGCATCCGCATCGCGATGGCCTCGAGCTGCCCCGACGCCGCCGCCTTCCGTCTCGCCCACGCCCGATTGTGCGGCTGACGCATCCAGAGCCCCGCCCGCCCGTCACCATCAACCAGCCAACCTCACCGTACGACCGCGCCAAGGCGTGCAGCAACCGCCCGCGCGTGCTTGCCCCGGCGCCGTTGGAGCCCACCACGATCGTCGCCGAACCATCCTTCCACGACTCCCAAGTGAGAAATGCGGGTTAGGTTCGGTCTCGGCTGCTGGGGTGGCGGCGCGGTCGTCGCGCCGTCTCTGCCCTCGTCAGTGGCCGTAGACCTCGCGGTGGGCGATCGTCGCCAGGTCGCCGCGGTTGAAATCCAGGTCGCGCAGGGCGCGGGTCGGCAGGTCCCGAAGCTCGGCCAGCGTCTTCCGGTAGGTCGCGTACTTGGTCCACGCAGCGCGCAGGCGGTCCACGGTTCCGGCGACGCTCACATCGAGCATGGATGCGAGCGACCGGCCGTGCATCGAAGCATAAGCATTCGTCATGGTCGGCATCCTTCAGTTGCGTCAGCGAGGTTCCTTCCCTCACACCTCCAAGATAAAGGTCATGCTGCACTGCACAACGACCGAATGCGAGAAGCCGCTATGCGGCCACTGCAGTCCTTGGAGCAATATTTGTCGCTTTGCGTGCCCTGCGTATCCGGTTGCTACACGGGCAGCGCATCCTCTTTCTCGCCCCGGGCGACGATGCGGAGCGCGCCGTCCGACAGCGGCCGCTGCAGCGCCTTCGCCT
>DASWKZ010000180.1:0-28386 GCA_036396355.1 Alphaproteobacteria bacterium
GATCGTGGCCGATGACAGCACCCTCCATGACGTCCTGATCCTGGGCGGCGGCGCCGGCGGCCTCGGGGTCGCCCTCGAGCTCCCGGCCGCCGCCCGCATCGGCGTCCTCTCCAAGGGGCGGCTGGACCAGGGCGCCACCAACTGGGCCCAGGGCGGCATCGCCGCGGTGCTGGATCCCGCGGATTCCTTCGAGTCCCATATGGAGGACACGATCGCCGCGGGGGCCGGCCTCAACGACCCCAATGTGGTCCGATTCGCCGTCGAGCGCGGGCCCGGGGTCATCGGCTGGCTCGAGACGCTGGGCATCGAGATCACCCGCGAGGCCGAGGGCCCCCGCGCGGGGAGCCCCCATCTCAACCGCGAGGGCGGCCACAGCCACCGCCGCGTGGTCCATGCCACCGACGCCACCGGTCGGGCGGTCCAGGCCTGCCTCGAGCGGGCCGTCCGGGCTCGCGGTCAGACCCACCTGTTCCCCGACCATGTGGCCATCGACCTGGTGGTGCGGCCCGATGCCGGCGGCGGCCGGCGATGCGTCGGCGTCTACGCCCTCGACTGCCGTTCGGGACGGGTGCGCCTGTTCCGGGCCCGCGCCGTGGTGCTGGCCACCGGCGGCGCGAGCCGGGTCTACCTGCATACCTCCAATCCGCCCGGCGCCACCGGCGACGGCATCGCCATGGCGTGGCGGGCGGGATGCCGCGTCGCCAACATGGAGTTCACCCAGTTCCATCCCACCTGCCTGGCGGCCCGCGACGGGCACGCCTTCCTCATCAGCGAGGCCGTGCGCGGGGAAGGCGGCAGGCTGCTGCTCCCCGATGGCGGCGGCTTCATGGACCGCTTCCATCCCATGGCCGAGCTCGCGCCCCGGGATGTCGTGGCCCGCGCCATCGACCACGAGATGAAGCGCCTGGGCGTGCCCTGCGTGTATCTCGATATCAGCCACAGGGGCGCCGATTTCGTCGCCGAGCATTTCCCGACCCTGTCCGCGCGTTGCCAGGAACTCGGCTTCGACATGGCCCGGGAGCCGATCCCGGTGGTGCCGGCCGCCCATTACACCTGCGGCGGCGTCATGACCGATCTGGCGGGCCGCACGGATATCGCCGGGCTCTATGCGGTGGGCGAGTGCACCTTCACCGGCCTGCACGGGGCGAACCGGCTCGCCTCCAATTCGCTCCTCGAATGCCTGGTGTTCGCCCGCGAGGCCGGGCGCGATATCGCCGGGCGCCTCGCCGCGATCGGGGAGCCGTCGGGCATCGAGCCGTGGGACGAGAGCTGGGTCCGCGATTCCGACGAGGAGGTGGTGCTGTCGCACAATTGGGACGAGCTCAGGCGGTTCATGTGGGATTACGTGGGCATCGTGCGCACCACCAAGAGGCTGGAGCGGGCGAGGCGTCGGGCCGAGATGCTGGCGGGCGAGATCCACGAATACTACGCCCATTTTCGCGTGAGCCGGACCCTGCTGGAGCTGCGCAACATGTCCTGCGTGGCCGAGTTGATCGTGCGCTCCGCGCTCGCGCGGCGCGAGAGCCGGGGGCTGCACTACACCCTCGACTTCCCCGAGCCGAGGGCGGCCTTCGCCCACGACACGGTCCTGGTTCCCGAGGACGTAGTCACCGCGGCCTAGGGGACCCTCCGCGGGGACGCGGCGCGGATTCCCGCGGGGGAGGGGAGTCTCCCCGCGGCCCCGGGCGACGGAAAAGGCCTGGTCCCGACGTGGGATCGTTCGGGGAGACGTCTTCACTCCCGGGGCCCGATGCGATAGGTATGGTGGCGGGGGGGGGCCTGTTGGGCGGCAGCGGTGCGATGGTACGGTCGATCTTAGCGAAGGGCGTGGCGGCGGCGGCCCTGGCCGCGGCCGTCATGGCGTTCCCCGGTTCCGGCGCCGGCCAGGATATCCGCTTCCTGCGCATCGGCACCGGCTCGATCTCCGGCGTCTATTTCCCGATCGGCGGCCTCATCGCCAGTGCCGTCTCCAATCCGCCGGGGGCGCGGGCGTGCAGCGAGGGGGGTGCCTGCGGCGTTCCCGGGCTCATCGCCGTGGCCCAGGCCACCACCGGCTCGGTCGCCAATGTCCGCGCCATCGGTGATGGGGCTCTGGAGACGGCATTGGTCCAGGCCGATGTCGCCCATTTCGCCCGCGAGGGAATGGGTGCGTTCGCGGGGGGGCGGCGCATTCCCGAGCTCCGTGCGATCGCCAATCTCTATCCCGAGGCCGTGCATATCGTCGTGCGGGCGGATTCACCCATCACGCGCATCGAGCATCTTTCCGGGCGACGGGTATCCCTGGATCTGGCGGGATCGGGCACGCGGGAAGTCGCGCGCCTCGTGCTCGAGGGCCACGGGATCGATCCGGCATCCGTGCGCCAGGTGAATTCCCAGCTGGGCCCGGCCGTCGACCGGATTCGCCTCGGCCGCATCGACGCCTTCTTCTTCGTGGGAGGATTCCCGGTCGGCGCGCTCGCCGGACTCGCGCGCGAAATGCCGCTGCGACTCCTGCCCATCAACGGAGAACGTGCCGCCGCAATACGCCGCAAGGACCCATTCCTCACCGAGGCCCGAATCCCCGCCCAGACCTATCATGGCGTGGCCCCGGTCGACACGCTGGCGGTCGGGGCCCTGTGGGTGGTCTCGGAAAAGGTCGATGCCGGCATCGTCTACGGCATCACCCAGGCCCTGTGGCATTCGAGTACCCGCAGGCTCCTCGAGCAGGGCCATCCCGTGGCGCGTCAGATGCGCCTCGACAACGCCCTCAAGGGCCTTGCCATTCCCTTGCATGTGGGGGCCGAGCGTTATTATCGCGAAGAGGGGCTGATCAAAGACAGGGTGCCTCCGGCGGCGGAACCAAGGCCGGCCGGGCGCTGACCCGATCAACCGGCCCGGGGGTCAGCCCCTGTCGACGCCCGGTTCGTAGTCGGGGATGAACCAGGGCTCCTTTTCCGCCCCCGCGATCCATTCCACCATGGAGGGGTGCGCCATCATGGTCGCCACGTATTCGGCGGCCTGATCCTCGAGTGCCACGTCGAAGGTCTGGAAGCGGCTGACCACGGGCGCGAACATGCAGTCCGCGCCGGAAAACCCGCCGAACAGGTAGGGTCCTCCGGCGCCGAACCGCCGTCGGGCCCCCCGCCAGATGGCCTGGATGCGGTTGATGTCGTCCCTGACGGCGTCCTCGATGGGGAAATCCCTGACCTTGCGCAGGACCGCCATGGGCATGGCCCGGCGCAGCGGCAGGAAGCCGGCATGGACCTCGGCGGCCACCGCACGGGCCTCGGCCCTGGCCGCGACATCGGCGGGCCACAGGCCGGCCTTGGGGAACTTCTCGGCGAGGTACTCGATGATGGCGAGGGACTCCCACACCGTCACCTCGCCGTCGATCAGGGCCGGCAGCTTGCCCGATGGCGAGTATTTGAGAATCTCGGTCCGCGTGTCCGGCTGCTTGAGGGGAATGACGATCTCCTCGAACGCCGCGCCCGTGGCCTTGAGCGCGAGCCAGCCCCGCAGCGACCACGAGGAATAGGCCTTGTTGGCGAGGACGATGGTGAGGTCGGCCATGAGGTGCGGTTCCCGGTTGACGGTTCCTGATACGCGAGGCGGCGGTCCGTGGCAAGCGGCGCCCCTTGCCCCTTTCCAACCGTCGGCCGATTGTCCATCCTCCGGGTGTGATATGGGAGGACCGGGAGGGGGACCAAGGGCATGGGACTGACATCGCTGACCACCGCGGGCGGCCGCGACGCGGTGCCCCTGGTGCCGGTCCGCCGGTCCGGCCATGGCCGCTGGCTGGCGGCGCGCGGCGACCGCGAGCGGAGGTGGCTGCGTGCCACCGGGTTCGGCGCCAGATCCGGGGAGATCAGCCTGCTGGCCGGCGCCGATGGCGGGCTCGAGAGGGTCTTCCTCGGCCTTCCCGGGGCGGCCGACCGCGGGGCGCCTGCGCCGGTCGACGACGGGGCCCTGTGGGCGTTCGCCGGATGCCCGGGCGCCCTGCCGCCGGGGCGCTACCGGCTCGAGGGCGGGGCGGGGGCGGGGCTCGGCACCGAGGCCGCCCTCGGCTGGGCCCTGGGCGGCTACCGGTTCGACCGCTACCGCGAGCAGGCGCCGGTGCGGGCCCGCCTGGTATGGCCGGGGGACGCCGACCGCGCGGCGGTCGAGAGCGCCGCCCTCGCGACGTTCCTCGTGCGCGACCTGATCAACACCCCGGCCGGCGACATGGGGCCGCCGGAGCTGGCCGACGCGGCCCGTGCCCTGGCCCGCTCCTTCGGCGCCACGGTTCGGGTCGTCGTCGGGGACAGGCTGCTCGACCGCGATTTCCCGGCGATCCACGCGGTGGGACGCGCCGCCGCCAAGGCCCCGCGCCTGATCGATCTCGCCTGGAGGCCCCGCGGCCGCCAGGGCGTCCTGCCGCGGGTGACGATCTGCGGCAAGGGGGTCTGCTTCGACACCGGCGGCCTCGACCTCAAGTCGTCGTCCAACATGAAGCTCATGAAGAAGGACATGGGCGGCGGCGCCCAGGCGCTTGGCCTCGCGCGCATGGTCATGGCGGCGGCCTTGCCCGTGCGCCTCAGGGTGCTGATCCCCGCGGTCGAGAACGCGGTGGCGGGCAACGCCTACCATCCCCTCGACGTGGTGCGGACCCGCAAGGGCACCACCGTCGAGGTCGGCAACACCGATGCCGAGGGCCGCATCGTGCTGGCCGATGCCCTCGCCGAGGCGTGCCGCGAAAAGCCCGATCTGCTGATCGACATGGCGACCCTGACGGGAGCCGCGCGGGTGGCGCTGGGCACGGGCCTGCCGGCGCTGTTCTGCAACGACGACGCGCTCGCCGACCGCGCCCTTGCGGCGGGGCGGGCGGCGGCCGATCCCCTGTGGCGGCTTCCCCTGTGGCAACCCTACCGCGAGAGGCTTTCCAGCAAGGTCGCCGACATCAACAACATCTCCTCCGGCCCCTATGGCGGCGCCATCACCGCGGCCCTGTTCCTCGAGAGCTTCGTGACGCCGGGCACGCCCTGGATCCACGTGGACTTCATGGGCTGGAACGAAACCAGCCGCCCGGGCCGGCCCGAAGGGGGCGAGGCCCAGGGCATGCGCGCGCTCTACGCGCTCATCGCCGGCGAGTTCGGGGGCCGCCGGTGACGGCGCCGGGACCGACCGCTCAGACCTCGGTTCCGGCCTTCAGGATCGGATTCTTCGCGGGGTCGAGGCCCTCGCCGGTGGCCAGCACGCAGGAGATGCCGTCGTCGTCGGTGAGGAGCGCGGTCCAGGTCCCCTCGGTCGGAGAGACGTGGAACTCGAGCAGGCCTTGGCCCTTGACCTCGCGCACCTCGGCGAGCTGCTCGCCATAGTCCTCGACCAGGGCGTCGACGAGCCGGGACCGGTCGATACAGGTGCGCTGCTCCGCGCCGTGAGCGGAAAAGCCCACGGCCACAAGGGCCGGGATCGCCAGGAGACGCAGCAGCTTGTTCATCACGCCCTCTCTTCCGAATCCGGCCGCCGGCCGTATCCGGAAGGCAGCGCGAATCACGCGGTTACGTTGACCATGTCCCGTCCCCGTTCGCTCGGCTTCCCATAGTCTCGTCTTGGAGTGGCCCCGCCCGCGTGGGGCCATGGGCATGGGCGGGAGACCTCCGCCCCGCGCCGCCCGGCCCGGTCACGAGGATCCGCACCGCAACGGACGCTCAAATTAAGATAGGTGAATTCTGGAATGATTCAATTTTAACCGCGCCGCCAGCCATGCACGCCGTACAGTCCTGCCATGACGCGGGGGCTCAGTAGCCGCGGCGCCGGTCGACGGTGCCGCGCATCGGCCCGCCCGCGCGGCATCGGCGGATATTGGCGGCGATCTCGCGGGCCGCGCACTCGGGCCGGGTCACCGCCGCGACGTGGGGCGTCACCGTGATGCGCGGGTGGCGCCAGAACGGGTGAGGCGGCGGGAGCGGCTCGTCCGCGAACACGTCGAGGGTCGCGGCCGACAACTTGCCGGACTCGAGGGCGGCGATCAGGTCGGCCTCGACCAAATGCCCGCCGCGGGCGGTGTTGATCACCGCCGCGCCGGGGGGCAGCGCCGCGAACGCCCAGCCGTCGAGGACGCCGCGGGTCTCCGCGGTCAGCGGCAGCAGACACACCAGGATGTCGGTACGGGCGAGAAACGGGCCGAGCCCCTCTTGCCCGGCGAACAGTTCTCCCAGCGGCCAGGGGCGCCGCGAGCGCACCCAGGCGGCGAGGGCGAAGCCGAACGACACCAGGGCCGTGGCCGCCGCTCCGCCGAGCACGCCGAGCCCCATGATGCCGACCCGGCGTTCGCGGGCCGGGGGGACGGCGATCTCGCGCCATAGGCCCTCGGCCTGTTGCGCCGCGTAGTCGGGCATGGCGCGGTGATGGCGCAGCACGTTCATCACCACCCACTCCGTCATCTGCCGGGTGAGGTCCGGGTCGATCAGCCGGACCACGGGCAGGTTGGCGGGGAGGCCCGGATCGCCGAGCACGTGATCGACGCCGGCCCCGAGGGAGAACACCGCCCGCAGGTTGGGGAGGGCGGCGAGGGCGCCCGCGGGCGGCCGCCACGCCACCGCGAACTCCACGGACGCCCCATCGATCCCGGCAGGGCCGGTGCGGACGTCCTCGCCCGGGAGCGCGCGGGCGAGCGCCGCCGCCCACTCGTCCACGGGATCGGTCTCGGACAGGAAAAGGATGGCCACGCTATTGCCGGACGGCCTCGACCTCGGCCACGCGCAGGTCGAAGGCGGCCGCCATCAGGGCCCGGGTGTAGGGGGTCCGGGGATGCTCGAAGACGTCCTCGGAGCGCCCGTATTCGATCACCCTGCCGTCCCGGATGACCAGGACCTCGTCGGCGAGCGCGCGGACCACCTTGAGGTCGTGGCTGATGAACAGGTAGGCGAGTCCGTGGCGGTCCTGGAGGGCGCGCAGGAGGTCGACGATCTGGGCCTGGACCGACATGTCGAGGGCCGAGGTCGGCTCGTCGAGGACGATGAGACGCGGCTTGAGGACCAGGGCCCTTGCGATGGCGACGCGCTGGCGCTGGCCGCCCGAGAATTCGTGGGGGTAGCGGTCCTTGTCGGCGGGCTCGAGCCCCACCTCGACCAGCGCCTCGTCGATCGTCTCCTCGCGCTCGGCCCCGTCGGTCCCGATGCCGTGGATGGCGAGCCCCTCGCCGACGATCTGCTCCACCGACATGCGCGGGCTCAGCGACGAGTAGGGGTCCTGGAACACGATCTGCATCTCGCGCCGGAGCGGCCGCACCCGGCGCGGGCGAAGGGCGCTGATTCGTCGCCCCGCGAATTCGATCTCGCCGCGGGCCCGCTCGAGCCGGAGCAGCGCCAGCCCCAGGGTCGTCTTCCCCGAGCCGGATTCGCCGACGACCCCCAGGGTGCGGCCCTCGCGCACGGCCACCGAGACGCCGTCCACGGCCTTGACGTGGTCGACCGTCCGCTGGAGCACACCGCGCTTGATGGGGAACCAGACCCGAAGGTCCTCGGCCTTCATGATCACCGGCGTGGCATGGGGATCCCGCCGCGGCGCGCCCCTGGGCTGCGCCGCCAGCAGCTTCCTCGTGTAGGGGTGGCGGGGATTGTCGAAGATGTCGCCGGTCGGCCCCTGCTCGACGATCTCTCCCTCGGTCATCACGCAGACCCGCTTGGCCATGTGGCGGACGATGCCGAGGTCGTGGGTGATCAGCAGCATGGCCATGCCGAGCCTGGCCTGCAGATCCCTGAGCAGGGCCAGGATCTGGGCCTGGATGGTGACGTCGAGCGCGGTGGTGGGCTCGTCGGCGATGAGGAGGTCGGGCTCGTTGGCCAGCGCCATGGCGATCATGACGCGCTGGCGCTGGCCGCCGGAGAGCTCATGGGGGTAGGCGGTGAGGCGCTTCTCCGCCTCCCTCAGCCCCACCATCTCGAGGAGCTCGAGGGCGCGGGCGCGCGCGGCCTCGCGGGCGAGCCCCTTGTGCAGGGACAAGGTCTCCAAGATCTGCTTCTCGATGGTGTGCAGCGGGTTCAGCGACGTCATGGGCTCCTGGAACACCATGGCGATGCGGTTGCCGCGCACGCGGGTCAGCCGCTCGGGGCCGGCGCCGATCATCTCCTCGCCGTCGACCAGGATGGAGCCGCCGGGATGGCTCGCCGACGGGTAGGGCAGGAGCTGGAGGATGGAGAGCGCCGTCACCGACTTGCCCGAGCCGGATTCGCCCACCAGGGCCACGGTCTCGCCCCTGGCGATGTCGAAGCTCAGGCCCTTGACGGCGTCGGTTTCGCGGCCGGCGGATCGGAACCGGACCCGGAGGTCGCGCACCTGAAGGAAGGGCCGTTCGCCGTTCATGCCCGCCTCAACCGAGCGTCTTGCGGGGATCGAAGGCATCGCGCACCGCCTCGCCGATATAGATCAGCAGGCTCAGCATGATCGCCAGCACGAAGAAGGAGGAAAGCCCGATCCACGGCGCCTGCAGGTTGGCCTTGCCCTGGGCCAGGATCTCGCCCAGCGAGGCCGACCCCGGCGGCAGGCCGAGACCCAGGAAGTCGAGGGAGGTCAACGCCGTGATCGAGGAGTTCAGCACGAACGGAAGGAATGTCAGGGTCGCCACCATGGCGTTGGGCAGCACGTGGCGGAACATGATCATCACGTTGCCGAGGCCGAGCGCGCGGGCGGCGCGCACGTAGTCGAGCTGGCGGCCGCGCAGGAACTCGGCGCGCACCACCGCGACCAGGGACATCCACTGGAACAGGATGAGGATCCCCAGCAGCCACCAGAAATTGGGCTCGACGAACGAGGCGAGGATGATGAGCACGTAGAGCCGCGGCACGCCGGACCAGATCTCCATGAGCCGCTGGAACGAGAGGTCGACCCAGCCGCCGAAATAGCCCTGCACGGCGCCGGCCGCGACCCCGATCACCGACGAGAACAGGGTCAGCAGCAGGCCGAACAGCACCGAGATGCGGAAGCCGTAGATCAGGCGGGCGAGAAGGTCCCGCGCCTGGTCGTCGGTGCCCAGCCAGTTGACCGCGCTCGGCGGCGCCGGCGCCGGGTCGCTCAGCTGAAAATTCACCGACGTGTGGTGCCAGGGGATGAGCGGGCGGACCATCCAGCCCTTGTCCTCGATCAGGCGCACCAGGACCGGATCGTTGTAGTCGGCTTCGGTGAGGAATTCGCCGCCGAAGGCGGTCTCGGGATAGAGCTTGAAGATCGGCATGTAGTAGCCGCCGTCGTACTTGACGAGGATCGGCTTCTCGTTGGCGATGAACTCCGCGAACAGGCTCGCCACGAACAGGACGAGGAAGAGGACAAGGGAGACGAAGCCGCGCCGGTTGGCCCGGAAATTGTCGAGCCGCCGGCGGGTGAGCGGGGTGATCTTCAGGCCGAGGAAGCGCCGCGCCATCGTTCCGTCGGGCCCCTTCATGGCGCCCGCTCGAAGCTGATGCGCGGATCCACCAGCACGTAGACCACGTCGCGGATCAGGTTGATGACGAGACCGAGCAGGCTGAAGAAGAAGAGCGTCGCGAACACCACCGGATAGTCCCGGTTGATCACCGATTCGAAGCCGAGCAGCCCGAGCCCGTCGAGGGAGAAGATGACCTCGATCAGGAGCGCGCCGGTGAACAGGATCTCGATGAGGGCGTCCGGGAACCCGGCGATGGGGATCAGCATGGCGTTGCGGAAGACATGGCCGTACAGCACCCGGCGCTCGGTCAGCCCCTTGGCGCGGGCGGTGATCACGTACTGCTTGTGGATCTCCTCGATGAAGGTGTTCTTGGTGAGCATGGTGAGCGTGGCGAATCCCCCGATCACCAGGGCGATGAGCGGCAGCGTCAGGTGCCAAAAGTAGTCGGCGATGCGCGCCGGCCAGCTGAGCGACTCCCAGTCGTCGGAGACCAGCCCCCGCAAGGGGAACCAGTCGAAATAGCTGCCGCCCGCGAACAGCACGATCAGCAGCACCGCGAACATGAATCCGGGGATCGCGTACCCGACGATGATCGCGGTCGAGGTCCAGAAGTCGAACGGCGTCCCGTCCCGGACCGCCTTGGCGATGCCGAGCGGGATGCAGGTCAGGTAGATGATGAGCGTCGACCACAGGCCGAGGGAGATGGAGACCGGCATCTTCTCGATGACGAGGTCGACCACCCGCCTGTCGCGGAAGAAGCTGGTGCCGAAATCGAACTGCGCGTAATTGGTCAGCATCTGGAAGAAACGCTCGTGGGCCGGCTTGTCGAAGCCGTAGAGCTTCTCCAGCTCCTCGATGAACTGCGGATCGAGTCCCCGCGCCCCGCGATAGGCGCTCTCGCCCGGGCCCTGCCGGGCGGGCGCCTGCCCGGCGCCGACCTCGCGCTGGGCGCCGCCGATCCGCTCGGTCGCCTCGACCCCGGTGCCGGTCAGTTCCGCCACCAGCTGCTCGATCGGTCCGCCCGGCGCGAACTGCACGATGACGAAGTTGAGGACCATGATCCCGAACAGCGTCGGCACGATCAGGGCGAGGCGGCGGATGATGTAGGCGATCATGGCGCCGGGTCCCGGTTGCGCCGGCGCATCAGCCCCCAGGCCACCAGCAGGGCGATTACGCCCCCGCCGACGATCCATGCCCAGGCGGCGCCGAGGCCGCCGCGTCCGGGCTCGCCGCCGGGTCCGGGCTCGCCGCCGGGTCCGGGCTCGCCGTCGGGTCCGCCGCCGTCCGGTGCCGCCGCGGCCACCACCGCCGATTTCCCGGCCGCAACCGCGGCCTCCTTCTCCGGATCGATCCACCACGCGTCGAACTGGTAGCCGAGGGTGGGAGTCACCTCCGGGCGGCCGAACTTGTCCCAGTAGGCCAGCCGGTCGCCGCGGATGTGCCAATGGGGGATGACGTAATGCCCCCACAGGAGCACCCGGTCCAGCGCCCTGGTGGCCGCGACCAGCTCGCGCCTTGTGTCGGCGGCGATCACCTTCTCGACCAGGGCGTCGACCACCGGGTCGCGGACGCCGGCGAGGTTGAGGCTTCCCTCGACACCCGCCGACGCGCTCGACCAGTAGTCGCGCTGCTCGTTGCCCGGCGACAGGGACTGGCCCCAGACATGGACGACCATGTCGAAATCGAAGCTCTTGCGGCGGTTGATGTACTGGGAACTATCCACGGTGCGGACCGTCGCCGCGATCCCGAGGCGCTTGAGGTTGCCGAGGAAGGGCAGGACGATGCGCTCGAAGCTGGGATTGACCAGCAGCACCTCGAAGGTCATGGGCCGGCCGGTCTCGGCGTTGACGAGGCGTCCCTCGCGCACCACCCAGCCCGCCGCCTCCAGTTTTTCGAGGGCGATGAGCAGATTGCGTCGGAGGCCGTCATGGGCACCGCCGGTGGCGGGCGGCTCGTAGGCCGTGGTGAAGACCTCCGCCGGAACCCGGTCCCGGTAGGGCTCCAGCATCTCGCGCTCCTCGGGCCCCGGCAGGCCCCGGGCGGCGAGCTCGGAGTTGGAGAAATAGCTGTCGGTGCGGGCATAGGCGCCGTAGAACAGCACCCGGTTGGTCCATTCGAAGTCGAAGGCGTAGGCCAGCGCCTCGCGCACCCGCCGGTCGGCGAACACCTCCCGGCGCGTGTTGAAGACGAAGGCCTGCATGCCGGTGGGCTGGTCGTGGGGCAGGAACAGCTTCTTGAGGAGGCCCTGCTCCACCGCCGGGACGTCGTAGGACGCCGCCCAGAACTTGGAGACGTTCTCCTCGCGGAAATCGAAGTTTCCGGCCTTCAGCGCCTCCAGCGCCACCGTGGTGTCGCGGTAATAATCGAAGCGCATGCGGCCGAAGTTGTGGCGGCCCATGTTGACGGCGAGATCGCGTCCCCAATACCCGGGAACGCGCTCGTAGGTGACGGAGCGGCCCGGGTCCACCTCGGCCACGCGGTAGGGCCCGCTGCCGAGCGGCGGCGTCAGGGTCGTCCTCTCGAAATCCTTGTCGGCCCAGTAGTGGCGGGGCAGCACCGGCAGCTGGCCGATGATGAGGGGGAGCTCCCGGTTGTTGCCCTCCCGGAAGGTAAAGCGCACGCGGTGGGGCGACAGCGCCTCGGCCGTGGCGACCGAAGCGTAGTAGAGGCGGAACCTGGGGTGACCCTTGGTCTTCAGGGTATCGAAGGTCCACACCACGTCCGCGGCGGTGATCGGGGTGCCGTCGTGGAAGCGCGCCTCCTCGCGCAGGTTGAAGATGACCCAGGAGCGGTCGGGCGGGGTCTCGATGGATTCGGCGATGAGCCCGTATTCGGAGAACGGCTCGTCGGCTGACGATGTCATCAAGGTGTCGAACGGCAGCTGCGAGCCCCCCGCCGCCACCCCCTTGAGGGTGTAGGGGTTGAGGGTATCGAAGGTGCGCAGTCCGTAGAGCCGCACGGTGCCGCCCTTGGGGGCGTCCGGGTTGACGTAATCGAAGTGCTTGAAATCGGGGGGATATTTCAGGTCCCCGTGCATCGCGATGCCGTGGCGCGGCTCGGCGCCCTCCGTCTCGGCGGCGACGGACGGCCCGGCTGCGAAGAGGGCCCAGGCGAGAACGGTTACGATGCTTGGCCCCGCGCGGAACATGGGGACTCCGTCAGGTTACGTGCAGCAACTCGAGCGCCTGCGCGTGGACGGCGGGATCACCCGCTGCGATGACGCGACCGCCCGAGTCCAGAGTCAGCGGCCGGCCCTCCCAGTCGGTGATGATCCCGCCCGCGCCCTCGACGATCGGCACGAGCGCCAGGTAATCGTAAGGCTTGAGGTCCGCCTCGACAACGAGGTCGGTGTGGCCCGAGGCGAGGAGACCATACGCGTAGCAGTCGGCGCCGTAGAGGGCATGGCGCACGTGGCGGCGCAGGAGCTCGAAGGCGTTGGCCTCCGCATCGCGGAACATGTGGGGGCTGGTGGCGTAGAGGAAGGCCTCGCCGAGGGCGCCGCAGCGGCGAACGCGGGCCGGCGCGCCGTTGAGGGTGGTGGGCGCGCCGCGCAGGCCCCGCCAGCGCTCGTGCAGGATGGGCTGGTCGATCACGCCGAGCACGGGGGCGCCGGTGCGCGTCAGCGCGATGAGGGTCCCGAACAGCGGCTTGCCGGTGATGAAGGACTTGGTGCCGTCGATGGGGTCCAGGACCCAGGCGAACTCCGCCCCCGCGTTCACGTCGGCCAGCTCCTCGCCGACAATCCCGTGTTCCGGAAAGGCCTCGGCGATGAGCGTCCGCATCGCGGTTTCGGCCTCGCGGTCGGCCCCGGTGACGGGGCTGGCATCGTCCTTGGTCTCGATCTCGAGCGGGGTGCGGAAGGCGCGGGCCAGGATGTCGCCCGCCGCATCGGCGCAGCGATCGGCGAGCCGCAGGTAGGTCTCGAGCGCGCGGGGGGCGGGCGATTCAGGCATTCCGGGTCCGCCTCGGCGCGGCCGCGTCCATGCGCGCACGGCCGGGATCAGGGCAGCGGCGCCGGGGAATCGGCCAGGCTCCGCAGATACGCGATCACGTTGGCGCGCTCGGTATCCGACTTGATACCGGCGAACACCATCCTGGTGCCGGGGGAGTAATCCTTGGGGTCGGCGAGAAACTTATTGAGTTCTTCGTAATCCCAGGTTCCCCCCTTGTCCTTGAGGGCCGAGGAGTAACTGAACGATCCCTCGGCGATCTTGCTGCCGACGACCCCCCACAGGTTGGGCCCGACCTTATTCCCTCCGCCCTTCTCGAAGGTGTGGCAGACGGCGCACTTGCGCGCGGCCTTCTCGCCCTCGACGGCGCTCGCCTCGGCCAGGAGCGGGCCGATGGCGGCGACCTTGGGTTCCTGCGTCTTGGCCGGCGCCGAGGGCTGGGCCGGCGTGACTCCCTCGACGGGATAGGCGCGCTTGTCCGGGAATTCTGGGTGAACCGCGGCCTGACCGGCGATGTCGGCGACCTTGACCACCAGAAGGGCGACAAGGCACGCGCCGATGACCTTGTTCCACTCGAATGCGGACATGCGCTGCTCCGAATCGATATCGTTTCGCGTGTGCTGGCGGGTATTCGGCGCCGGGGCCCGATGCGGGCCGGAATGTACCGTCTCGGGGCGTGGCTGTCCAACCCGGATTGGGCGGCGTGGCGGTTTCGTCTGGCGTGCGCGCCGCGATCCGGTCTAAGGTGGCAAAGACGCTGGAATCATGGAGCTTTTCAGCTGCTTCCATCCGCCCATCCGGTGCCCGGACCGTGACGATGCGCCCTTCGCGAAAGCCGCCCGCCAACCCCGTGATCGTGATCCCGGCGCGCATGGCGGCGACCCGGCTGCCGGGCAAGCCGCTCGCCGACATCGGAGGCGTGCCCATGATCGTCCATGTCTGGCGGCGCGCGCGCGAAGCGTCGCTGGGGCCCGTGGTCGTGGCCGCCGGGGACGCGGAGATCGCCGACGCCGTGCATGCCGCCGGAGGCGAGGCGGTGCTGACCCGCCCCGACCTCCCCTCGGGCTCGGACCGCGTGTTCGAGGCCCTCGCGCGGCTCGACGGGGGGCACAGATTCGACGCGGTGATCAACCTCCAGGGCGACCTGCCCACCCTGGAGCCGGGCGATCTCGGCCGGGCGCTCGACCTGCTCGCCGACCCCGGGGTCGACATCGGCACGCTGGCGGCGCCCATCCGCGACGGGGCCGGGCGGACCGATCCCAACGTCGTCAAGGCGGTCGTCGCCGCCCGCCCGGGGGGCGAGGCCGGCGGCCGCGCCGCTTCCGGCCGGGCGCTCTATTTCAGCCGCGCGACGGTGCCGGCGGGCGAGGGGCCGCTTTGGCATCACATCGGGGTCTATGGGTGGCGGCGCGACAGCCTCGAACGGTTCGTGCGCCTGGCGCCGAGCCCGCTGGAGCGGCGCGAGCGCCTGGAGCAGCTGCGGGCCCTCGAGGCCGGCATGCGCATCGACGTGGCCTTCGTTGACACCGTTCCCCTCGGTGTCGATACTCCCGCCGACCTCGAACGGGCGCGCGCCCTGCTCGCCCGCAGCGGATAAGACCGGTCGATGAACCCGAGCGGCAATGAGGGCGGGGGCTCCCCGCCCGAGAACACCATCGTCTTCCAGGGCCTGCCCGGCGCCTATTCCGACCTCGCCTGCCGCGAGGCCCACCCGGAGATGACCTCGCTGCCCTGCGCCACCTTCGAGGAGGCGTTCGACGCGGTGGAGGACGGCCGCGCGCGGCTGGCCATGATTCCCATAGAGAACTCGGTCGCCGGGCGGGTGGCCGATATCCACCAGCTGATGCCCCATGCCCACCTCCACATCGTGGCCGAGCACTTCCAGCGCGTGAACCATCATCTCCTGGCCCCTGAGGGGGCGACGCTGGAGGGCCTGCGCGTGGTGCGCAGCCATGTCCACGCGCTCAGCCAATGCCGGCGCTTCCTGCACAGCCACGGCCTGAAACCCGTGGTTCACGCCGATACCGCCGGCGCCGCCAAGGAGGTCGCGGAGCGGGGCGATGCCAGCGAGGGCGCCATCGCCTCCGCCTTGGCAGCGGAGATCTACGGTCTCCGGTCCCTGGCGGCCAATATCGAGGATGCCGGCCACAACACCACCCGATTCGTGGTGCTCGCCAAGGAGGCCGCGGACCCGGGGACGGGGGCACGCGCGGTGATGACCGCGTTCCTGTTCCGGGTGCGCAACATCCCGGCGGCGCTCTACAAGGCGCTCGGCGGGTTCGCCACCAACGGCGTCAACATGACCAAGCTCGAGAGCTACATGGTCGACGGCAACTTCGCCTCGACGGAGTTCTACGCCGAGATCGACGGCCATCCGCGGGAGACGCCGGTCCGCCTCGCCTTCGAGGAACTCCGGTTCTACTCGGAAAGGGTGCGCATCATCGGCGTCTTTCCCGCCCATCCGTTCCGCGCCGAGGCGGCCCGGGCGGGGGCCTGAGCCGGTCCCGACGCGCGCGGCCTCAGAACGGGGTCGCGCCGAGGTGCTCCAGCAGGATCCGGGTGCCGATGGCGATCAGGACCAGCCCGCCGAACACCTCCGCCTTGCGGCCGAGGAGCGGCCCGAGACCACGCCCGAGATAGACGCCCGCGAGCGACATCAGGAACGACGTGACCCCGATCACCGGGGCGGCGACGGCGATGGCGGCCCCCACCAGCGCCAGGGTCACGCCGACCACCGCGGAGTCGATGCTGGTGCCGATGGCGGTCAGCGTCATGGCCATGGGCGTCGCCGATTTCGGCGAATCGTCCGCGGGATCTCCGGGGCTTTCGCCACGGAGTCCTTCCCAAATCATCCGGGCGCCGATCGCGCCTAGCAGCCCGAAGGCCACCCAGTGGTCGATGCTCTCGATCGGCCCCTTGGACGCGGCACCCACGAGGAAGCCGAGCAGGACCATGGCGGCCTCGGCGATGCCGAAATAGAGCGCGGTCCCCGCGGCGACGCGCAGGCCCGGACAGTGCCGTGCCGCGCCGCGGCCGACGGCCGCGGCGAAGGCATCGGTGCCCAGGGCAAGGGCAAGGATGAGAAGCTCGGGAAAGGTCATGGCATGCGGGGACGCGTAGGGAAAGAGGCGAACGGAACGGGTCAGCCGGCGCCGCCTTGCAGCCAGTCGCCGATCAGGCGCCGCGCGATGGAGATCGGCCGCGGCAGGTGGAACGCGCCCCCCAGCCGCTCCGCCTCGGCGCGGTCGCGCACGGCCATGAGCTCGGCGACCTCGGCGCGCCCGAACCAGCGCGCATCGGCGAGCTCCTCGGGGTTGACGGTGATGTCGGTGGTCGCGGCCTCGGCATAGAAGCCGAGCATGAGGTTGGCGGGGAACGGCCATGGCTGGGAATGGGCGTAGCGCACGTTGGCGACCTCCACGGACGTCTCCTCCATGACCTCCCGCGCCACCGCCTCCTCGAGGGATTCGCCCGGCTCCACGAATCCCGCCAGCGTCGAATACATGAAATTCTGGCGCCCCACCCGGCGCCCCAGCAGGCACCGGTCCCCGTCCAGCACCAGCATGATCACCGCCGGGTCCGTGCGCGGGAAATGGTGGGTCCCGCAGCCGGGGTCGGTGCAGACGCGCAGATGCCCCGCTTCCCGAACCTCGGTGGGCGCGCCGCAGACCCCGCAATGCCGGTGGCGACGGTGCCAATAGAGGAGCCCCCGGGCATGGGCCATGAGCTGCGCCTCGGTCGCGCCGAGGAGCGCCGCCACGTCGCGCACGTCCACGAACTCGCCGAGCCCGGCAAGGCGGGGATGCGCGAGTGGGTCTTCCAGATGCGAAATGTCGGTGCAGAACACGGCGCCGCCGGCGACCAGGCCGAGCAGTGCGGTGTCGGGCGCTTCAACCGCCAGCTCGCGGATCTCCGCCATCGTGAGCAGAACGGGCGCGGGGCCGTCGGAGAGCCGAACCAGTTGCCGGTCCCGCCACACGGCGATGAAGCGGCTTTCGGGGTCCGCCAGGCGGCCGGCCACCCAGGTCTCGTCCTTGCGCAGGAGGCCGGCGCGGTCGATTCCGCCGCCGGCGAAGACATTGCTCTTCACGCCATGCCCGTGCCGTTGCGGCGCACGAGAAGGACCGAGAACCATTCCCGCTCGTCGGACCATAGGGCCGTCCGTGCGAATCCGAGACCGTCCAGCTCCGAGGCCAGCGCGTCGGGGTCGAATTTCCTGGAGATCTCGGTGTGGATGGTCTCGTCCCGTTCCATGTTGACATCGAGGTCGAGGTCCGCGAGGCGCACGCGCTGGGGCCTCTCGCTTGCCAGGTGCATCTCGATCCGTTCGCGCGCCTCGTTGTAGAAGGCGAGATGGGCGAAGCGATCGGGGACGAAATTCCCGTGGAAGCGGGCATTCAGGTGATGGAGGATGTTGCGGTTGAACCGCGCGGTGAGCCCGGCGGCGTCATTGTAGGCGGCCTCCAGCACCGCCTTGTCCTTGATGCGGTCGAAGCCGATCAGGAAGTAGTCGCCGTCGGTCATGGCGTCGCGCACCCGGCAAAGGAACGCCCGCCGCCGCCGGTCGCTGAAATTGCCGATGGTCGAGCCGAGGAACAGGAACATCCGCGCCGGTGCCGGCGTGGGATGAAGGGAGGCCAGCGCCTGCTCGTAGGTGCCGGCGAATCCGCGGATGGTGAGCTCCTCGATGCGGGCCAGCAACCGGCGCGAGCTCTCCTCGAGGACGCCGTCCGAGACGTCTATGGGGACGAAATGGACCTTGTCGGCGTCGGCGGCGTAGGCCTGGAGCAGGACCCGGGTCTTGCGCGCGGAACCGCTACCCAGCTCCACCAGCTCGCACGGGCCGGTGAGGGACGCGATCTCCGACGCCCGGCCCTCGAGGATGGCGCGCTCGGTGCGGGTCGGGTAGTACTCGGGCGTGGCGCAGATTCGCTCGAACAGCTCCGAGCCGGTGGCGTCGTAGAAGTACCTGCAGGGAAGCCATTTCCGGGTCGCGCCGAGGCCTTCCGCCACGTCGACCCCGTCATCCTCGTCCTCGCCCCCGAGGCGGGTCAACGCGAAGCGCTCCTCGTCCCTGACACTATCCATGAGCTTCCTTCCGGTCGTCACGCCCCCCGGGCAATCGGAGCGTGCGGATGATAGCGCCGGGCCGCGGCCAAGGCAAAGTTAGGTTCCTCACCGTCCGGAATCAGTTGTCCGGGCCCGCGCCGATGCTGGTATAGTGACCGCGGGAGGCTGGCGGTGGACGAGCACCCCGCCAACCCGGTCAGGTCCGGAAGGAAGCAGCCGTAACGGGATTCGCCCGGGTCATTCGTCAGCCTTCCACCCGCCGACCAAAACCACGGTGACGAGGAGGCTTGCCGGGCCCGCCGGCCCGCGTCGACCCCCATGAGCGACAGCAGCGCCACTTCCACGGACCACGCAGCGGTCGGCAAGGCGTATCGGGTCCTCGCCCGCAAGTACCGGCCCCAGACCTTCGCCGAGCTCATAGGCCAGGACGCCATGGTCCGCACCCTGACCAACGCCATCCGGGCGGACCGGCTGGCCCATGCCTGGCTGCTCACCGGCGTGCGCGGCGTCGGCAAGACCACCACCGCGCGCATCATCGCGCGGGCGCTCAATTGCGTGGGGCCGGACGGCGAAGGCGGGCCGACGCCGGAGCCGTGCGGGGTCTGCCCCAACTGCCGCGCCATCGCCGACGACCGCCACCCGGACGTGATCGAGATGGACGCCGCCAGCCGCACCGGCGTCGACGATATCCGCGACCTGATCGAGGGCGTGCGCTACCGCCCGGTCACGGCCCGCTACAAGATCTACCTCATCGACGAGGTCCACATGCTGTCGACGAGCGCCTTCAACGCGCTGTTGAAGACGCTGGAGGAGCCGCCCGAGCACGTGAAGTTCATCTTCGCCACCACCGAGGCGCGCAAGGTGCCGGTCACGGTCGTGTCGCGTTGCCAGCGGTTCGATCTGCGCCGCATCGATGAGGATCTCCTTGCCCGCCATTTCACCGAGGTGGCCGAGGCCGAGGGCGTGTCCCTCGAGCCGGGGGCGGTCAAGCTGATCGCCCGCGCCGCCGACGGTTCCGTGCGCGATGGCCTCTCCATCCTGGACCAGGCGGTGGCCGGGAACGCGGAAGGGACGCCGATCTCCGAGGATGCGGTGCGCGCCATGCTCGGCCTCGCCGACCGCGCCCAGGTGTTCGAGCTGTTCGAGGCGCTGATGAAGGGGGACATCGCCGCCGCCCTCGACCTGCTGGCGGATCAGCATGCGTCGGGCGCCGATGCCGAGCATATCCTCGGCGACCTGCTGGAGCTCACCCACTGGCTCACCCGCGTGAAGATCACCCCCGCGGTCGCCGACGACCCGGTGGTGCCCGAGGCCGAGCGGGTCACCGGCCGGGCCCTGGCCGAGGCGTTGACCATGCCGGTGCTGGCGCGGGCCTGGCAGATGCTGCTCAAGGGGTTCGGCGAGGTCCAGACGGCACCCCGGCCCATGCGCGCGGCCGAGATGGTGCTGGTGCGCATCGCCTATGCCGCCGGCCTGCCGCCGCCGGCCGAGTTGGTGGCGCGCCTCGAGAAGGGCGAGGGCGGCGCGGCGGCGTCCCCCCCGCGCCACGCGGGCGCCCCGGCGCGCGGCCCCTCGGGCGACGGCGACGGCGCCCTCGCGCGCGGTGGCGGCCGGCCGCAACCCAGGCCCGCCCTGGCCGATCCGGTGCCCGCGGCCGATCCCGGGCCGGAGGCGGGCCCGAGCGCGTCCCTGCCCGCGAGCTTCGAGGCGATGGTGCGGCTGCTCGAGGCCGGCCGCGAGGCACGGCTCGCCGCCGAGCTTCGCGCCCAGGCGCATCTGGTCCGCTACGAGCCCGGCCGCATCGAGTTCCGGCCGGCAACCGGCGCCGATTCGACGCTGGCGGGCCGCCTCGGCGCCGCGCTCGGCCGGCTCACCGGCGCCCGCTGGACCGTCACCCTTTCCGGCGAGGAAGGCGCGCCGACGCTGGCCCAGCAGGCGATGTCGCGCGACCAGGCCCGCCGTCGCGAGGCCGCGACCCATCCCCTGGTCAAGGCCGCGCTCGAGGCGTTCCCGGGGGCGCGGATCGTCGACGTGCGCGGGCCCGCCGCGGCGGGCGATACGCCGCCCCTGGCCGATCCCGAGACCGAGGCAATGCCCGAGGACGGGCCCGAGGAGGAGCGATGAAGAACCTGAGCCAGATGATGAAGCAGGCCCAGGAGATGCAGGCCCGCATGCAGGAGATCCAGGCGCGGCTCGAGGACGAGGAGATCACCGGCAGCTCGGGCGGCGGCATGGTCACCGTGACCCTCACCGGCAAGGGCAGCCTGCGCAAGGTCAAGATCGATCCTTCCCTCGTCGATTCCGACGACGTCGAGGTGCTGGAGGACCTCGTCGTCGCCGCCTTCAACGACGGCAAGGCCAAGGTCGAGGCGCTGGTGGCCGAGAGGATGTCGGAGCTCACCGGCGGGCTCAAGCTGCCTCCCGGCATGTCTTTCCCGTTCTGAGGGAGGGCCGGTGGCCAGCCCGGAGATCGAGCGCCTGATCGCGCTCCTCGCCAAGTTGCCGGGGCTGGGCCCGCGCTCGGCCCGCCGGGCGGCCCTCTATCTCCTGAAGCGCCGTGAATCCGTGATGGCGCCCCTCGTCAGGGCCCTGGACGAGACCGCCGCTTCGGTGGCCGCCTGCTCGCTCTGCGGCAACCTCGATAGCCGCGACCCCTGCGCCGTCTGCACCGATCCGCGCCGGGATCCCTCCCAGATCTGCGTGGTGGAGGAGGTGGCCGACCTGTGGGCGCTCGAGCGCGCGGGCGTCTTCCTGGGCCGCTACCACGTGCTGGGCGGCGTGCTGTCGGCGCTGGAGGGTATGGGGCCCGAGGACCTCAATATCGCCGGCCTCGTCGCCCGCGCGGGGGAGCCCGCCACCCGCGAGGTGATCCTCGCCCTCTCGGCCACCGTCGACGGCCAGACCACGGCGCATTACATCGCCGAGCGCCTGGCGGGGGCGGGGGTCGCCGTCACCCGCCTGGCCCACGGCGTGCCGGTCGGCGGCGAGCTCGACTACCTCGACGACGGCACCCTGTCGGCGGCGCTCAAGGCCCGCCGCCCGGCGGCGGGACCGTGATCACCTGAACAGTCCGGTGAGGTCCGGCGCCCGCTCCCACGGGTGCGGGCCGGGCGCGAGGCGGGGGACGGCGAGGATCGGGATGCCTGCCGCGTGATCCCTGAGGGCGCCCACGGTTTCCGCCAGCGGCACCGGGGACTCCTCGGATTCGCTGACCACCAGCCCGGCGACCGGGATGCCGGCGGCGCGGGCCGCCGCCAGCGCCGCCAGCGCGTGGGACAGCGCGCCGAGATAGCTGCCGACGACCAGGACGGCGGGGATGCCCAGCGCCGCGATCCAGTCGGCGACGGTACGGCCGCCCCCTAAGGGCACCATGACGCCGCCGATGCCCTCGATGATCGTGAAGGCCCCGCCGTCGAGGGCCGCGCGGCAATGGCCGATCAGGTCATCATAGGGAATCGCGCGCCCCTCGCGCGCCGCCGCCATGGCGGGGGCGAGGGCGGGGCCGAAGCGCCACGGGGTGCAGGCGGCGATGGCTTCGGGGCTCGCCGGCTCGCCGGCGGCGGCCAGCAGCAGCGCGGTGTCGCTCTCGGCATCGGCCCCGTCGAACCCGGTGGCCACCGGCTTCAGCACCCGCACCGCCTCGCCCCGCGCGCGGAGCCGGTGGACGAGCGCGCAGGCGATGAGCGTCTTGCCCACCCCGGTGCCGGCCCCGGTGACGAACAGCCCGCGGCTCACGCGCGCGCCGCCTCCGCGGGCACCAGGTCGAGGGCGCGCACGGCCTCGATCAGGCGGGCGACATCGTCCTCGGAATGGGCGGCGGAGAAGGTGAAGCGCAGCCGCGAGGTCCCGACGGGGACCGTCGGCGGGCGGATGGCGGTGACCAGGAAGCCCCGAGCCTCCAGCGCCGCGGCGGCGGCAAGCGTCGGCGCCTCGGCGCCCAGCACCAGCGGCACCACGGCGCTCTCGGCCGCGGGCAGTCCCAGGGCCCCGGTGAAGGCCCGCGCCCGGGCGAGCGGCCGCGCGGCGAGCGCGGGATCGGTCTCGATCAATTCCAGCGCCTTGTCGGCCGCTGCCAGCACGCCCGGCGGCAGGCCGGTGGTGTAGATCAGGCTGCGCGCCCGGTTGACCAGCAGCTCGACCGCCGCCCGGCTGGCCGCCACGTAGCCGCCATAGGCGCCGGCGGCCTTGGACAGCGTCCCCATCTGCAGGTCGATGGGGATGGGCGCGCCCGCCTCGTCGAAGCCCGAGCCGCGCCCGCCGTTGATGACGCCAAGGGCATGGGCGTCGTCCACCAGCAGCCACGAATCATGGGCGCGCACGAGTTGGCTCAGTGCCTTCACCGGCGCGCGGTCGCCGTCCATGGAGAACACCCCCTCGGTGAGGATCAGGCAATGGCGGTGCGCCCCCCGGTGGGCGGCGAGCAGCTTCGCGCAGTCGTCGGCATCGTTGTGGCGGAAGAGCCGCACCCTCGCCCCCGAGAGCCGCGCGCCCGCGTGCATGCAGGCGTGCATGAGCTCGTCGCCGAGGACGAGGTCGCCCCTGCCGGCGACGGTGGGGATGATGCCGATATTGGCGAGATACCCCGACCCGAACACCAGCGCCGCCTCGGTGCCCTTGAGGCGCGCGATGCGGGCCTCCAGCGCCGCGTAGAGCGGCCCGTTGCCGGTGACCAGGCGCGAGGCGCCGGCGCCGGCGCCCATCCGCCTGGTGGCGGCGACGGCGGCCTCGATCACCGCCAGGTGCTGGGAGAGGCCGAGATAGTCGTTGTCGCAGAACGAGACCAGCCGCGCCTCGCCCCGCGTCGCCGCCGCCCCCGGCCCGCGCGCCGTCGCGACCAGCCGGCGGGTGCGCTCGCGCTTGGCGATGGCCGCGAGCTTGTCGCGGGCGAAACGGTCGAGTGAGCCTCCCATGGCGCCATGCTAGCGCGATCCCGGCCTTCCGTCGCCCCCCCCCCCGCGGGCGGTGCTCTGTTCCAACTCTTCCTTGGGGAGTGGGTGCGCCGCCGGGAGGCGGGAGCTCCCCCGCCTCTGAACCCCGGCGGCTGCATCTGCTTCACATTTAGTGGTACGAGTCCATACATGGCCTATCGCTTGAAAAACTGGGCCCGCGTCATCAAGCGGGATGTGCATGCGCTGTATCTGGCGAGCCGCGACCCCCGCGTGCCCTGGTATGCCAAGGTCTTGGCCGTTGCCATCGCGGCTTATGCGTTTTCCCCCATTGACCTCATTCCCGATTTCATCCCGATTCTGGGCTATCTGGACGATGTGATCCTCCTTCCGCTGGGGATTCTTCTTGTCGTTCGATTGATTCCGCCTGAAATCATGGCCGAGCACCGTGACTTGGCTATTGCGGCCCAGGAACGACCGGTGAGCCACGCCGCGGCAATCGTGATCGTCGGTATCTGGGCGGCGTGCATTGGGCTGACGGCATGGCTCGCCTATCGCTATTTGGGGCCCTGAAATCCGAATGTGGGCGGGACCCCCCGCCTGCGCCGATTGCGCCCATGCCCGCGATTGACTAGGGTGCGCACAATCACGGGAGCGCGGGGTTTCTTGATGGCGACACGCCTTTCCGACAGCGCGGCCGGGCCCCGGCCCGAGATCCGCCACGACTGGACCCGGGCCGAGGCCGAGGCGCTGTTCGCGCTCCCCTTCAACGACCTCCTCTACCGCGCCCACACGCTCCATCGGCGCCATTTCGACGCCAACGCGGTGCAGCTTTCGACGCTCTTGAACATCAAGGACGGCGGCTGCCCCGAGGACTGCAAGTACTGCGCCCAGTCGGCCCGCTACGACACCGGCTTGACCGCCAAAAGGCTGATGGATCGGGACGAGGTCCTGTCGTCGGCACGCGCCGCCAAGGCAGCCGGGGCCGAGCGCTTCTGCATGGGCGCCGCCTGGCGCAGCCCCAAGGACCACGAGCTGGCCCGGGTGTGCGAGATGGTGGCCGGCGTCAAGGCGCTGGGGCTCGAGACTTGCGCGACGCTGGGAATGCTCGCCCCCGCCCAGGCCCGCGCCCTCAGGGCCGCCGGGCTCGACTACTACAACCACAACATCGATACCTCCGAGGCGTATTACGGCGAGGTCATCACGACCCGGACCTATCAGGACCGTCTCGATACATTGGTGGCCGTGCGCGAAGCCGGCATCAAGGTCTGCTGCGGCGGCATCCTCGGCCTCGGCGAATCGGTGGCCGACCGCGCCGCCATGCTGGTGACGCTCGCCAACCTGCCGGTGCACCCGGAATCGGTGCCCATCAACATGCTGGTGGCCATCGAGGGCACCCCCTATGCCGACAACGCGCCGGTCGACGCCATCGACTTCGTGCGCGTGATCGCAGCGGCGCGCGTCATGATGCCGGCCTCGGTGGTGCGCTTCGCCGCCGGAAGGCTGGAGATGGACGAGGCCGCCCAGGCCTTGGCCTTCTTCGCCGGCGCCAACTCCATCTTCTACGGCGAGCGCCTGCTCACCACGCCCAACCCGGAGGGCGACGCCGACCGGGAGCTGCTCCAGCGCCTGGGCCTCAAGCCCATGGCCGAGGGCCGGTGATGGCGGGGCCCGCGCCCGCCGCAAGCGATCCCGACGATCCCCGGACTGCCGCCGCCGCGCCCGGCTGGTTCGAGGCCGGCATGGGGCATATCTGGCTGCCCTACACCCAGATGGGGGCGGAGCCGGCGCCGATTCCGGTCGCCGGCACGCAAGGGGTCCGCATCCGCCTCGCCGATGGCCGCGAGCTCATCGACGGTACCGCCTCGTGGTGGACGGCGTGCCACGGCTACAACCACCCCCGCATCGTCGCCGCCATCGCCGACCAGGCCCGGCGCATGCCCCACGTCATGTTCGGCGGCCTGGTGCACGAACCGGCGCTGACCCTCGCGAAAAGGCTTGCCGCGCTGGCGCCGGGCGATCTCGAGCGCGTGTTCTTCTCCGATTCCGGATCGGTCGCCGTCGAGGTCGCCCTCAAGATGGCGCTGCAATACTGGATCAACCGGGGCGTGCGCGGGCGCACGAGATTCGTCTGCTTCCGCGGCGGCTATCACGGCGACACCCTCGGCGCCATGAGCGTGTCGGACCCCGAGGACGGCATGCATGCGACCTTCAAGGGCGCCATCCCCGCGCAGATCCTGGCCGGCCTTCCCGTCGGGCGCGCGGCGCGCCGTGAATACGCGGGCCTCCTCGACGCCCACGCCGAGACCATCGCCGCCGTCATCGTCGAGCCCCTGGTCCAGGGCGCCGGCGGCATGCTCATGCACGACGCCGGGACCCTGGCCGCCGTCTTCGCCGAGGCCCGCGCCCGCGGGCTGCTGGTGATCGCCGATGAGATCTTCACCGGCTTCGCGCGCGCGGGCGCGATGTTCGCCTGCGAGGCGGCGGGCGTGGTCCCCGACATCCTGTGCCTGTCCAAGGCTTTGACCGGCGGCGCCATCGGCCTCGGCGCGACCCTCGCCCGCGAGCACGTGTTCCGGGCCTTCCTCGGCGACGATCTCTCCGCCGCCCTCATGCACGGGCCCACCTACATGGCCAATCCGCTGGCCTGCGCCGCCGCCAACGCCTCCCTCGATCTGTTCGCCGAAGAGCCGCGCCTCGCCCAGGTGGCCGCGATCGAGTCCGCCCTCACGGACGGCCTCGCCCCCTGCCGCAAGCTCGCCGGCGTCCCCGAGGTGCGCGTCAAGGGCGCGATCGGCGCCGTCGAGCTCGACGCCCTGCCGCTCGCGCGCCTCTACGCCCTGCGCGAGGCCTTCGTCGCAAGGGGCCTGTGGGTGCGCCCCTTCGGGCGCGTCGTCTATCTCACCCCCGCCTTCACCATCGCGCCGTCGGACCTCGCCGCGCTCGCCGACGGCGTCTGCCGGGTGCTGGCCGAGACGTGAGGGGCATGGTCCTACTCTTCATTGTCATGCGCGGGCTCGACCCGCGCATCCAAGCCTATGCGCGGCAAAGGAAACAGAATGGTGGACCCGCGGATCAAGTCCGCGGGTGACGATCTTGGAAAAGCAAGGGGCATTGGTCCGATAACAGCAGTCAAGCCCGGCCATGACGCCGGGGAATGGGCGCGAGGACTCGCGCGATCCCCGACGAGGGGGACACCGGCGGGCCGGGAGGGTGTAGAATTGAACGAATCGGCGAGGAAACGGAAAGGAAGGGCATGAGCTTCGGCTTCGGGGCGTTTGGCGGCCATGTGGGCGCCGGCGGGCGCACCGCCTTCATGCACCGCCGGCGCAGCCGCAACCTGCAGGTGCTGCGGGGGCTCCTCCCCTATCTCCGGCCCTACCGCGCCCACATCGCCGGGTTCCTGACGGCGCTGGGGATCGGCGCCGCCGCCGTGCTGGCCCTCGGCCTCGGCCTCAAATACCTGGTGGACGAGGGTTTCGCCAGGGCCGACGCGACCATGCTGGACCAGGCCCTGGCCGTGCTCTGCGTCATCGTCGCGGTGCTGGCCATCGCCACCTACGCGCGCTTCTACCTGATCTCGTGGATCGGCGAGCGCGTCGCCACCGATCTCCGCCGCGTCGTCTTCGACCACGTGGTCGGCCTCTCGGTCTCGTTCTTCGAGACCACCAAGATCGGCGAGGTGCTCTCGCGCCTCACCACCGACACCACGGTGCTGCAGTCCATGGTCGGCTCCTCGATCTCGCTGGCCATCCGCCACGCCATGATGCTGTTCGGTGGCGTCGTCATGCTCATGTACACCAGCCTCGAGCTCACCGGCCCCATCTTCCTGATCGTGCCGGTGGTGGTGGTGCCGGTGGTGATCTTCGGCCGCCGCGTGCGCCGGCTCTCGCGGCTGTCACAGGACCGCATCGCCGAGACCGGAGCCTTCGCCGAGGAGAGCCTCAACAACGTGCGCACGGTCCAGGCCTTCAGCCACGAGACGCTCGACCGCGGGAGCTACGCCCATTACGCCGAGCGCGCCTTCGAGACCGCGCTGGCCCGCATCCGGGCGCGGGCCGTGCTCAACGTCTCGGTCATCGTCCTCATGTTCGGCGCCGTCGGCGTCATGGTCTGGATCGGCGGCCACAAGGTGCTGGCCGGCACCGTCACGCCGGGCGAGATGTCGGCCTTCATCTTCTACGCCCTGGTGATGGCGCGCTCGGCCCGCGGCCTGTCGGAGGTCTATGGCGACGTCCAGCGCGCCGCCGGCGCCACCGAGAGGCTCTTGGAGATCCTGGCGCTCCGGCCCGAGATCACGGCGCCCGCCGATCCCGTGCCGCTCCCCGAGCCGGCGCTGGGCACCGTGCGGTTCCGGGACGTCACCTTCCACTACCCCTCGCGGCCCGACCGCTCGGCGCTGGAGCGTTTCTCCCTCGACGTCGCGCCCGGCGAGACCCTGGCCCTGGTCGGCCCGTCGGGCGCCGGCAAGACCACCGTGTTCCAGCTGATCCTCCGCTTCTACGATCCCCAGTCGGGCGCGGTCCGCATCGACGGCGTCGATCTCAGGCGCGCCGATCCGGTGGCCGTGCGCGCGCGCATCGGCATCGTGCCGCAGGAGCCGGTGATCTTCGCCGCCGATGCCTGGGACAACATCCGCTACGGCCGCCCCGGGGCGACCGACGACGAGGTCCGCGCCGCCGCCGAGGCCGCCGCCGCCACCGAGTTCCTCGACCGGCTCCCCGACGGCTTCGCGACCTTCCTCGGCGAGCGCGGCGTGCGCCTCTCGGGCGGCCAGCGCCAGAGGATCGCCATCGCCCGCGCGATTTTGCGCAACCCCGCCGTGCTGCTCCTGGACGAGGCCACCAGCGCCCTCGATGCCGAGAACGAGCGCCTGGTGCAGGCGGCGCTGGAGCGCCTCATGGCCGGGCGCACCACGCTCATCATCGCCCACAGGCTCGCCACCGTGGTCAACGCCGACCGCATCGCGGTGCTCGACCAGGGCCGCCTCGTCGCCACCGGCACCCATGGCCAGCTCATGGTCACCAACGAGCTCTACGCCCGCCTCGCCGCCATGCAGTTCGACCCCGACTTGACGCTGGAGAAGCTCACCGCCGCCCGC
>DASWKZ010000181.1:0-10794 GCA_036396355.1 Alphaproteobacteria bacterium
CGAGGCTGCGCTGGTAGCTCGAGCCCGGGCGCGCGCGGCGGTAGAGACGCGGCACCGTCTCCATGTTGTGCGAGAACACCTCGGGCGCCGCGCCGAGCACGGTGTCGAGGGCTCGGTCCTCGACCCGCTTGAAGTCGGGTGTGAGCACCTCGACCGCGGCGCCCGGGCAGCGCGCGTGCACCGCGCGGATGGTCTGCGCGAAGTGCTCCGCGCCGGCGTCCGGCAGGTCGTCACGGTCGACCGAGGTGACGACGACATGACGCAGGCCCATCTGCGCCACCGCTTCCGCCAGATGCTCCGGCTCGTCGGGGTCCACCGGCCGCGGCATGCCGGTCTTGATGTTGCAGAAGGCGCAGGCGCGGGTGCAGGTGTCGCCCAGGATCATCACCGTGGCGTGACCCCTGGCCCAGCATTCGCCGATATTGGGGCAGGCCGCCTCCTCGCACACGGTGTTGAGGCTGAGCTTGCGCATGAGCGCCCGGGTCGCGTGGTACTCGGGCGAGGTCGGGGCCTTGACCCGAATCCATGGCGGCTTGGGCTTGCGCGGTGTCGCGGCTTCGCTGAGGTTGTGAACTTTGCTCACCTGGATTCCTCGGCTCGCGGATTGCTCACTGTCGCTCAGATGTGGAGAACCTGACCGAAAGCGTCAAGAACCGACTCGTGCATGGTCTCCGAGATCGTCGGGTGCGGGAAGATGGTCCTCATGAGCTCGACCTCGGTGGTCTCGAGCGTCCGCGCCACCGTGAAGCCCTGGATCAGCTCCGTCACCTCGGCGCCGATCATATGGGCGCCGAGCAGCGCGCCGGTGCGGGCGTCGAACACCGTCTTGACCAGGCCCTCTGGCTCGCCCATGGCGATGGCTTTGCCGTTGCCGAGGAAGGGGAAGCGGCCCACCCGAACCTCGCGGCCCTCCTCTTTGGCCCGGGCCTCGGTCCATCCGACGCTCGCCACCTGGGGCCGACAATAGGTGCAGCCCGGCACGTTGTCGGTATCGAGCGGATGGACGCCTGCGACGCCGGCGATGCGCTCGACGCAGACCACGCCCTCGTGCATGGCCTTGTGGGCGAGCCACGGGGGACCCGCCACGTCGCCGATGGCATGGACGCCGGGCTCCCCGGTCTCGCCCCAGCGATCGATGCGGATGTGGCCCTTCTCCACCCGGACCTTGGTGCCCTCGAGCCCGAGATCCTCGACGTTGCCGGTGATGCCGACGGCGAGGACGACGCGGTCGAAGGTCTCATTCGCCGCTTTCCCATCCTTGGGCTCGATGGTCGCGGTGACTTTCCCCTTGGCCGCCTTCAACGCCTTGACCGAGGCCGAGGTGTGGATGGTCATGCCCTGCTTCCGGAAGGCCTTCTCGGCGAAGGCCGAGATATCGGCATCCTCCACGGGGAGGATGCGGTCCAGCACCTCGACCACCGTGACCTCGGCCCCGAGATCCCCATAGAAGCTCGCGAACTCGATGCCGATGGCGCCCGAGCCGATCACCAGCAGCTTGCCGGGCAGGCTCTCGGGGATCATCGCCTCCTTGTAGGTCACCACCAGCTTGCCGTCGGGCTCGATGCCCGGCAGGGTGCGTGCACGCGCCCCGGTGGCGAGGATCACGTGCCTGGCGGTCAGGGAGTCCATCGCCTTGCCGTCGGCGCCGGTCACGGCAATCTTCCGCACCGGACCGGCGGCCAAGCCGTCGAGCCGGCCGCTGCCCTCGATCACCGTGACCTTGTGCTTCTTCATGAGGCCGCCGACGCCCCTGGACAGGCGATCGGCGGCGGCGCGGGAATGGGCGACCAGCTTCTTGACGTCGAAGCCCTTGAGCTCCGCCTTGATGCCAAACGCATCGGCATGAGCGATCAGATGGGCGAGCTCCGACGACCTCAGCAGCGCCTTGGTGGGGATGCAGCCCCAGTTGAGGCAGATTCCTCCCAGGTGCTCGCGCTCGACGACCGCGGTCTTGAGGCCGAGCTGTGCCGCCCGGATGGCGGCCACGTAGCCGCCGGGACCGCCGCCGATGACGATGAGATCGAAGGACTGTTCGGCCACGGGACTCTCCCTGGGTAATGGCGCTGCGATCTAGAGGATGAGCCGGACCGGCTGCTCGATCAGCTCCTTGAAGGCGGCGAGGAAGCGGGCGCCCACGGCGCCGTCCACCGCCCGGTGATCGCAGCTCACGGTACAATTCATCATGGTGGCGATGGCGATGTCGCCGTCGCGGACGACGACGCGCTCCTCCCCGGCGCCCACGGCCAGGATGCAGCCCTGAGGGGGATTGATGATGGCCGCGAACTCGCGCACCCCGAACATGCCCATGTTGGAGATGGTGAAGGTCCCGCCCTGGTACTCCTCGGGCGTGAGCTTGCCGGCCCGCGCCCGGTCGGCGAGGTCCTTCATCTCCGTCGAGATGGCGGCGAGGCCCTTGCGCTCGGCGGCGCGCACGATGGGGGTGATGAGGCCGCCGGCCTCGGTGGCGACGGCGACCGCGACGTCGGCCTGGTCGAACACGTGCATGCCGTCGTCGGTCCAGGCGACATTGGCCTCGGGCACCAGGCCCAGCGCCAGCGCCACCGCCCGGATCACGAAGTCGTTGACCGAGATGCGGAGCGTTTCGTCGGTCTCGTTGACCTCCTTGCGGACGGCAAGCATCCGGTCGATCTCGCAGTCCACCGTGGCGTAGAAATGCGGCACCGTCTGCTTCGATTGGACCAGGCGCCGGGCGATGATCTTGCGCATGCTGGAATGGGGCGCGAGTCGCGGCCGCGCCGCGGAAAACCCCTGGCCCATCCCGGCGAACAGCCCGCCGCCGACACCGCCACCCCCCGCGGCGACGGCCTCCTCCACGTCGGCCTTGACGATGCGCCCGCGCGGACCGGAGCCGCGGATGCGGGCGAGTGGAATTCCGGCCTCCTCCGCCAGGCGCCTGGCGAGCGGCGAGGCGAAGACGCGCCCGCCGCCCTTTCCGGCCGGCGCGGGGGCCGGGGCCACCGACGCGGCGGGCGTCCCGGGCGCGGGCGCGGCGGGGCGCGGCGGCGGCTCGGCCTGCGCCGGCAGGGCTTCCGCCGCCGATTTTTTCGGGGGAGCGGGCTTCTCCTCCGTCTCCTTGGCCTTGGGGGCCTGCTTGGCTTCGGCCTCTGCGGCCTTGACCGCCTCTGCGAGGGCGGCCTTGTCCTCGCCCTCCTCGAGCAGCACGGCGATGGCGGCGTTGACCGCGACCCCCTCGGTGCCCTCCTTGACCAGGATCTTGCCCAGCGTGCCCTCGTCTATGGCCTCGACCTCCATGGTCGCCTTGTCGGTCTCGATCTCGGCCAGCACGTCGCCGGAGCGCACCGCGTCCCCTTCCTTCTTGATCCACCGGGCGATGGCCCCTTCCGTCATGGTCGGGGACAGGGCCGGCATCTTGATGGTGATGGCCATGGCGGCGCCTCTCAGTCGCGGCGATAGGTGACGGTGCGGACGCCCGCGATCACGTCCTCGGCGTCGGGCAGCGCGAGACGCTCCAGATTGGCGGCGTAGGGCAACGGCACGTCGGCGGCGCACACCCGGTAGGGCGGCGCGTCGAGGTGGTCGAACGCGTCGGCCGCGATCCGGGCCGCGACCTCCGAGCCGACGCCGGCATAGGGCCAGCCCTCCTCCACCGAGACGATGCGGCCGGTCTTCTCGACCGAACGCGTGATGGTTTCGGCATCGAGCGGCCGCAGGGTCCGGAGGTCGATGACCTCGGCCTCGATGCCTTCGCCGGCGAGCCGCCCGGCCGCCTCGAGGGCCACCTCGACCATGCGCGAGAACGCCGTGATGGTGACGTCGGCCCCTTCGCGCACGACCCGTGCCTTGCCGATGGGCACCAGGAAGTCGGGGTCGGTGGGCACCTCGGCGGAGCGGCCATAGAGGATTTCGTTCTCGAGGAAAATGACGGGATTGGGATCGCGGATCGCCGCCCTCAACAACCCCTTGGCATCGTCGGCGGCAAAGGGCGAGATCACCTTGAGCCCGGGGATGTGGGCGTACCAGCTCGCATAGCACTGGGAGTGCTGGGCGGCGACCCGGGCGGCGGCGCCGTTGGGCCCGCGCACCACAATGGGACACGCCATCTGCCCGCCCGACATGTAGCGGGTCTTGGCCATAGAGTTGATGAGCTGGTCCATGGCCTGCATGGCGAAGTTGAAGGTCATGAACTCGAGGATCGGGCGGAGCCCCGCAAAGGCGGTGCCGATGGCGAGGCCCGCGAAGCCGTGCTCGGTGATGGGCGTATCGACCACGCGGCGCTCGCCGAACTCCTCGAGCAGTCCCTGGCTCACCTTGTAGGCACCCTGGTATTCGGCGACCTCCTCGCCGATCAGGAAGACCCGCTCGTCGCGCCGCATCTCCTCGGCCATGGCGTCGCGCAGCGCCTCGCGCACGGTCATGGTCCTGGTGCTCTCGTAGAAGCGCGGGTCGACCTCGGGGGGCGGCGCGGCCGTCGGCGGCGCCGGGCGGCTGTCCTTTCGGGGCGATGGCCCGGATCGGGCCCTTGCCGGCCGGTCGGGCGCCTTTTCGGCCTTCTCGTCCTCCCCCGCCCGCTCCTTGCCGGCGGTCTTGACCTCCTGTTCGGCCTCCTTCGCCGCCGCCTCGGCCGCCTTGCCGTCCTCGCCGTCCTCGAGGATGACGGCGATGGGGGCGTTGACGGCGACGTTCTCGGTCCCTTCCTTGACCAGGATCTTGCCGAGAATCCCCTCGTCCACGGCCTCGACCTCCATGGTCGCCTTGTCGGTCTCGATCTCGGCCAGCACGTCGCCGGCGCGCACCGCGTCGCCTTCCTTCTTGATCCACTTGGCGAGCTTGCCCTCGGTCATGGTGGGCGAGAGCGCCGGCATCCTGACGGGGATCGCCATGACTCAGGCCTCTGCCAGAACGTCGGTATAGAGCTCCGACGGATCGGGCTCCGGGTCGTTCACGGCGAAGTCCGCGGCCTCGACCGCCCGTTTCTTCATCTCATCGTCGATCTTCTTGAGCTCGTCCGGGGTTGCAATCTCGTGCTCGACCAAACGCTGCCCGAAATGGTCGATGGGGTCCCGCTCCTCGCGCACCTTCTGGACCTCCTCGCGGGTGCGGTAGCGGGCCGGGTCCGACATGGAATGCCCTCGGTAGCGGTAGGTCTCCATTTGCAGGATGTAGGGCCCCTTGCCCGACCGGCAGTAGTCTATGGCCTTGCGGCCGGCCTCGCGGACGGCGATGACGTCCATGCCGTTGACGCGCTCGCCGGGGATGCCGAACGGCTCTCCGCGACGGTAGAAGTCGGGGCTGGCCGAGGCCCGCTCGACCGAGGTCCCCATGCCGTATTGGTTGTTCTCTATGACATAGACCACGGGCAGCTTCCACAGGGCCGCCATGTTGAAGGCCTCGTAGACCTGGCCCTGGTTGGCGGCACCGTCGCCGTAATAGGTCAGGCAGATGGCGTCGCTGGCGCGGTAGCGGTGGGTGAAGGCGATGCCGGTGCCCAGCGGCACGCAGGCGCCGACGATGCCGTGGCCGCCATAGAAGTTCTTCTCCGTGGAGAACATGTGCATGGAGCCGCCCTTGCCGCGCGAATAGCCGCTGCGCCGCCCGGTGAGCTCGGCCATCACCCCCTTGGGGTCCATGCCGCAGGCCAGCATGTGGCCGTGATCGCGGTACGCGGTGATCACCGCGTCCTCGGGCTCCAGGTTGGCCTGCATGCCGACCACTACCGCCTCCTGCCCGATATAGAGATGGCAGAAGCCGGCGATCTCCCCCTGCCCGTAGAGCTGGCCCGCCTTCTCCTCGAAGCGGCGGATGAGCACCATGTCGCGGTAGAGGCGGACGAGCTCGGCACGGCTCCCCTTGGGTTTCGGCGCCGAGGGCCGGCGGGTCCTCACCTTGCCCGGGCGGCCCCCCTTTGCCGCCGGACCGCGGGACGCGCGCTTGGTCGCCGTCCGCCGGGCCGGTCTGCGCGTCTTGGCGGGTCTCGATCGGGGAGCGGCGCGGGCCATGGGGGCGTGTTCCTGCTTCGATTCAGTGGACCGGCGGCGAACCGGCGCGGCGGACACCGGATGGGCTGTCGACGGGAACCGGACGAAACCGAACCATACACCCGTCCGCGCCACTCCGGAAAGAACAAAAATTCCCGTAATTTCATGGGGATAATGAATTTTAACTGAAATCAAGTTAAAATATTGGATTTGTGTCTTTTGCCACGGTCCACGCGCAACATCGCGCCCATCGGCGGGGCGGTGCCGATAGAATCGGCAAGAGGGCGGCGCGTGGCGCTAGCGCCGCAGCGATATGGGGAAGGATTGACGTGGCAAGGCCCGCGCGGAATCGCCCGGGCCGGCGGCGGCGCCCGATCGGAGCAGGGACGCGTCCGGCTCCGCCTCGGACCCGGCACCGACGCCCGGCGCGATCACCACCTCGTCGGCACGGATATAGCCCAGCACCGCGCGGGCCCGCTCCTCGAGAAGATCGGGATCCAGGCTCTCCGGACTCATCAGCCGCACGCGATGCGCGAGCCCGGCGCGCGTCTCGGCGAGCCGGGCGGCCTCGATCCGGGCCTCGTCCACCTGCTGGGACAGCTTGAGCCAGGCGATCAGCCCGCGGTCGCCCTGGACCGCGTGATAGGCGAAATAGGCGAACAGCGAAGCGGCCAGGACGGGACCGACGATATGGCGGGCACGGACCCTCAGCTCGCCGAGAAGGCTCATGGCGAAAGAGAATCACAAGGGATTCCGCCGCGTCAACACAAAAAGCCTCGGCGAATCCGGAATCTAGGGGCGGGAGTTGCGGGACCGGCTGAACCTCGCCCGACAATGGAGGGGAGTCTCAGCCCACCCGCAGGGCGGCATGCCCCGCGTAGCGACCGGACGGCTCCAGCTCCTCCTCGATGCGGATGAGCTGGTTGTACTTGGCGAGGCGGTCGGAGCGGGCCAGGGATCCGGTCTTGATCTGGCCGCAGTTGGTGGCGACGGCGAGATCGGCGATGGTGCTGTCCTCGGTCTCCCCGGAGCGGTGCGACATCACCGCCCGGTAGCCCGCCTTGTGGGCGAGCTCCACCGTCTCCAGCGTCTCCGACAGGGTCCCGATCTGGTTCACCTTGACGAGGATGGCGTTGGCCACGCCCGCGGCGATGCCCTTCCGGAGGCGGTCGGGGTTGGTGACGAACACGTCGTCGCCGACGAGCTGGAGCTTGTCCCCCAGGGCGGCGGTGAGCCGCGCCCAGCCGTCCCAGTCGTCCTCGGCCATGCCGTCCTCGATGGATCGGATGGGATAGTTCGCGGCGAGGCCGGCGAGATATTCGACCATACCGTCGGAATCCAGGGTCCTCCCCTCCCCCGCGAGCACGTATTTGCCGTCGCGGTAGAACTCGGTGGCGGCGGCATCGAGGGCCAGGACGACGTCGTCCCCGGCGCGGTATCCCGCCCCCTCGATCGCCTTCATGACGAAGCCGAGCGCCTCGTCGGCGCCGGCGAGCCCCGGCGCGAAGCCGCCCTCGTCGCCGACGCCGGTCGTGTGCCCCGCCTCTCTCAGGCGCGCGGCCAGGCCATGAAAAATCTCCGATCCCCAGCGCACCGCCTCCGCCAGGCTGGGCGCACCCACCGGCAGGATCATGAACTCCTGGATGTCGATGGGGTTGTCGGCATGGGCGCCGCCGTTGATGATGTTCATCATCGGCACCGGCAGGGTGCGGGCGTGCACGCCGCCCACATAGGCATAGAGCGGCAGCCTCGCCTCGGTGGCCGCGGCCTTGGCGCAGGCGAGGCTGACGCCGAGGATGGCGTTGGCGCCGAGCCGGCCCTTGTTGGGGGTCCCGTCCAGCGTGATCAGCGCCCGGTCGAGGGCGAGCTGGTCCTCGGCATCCATGCCCGCCAGCGCCTCGAAAATCTCGCCATTGACCGCCGCCACCGCCCCAAGCACGCCCTTGCCCCCGTAGCGCGCCGGATCGCCGTCGCGCAACTCCACCGCCTCGTGGGCGCCGGTGGAGGCGCCCGAGGGCACCGCCGCGCGCCCGGTCGCGCCGGTCTCCAGGATCACGTCGACCTCGACAGTGGGGTTGCCCCGGGAATCCAGGATCTCGCGGGCATGGATATCGGCGATCTCGGTCATGGGGCGCGGCTCCGGGTGGTCCTTGTCATCCGCCGTGTCATCCGCCGGCGCCGGCCCGCCGCTTGGCGACGCGGTCGATCTCCATGAAGGTCTCGACGAGGGCCGGCAGGTCCGACAGGCGCACCATGTTGGGGCCGTCGGAGGGGGCACGGTCGGGGTCCTCGTGGGTCTCGAGGAAGACGCCGGCGACGCCGACGGCGACCGCCGCACGGCCCAGGACCGCCACGAAGCGCCGCTCCCCGCCCGACGCCGTGCCGCGGCCGCCCGGCTGCTGCACCGAATGGGTGGCGTCGAAGATCACCGGGAAGCCGGTCTCGGCCATGATCGGCAGGGCGCGCATGTCGGACACCAGGGTGTTGTAGCCGAAGCTAGCGCCGCGCTCGCACAGCAGCACCCGGTCGTTGCCGGCCGCCGCCAGCTTGGCGGCGACGTTGCGCATGTCCCAGGGCGCCAGGAACTGGCCCTTCTTGACGTGGACCGCGCGGCCGGTAGCGGCGGCGGCGGCGAGCAGATCGGTCTGCCGGCACAGGAAGGCCGGAATCTGGAGGACGTCCACCGAGCGGGCGGTCTCCCCGCACTGGCCGGGCTCATGGACGTCGGTCAGCACCGGACAGCCGAAGCGGGCGCGAACCTCGGCGAGGATGCCGAGCCCCTCCGCCATGCCCACCCCGCGCGGGCTCTCGTGGGAGGTGCGGTTGGCCTTGTCGAAGGACGACTTGTAGACGAGGCCGATGCCGAGGCCCTTTGCCATCTCGGTCAGGGCGCCGGCCATGTCGAGGGCGTGGTTCTCGCTCTCGATGGCGCACGGTCCCGCGATCAGGGCCAGCGGCAGGTCGTTGCCGAAGGTGACCCCGCCGACCTCCACGTGGCGCTGCGCCACCGGCGCTCCTTCCGGCGCGGCCATGCTACACCAGGCGCGACTGGTCCACCGCCGCCCCCACGAAGGACGAGAACAGCGGGTGCGGATCGAACGGCTTGGACTTGAGCTCGGGATGGAACTGCACGCCGATGAACCACGGGTGGCCGTCGAGCTCCACGATCTCCGGCAGGCTGCCGTCGGGCGACAGGCCAGAGACCATCAGGCCGGCCGCCTCCAGCCGGTCGCGGTAGTTGATGTTGACCTCGTAGCGGTGACGGTGGCGCTCGAAGATGACGTCGGTGCCGTAGATATCCCGCACCCGAGAACCCGGCTTCAGCCGGCACTCGTAGGCGCCGAGCCGCATGGTGCCGCCGAGATTGTCCTCGGAGGTGCGCGTCTCCCGGGTTTCGCCCCGCAACCATTCGGTCAGCAGCCCCACCACCGGCTCCCGGCACGGCCCGAACTCGGACGATCCCGCCTGCGAGACCCCGGCGAGATGGCGCGCCACCTCGATCACCGCCATCTGCATCCCGAAGCAGATGCCGAAATAGGGCACACCCTTCTCGCGGGCGAAGCGCGCCGCCTCCACCTTGCCCTGGGCGCCGCGCTCGCCGAAGCCGCCGGGCACGAGGATGCCGTGGACGTCCTCGAGCGTCTGCAGGGTACCTTCCCCCTCGAAGATCTCCGAGGAGATCCAGTCGAGATTGACGCGCACGTTGTTGGCGATCCCGCCGTGGGTGAGGGCCTCGGACAGCGATTTGTAGGAGTCCAAGAGCGCCGTGTACTTGCCCACCACGGCGATGCGGACCTCGCCCTCGGGCTTGCGCAGGCGCTCGAGGATCCGCTGCCAGGTCGACAGGTCGGGCGCGCGCACGTCGTCCAGCCCGAAATGTCTCAGCACCACCCGGTCGAACCCCTGCTCATGGTAGGAGATCGGCACCTGGTAGATGGTGTCGACATCGAGTGCCTCGATCACCGCCTCCGGCTTGATGTTGCAGAACAGGCCGATCTTGCGGCGCTCCTCGGGCGGGATATGCCGGTCCGCCCGGCACAGGAGCGCGTCCGGCTGGATCCCGACGGAGAGCAGCTCCTTCACCGAATGCTGGGTTGGCTTGGTCTTGAGCTCGCCGGCGGACGGGATCCAGGGCAGCAGCGTCAGGTGCACGAACAGGCTGCGTTCGCGGCCCAGTTCGTTGCCGAGCTGGCGGATGGCCTCGAGGAACGGCAGGCTCTCGATGTCCCCGACCGTGCCGCCGATCTCGACGAGCACGATGTCCATGCCGGCCGCCACGCTCCGGATGCTGTCCTTGATCTCGTTGGTGATGTGCGGGATCACCTGCACCGTGCGGCCGAGGTAGTCGCCCCGGCGCTCCTTCTGGATGACCGACTGGTAGATCTTCCCGGTCGTCCAGTTGTTGTTCCGGGTGGCCACCATGTTCGTAAACCGCTCGTAGTGCCCCAGATCGAGGTCGGTCTCCGCCCCGTCGTCGGTGACGTAGACCTCGCCGTGCTGGTAGGGGCTCATCGTCCCCGGATCCACGTTGATGTAGGGGTCGAGCTTCTGGAGGGCCACCTTGTAGCCGTGGCCTTCGAGCAGGCAGCCGATGGAGGCGGCTGCCAGGCCCTTGCCGAGGGAGGACACCACGCCGCCGGTCACGAAGATGTACTTCACGGGTCGCTGTCGGTTTGTCTCGCCCATCGGTTCCTTCATAGCCTCGTTGAGGCGTGAAGCGCCTGCCTCACGCGTTCCAGGTCCTCCGGCGTGTCCACGCCGATGAGGTCGGCCGTGGTCTCGGCCGTCCGAATGCGGTAGCCGTACTCGAGGGCCCGCAGTTGCTCGAGGCCCTCGG
>DASWKZ010000182.1:0-1553 GCA_036396355.1 Alphaproteobacteria bacterium
GAGCCTCGATGAGCTGCTGCCCATCGTCGACGCGCGGATGAATGGGCGATGACCGAGTCCTGGCGCTGCTTCGTGGCGGTCCCGATCGGCGAGACGCTGCGCGAGGCGCTGGTGGATGCGGTGGAGCGGTGGAGGGCGCGCCCGGACCTCGACGGACTGCGCTGGAGCAATCCCGGCGGATGGCACGTCACGCTCGCCTTCCTCGGCGCGGTCGAAGCGGACGCCATCCCCGACATCCGAGCGAGCATCGCAGACGTCGCGGCAGCCAGTCAGCCCCTCGAGCTGGAGGCGGGCCGCGTCGGCGGATTCCCCTCAGCGCGGCGCGCGCGGGTGGCGTGGTACGGCGTGGCCGATCCTGATGGCGCGCTCGCGGAGGTCGCGGCCCGGCTGCGCGACGCCCTCGGCCTCGATGCTGTGGCCCCGTTCCGTCCGCATCTGACGCTCGGGCGTGCGCGGGGCGAGCCGGTCGATCTGTCAGCCTGGCGCGAGGCGGCGGACGAGCCTTCGGGGATTCTCGAGGTGACGGGGGTCGAGCTCATGCGCAGCCATCTCGGCCGTGGGCCGGCCCGGTACGAGATCATCGGCAGCATGCCATTGGGAGCTCCCGCTCATGTCTGACCTGACGGCAAGTAGTAGCGGCCGGGCACCCAGCGCCCCTCCACCCAGGCATAGTGGGGATGCCGGCCCCATTGCTGATAGCCCAGCGTTTCGTAGAGCTTGATGGCCGCCTCCTGGCTTTCGCGCACATCCAGGTTGAGGATGCGCAAGCCGACCCGAAGCGCCGCCGCCTCGACCGCCAGAACCAATTGCCGCGCCAGGCCGTGGCCGCGCGCCCAGGGGGCCATGAACGATGTGGTGAGTTGGCCGGAGAGGGCCTGCGCCTCGTTGTTGCGCGGCGCCCGTTGCAATTGCGCCGAACCGCAGATGGTCTGATCCAGGCGGGCGACGAAAAGCTCGCGCTCGGGCACCACCAGGACGCCTTTCCAGTACGCCTCCATGGCTTGCCGGGGCGGCACCGACAGCCAGCCGAAGCCGCCGCCGGCGACGATCGCCGCCTCGGCCGCATCGCACAGATCGTGCAATTCGGTGCCGGTGAACTCGGTCAGGCTTTCGACCGCCGTGGCCGGCGCGCGGCCGGACGCATCGCCGGGGCCGGCCGCCGCCGTCATGGCCGCCACCGCAGGAAATTGCCGAGCAGGCGCAAGCCGACGGCCTGGCTTTTTTCCGGATGGAACTGGGTCCCCACCAGATTGTCGCGGCCGATCACCGCCGCCAGGACCCCGCCATAGTCGACGGTGGCCAGAACATGGTTAGGTTCGGCGGGACGCAGATAGTAGCTATGCACGAAGTAAACATGGGCATCGGGGGCCAGACCCGCCAGCAGCGGATGGTGGCCGGTTGCCAAAGCCAGGCCGTTCCAACCCATGTGCGGCACTTTCAGGGATGCATCCTCCGGCGCCAGCGCCACCACGTCGCCCGCGATCCAGCCCAGGCCCGGGTGATCGCCATGCTCGCGTCCGGTGGTGGCCATCAGCTGCATGCCGACGCAAATC
>DASWKZ010000183.1:0-5171 GCA_036396355.1 Alphaproteobacteria bacterium
CGCTGGCGGAGCTGGGCTTCGTCCATCAGATCCCCAACCGCGGGGTGTTCGTGAAGCGGCTGGGTCGGTCGGACGCCATGGAGGTGTACGACCTCCGGGCGGGGCTGGTGGGGCTGGCGGGCCTGCTGCTGGCGCCGGCGGTGACCGAGCGGCAGCTCAAGGAGCTGCGCGGGCTCCTCGCGCGGATGGAGGGGGCGGCGGAGGCCGGGGACTTTACGGCGTTCTACCCGCTGAACCTGGAGTTCCACGGGACCATCGTGGAGGCGACCGGGAACGGGCGGCTGGTCCGCATGCACCAGGGCCTGGTCAAGGAGTTCCGGCTGTTCCGCCTGCACGGCCTGGTGCAGCGCCGGGCGCTGGTGGCGTCGAACCGCGACCACCGCGCCATCGTCGCGGCGCTGGAGGCACGCGACGGCCCGGCCTGCTACGAGGCCAGCTTCCGCCACGTGATGAACGGAAAATCACGGCTGCTGACCGCGTTGGACACTATGATGATGGAAGACGGTCCCGGCGCCGGGGCGGAGCTCCGGGAAAAGGGGACGGCCCGCGGCCGCCGCAAGCCCGGACCGTCGCCGGCGGAGGAGCGGCCGGCCTAGGGCATGTTTCCATAGCCCGCGCCCACCCGGATTCCCCGATCAAGTCGGGGGAGGGTGAGGGGGACCGGTGGTGAAAGAGCGATGAGTGAGGACAGGGAGTCACCGATGGCGGGATCGGGAAAGCTCAAATTCGAGGATCTGGAGCCGGTCGGACCAGGGGCGCCGGTGGGGCGCTACCTGCGGCTGTTCTGGCAGCCGGTGATGCGGGCGCGGGACCTTCCGGCGGGCCGCGCCAGGCCGCTCGAGATCCTGGGCGAGCACTTCACCATCTTTCGCGCCGAGGACGGCACCGCGCGGGTGGTCGCCCACCGCTGCCCGCACCGGGGGACGCCCTTGTCGCTGGGCTGGGTCGAGGGCGACCACATCCGCTGCCGCTACCACGGCTGGAAGTTCGACGGGGAGGGCCAGTGCGTCGAGCAGCCCAACGAGGATCGGCCGTTCTGCGACAAGGTCAGGATGGCAAGCCATCCGACCCGGGAATACGCGGGCCTCGTCTTCGCCTATCTCGGCGAGGGCGCGCCGCCGCCGTTCCCGCGCTATCCGGACATGGACCGACCGGGGGTGGTCATCACCGATCCGGTGGAGGTGCTGCCCTGCACCTTCTGGAACCGCTTCGACAACGACCACTGCCACATCCCCTGGGTCCACCGGGCCACCGCCTTGCGCCGGAACCGCCCGGACCTCCTGGTCATCCGCCACGAGGCGGTGGAGGAGACGCCCTATGGCTGGCGCGGCATCCGCTCGATCAAGGGCGAGGCGGGCGAGGCCGAATCCGCGCTGGGGCCGGCGAAGCTGACCCACTGGTTCATGCCCAACGTGCGGCTGTTCTGGGCGCCCACCCGCGCCGCCGGCTTCGAGGGCCGCGGGTTGTGGGACACCAAGATGGTGTGGACGGTGCCGGTGAACGACCGGTCCCACGCGGCCTTCGACGTGACCCACACGCCGGTGGCGGGCGCCGACGCGCGCGCCTTCGCCGCCAGCCGCGCCCGGCAGGAGGAGGCGGCCGAGACCCGCTGGGACCTCGCCGAGGCGGTGCTGGCCGGCGAGATGGCGCTGGAGGACCTGCCCGCCGACATGGACGCCTATACCAGCTTCGCCATCGAGGACTACTGCACCCAGGTGGGCCAGGGGCCGGTCAAGGGCCGCGGCCGGGAGCACCTCGCGCCCACCGACGCCAGGCTGGTGCTCCTGAGGCGGTTGTGGCTGCGCGAGGTCGGCGCGCTCATCGAGGGCAAGCCGCTCACCGACTGGAGGATGCCGGAGCAGCCGCTGCGGCTCGACGCGGCGAATGCGGGCAAGGCCGCCGGCAAGTCGAGTGCCACGCGTGAGACGACAACCGCGTCTTGAACAAGCAAGAACGTCCCAGGATCCAAGGAGGACCCCGATGAAGATCACCGTCACCCAGTACCGCCTCTTGGCTGCCTGTGCGGTGGTGGCCGCGGGCACGCTGCCGGCCGCTTCCGCCCGGGCCGACGCCGTCGGCGACTTCTACCAGGGCAATCAACTCAAGATCATCGTCGGCGGCACCGCCGGCGGCGGATATGCCCCTTACGCGCGCCTGCTGCAACGGCATATGGGCCAATACATTCCCGGGAAACCCAACATGCTGATCCAGTACATGCCGGGCGCCGGCGGCCTGGTGGCGACCAATTTCGTCGCCAACGTGGCGCCGAAGGACGGTACGGTGATCGGCGCGGTCCAGCGCTCCATCGTCCGGCTGGCCCTGTTCGGCGACAAGAACGCCAAATACGATCCCCGGAACCTCAACTGGCTGGGCAGTCTCTATTCGGACGTCAGCGTCTGCGTTTCGTGGCACACGTCCGGGATCAACACCGTTCAGGATGCCATCGAGCGGGAGAGCATCATCGGCGCGATCAGCCCCAACAACGACACCGGCCAATTTCCCGCGGTCCTCAACAACATCGTCGGCACCAAGTTCAAGATCATCAGCGGCTATCCCGGCAGCGGCGGCATCACCCTGGCCATGGCCCGCGGCGAGGTCTCCGGCCGTTGCGGATGGTCGTGGCTATCCTTGAAAACGCAGAAGGGCGAGTGGCTGAGGGACAAGAAGATCAACGTCTTTGTCCAGCTCTCGCTGCGGAAGTTGCCCGAGATCGGCGACGTGCCGCTGGCGGTCGACCTGGCCAAGACGAAGGAGCATAAGCAGATCCTGAGATTCATCTTCGCCGAGCAGACCATGGGCAAGCCGTTCATGCTGCCGGCGGGGGTGCCCGCGGAGCGGGTGGCGGCCCTGCGCAAGGCGTTCATGCAGGCGGCCCGGGACGAGAAGGCAATCGCCGAGATGAAGGCGATGAAGCTCGAGGTGGAGGCGATGAGCGGCGAGGAGATGGAGACGTTTGTGGCCGAGCAGCTCGCGACCCCCAAGGCTGTCATCGCGGCGTCGCGCGACGCCACCACCTACAAGGGCCCGGTGGCCAAAGTCAAGTACATCAAGGAAACCGGCAGGATCAGCAAGATCGTCCGCGGCGGGCGGGAGCTCCATATGCGGCTTGCCGACGGCAAGACCGTGGAGACCAGCGTGTCGGGCGGCTCGACCAAGGTGTTCATCGACGGCGAGAAGGCCAAGGGCAAGAACGTCGAGGTCGGCATGACCTGCACCTTCGACTACCCCGGCTCCGGCTACCGGTCGAGGCGGATAGACTGCCGGAGGTAGGATTGCACGGGAGTGGATGATGGCAGGCTCTGGAACGTTGAAGCTCGTGGACCTCGAGGCGATCGGCCCGGGCACGCCCGCCGGGCGCTATTTCCGCCGCTTCTGGCAGCCGGTGATGCGCGGACGGGATCTGCCGCCCGGCCGGCCCAAGCCCTTGGAGATGCTGGGCGAGAAGTTCACCATCTATCGCGGCGAGGACGGCACGCCCCACGTGGTCGCCTACCGGTGCGCCCACCGCGGGACGCCGCTCTCGCTGGGCTGGGTCGAGGGCGACACCCTCCGCTGCCGCTACCACGGCTGGCGCTTCGACGGCACCGGGCAGTGCGTGGAGCAGCCCAACGAGGACCGGCCGTTCTGCGACAAGGTGAGGCTTCCCGTCCACCCGACCCGGGAATACGCGGGCCTCATCTTCGCCTGGCTCGGCGACGGCGAGGCGCCGCCGTTCCGGCGCTTCTCCGACCTCGAGCAGCCCGGCGTCATCGTCGCCGACCCGGTGGAGGTCCTGCCCTGCAACTACTGGAACAAGTTCGACAACGACCACGGCCATATCCCGTGGGTGCATCGCGCCACCGGCCTGCGCAAGGGCCGCAAGGACATCTTCGTGCTGCGCCAGGAGAAGATGTCGGAAACCCCCTTCGGCATGCAGAGCACCCGCTTCGTGAAGGGGGCGAAGGGCGACGTGGGCGGCGCCCTCGGCGCGGGGCAGCTCTCCTATTTCATCATGCCCAACATCCGGCTGTTCTTCATCCGCACCCGCGCCAAGGGCTACGAGGACAGCGGGCTGTGGGATTCCAAGATGGTCTGGGTGGTGCCCATCCACGATTCGAAGTTCGCGGCGTTCGACGTGACCCACACGCCGCTCGAGGGCAACGAGGCCGAAGCCTTCGCCGCGGCCCGCTACGAGCAGCAGGAGGCCGAGGCCGAGACCCGCTGGGACCTGGCCGAGAAGATCATGGCCGGCGAGATGACGCTCGAGGACCTGCCCGACGACATGGGCGCCTATACCAGCTTCGCCATCGAGGACTACGTCACCCAGGTCGGCGTCGGGCCGCTCAAGGACCGCGGCAAGGAGAACCTCGCCGCCACCGACGTGAAGCTCGCGCTCCTGCGCCGCCTGTGGCTGCGCGAGGTCAACGCCATGGTGGAGGGCCGGCCGATGACCGATTGGCAGCTTCCCGACGAGCCGCTGGGATGGCGCGCGCTCGCGGCCGCCGCGGCCCAATGACGACGAACAACCGAACGACGAGGAGGCCCCCCATGAAGATCACCCTGCCCGGGCGCCGTCCCGGTATTGCCTGCCTGTTGGCCGCGGCCTGCGCGCTCGCCCCGGCGCCGGCCGGCGCCGACGCGATCGGCGATTTCTACGCCGGCAGGAACGTCAAGCTCATCATCAGCACCGGGGTCGGCGGCGGCCACGACCAGACCTCGCGCATCATCGCGCGGCACTGGACCAACCACATCCCCGGCAAGCCCAATTTCGTGCCCCAGAACATGCCGGGCGGCGGCAGCCTGCTGGCCACCAACTTCCTCTACAACGTGGCACCCCAGGACGGCTCCGTGATCGGCTCCGTCATCCCGTCCATCGTCATGCACCAGGTGCTGGGCCGCAAGGGCGTCAACTACGAGGCCGCCAGGTTCCACTGGATCGGCTCGTCGAGCCGCAGCAACTCCATGGTCTTCGTGTGGCACGCGACGGGCGTGAAGACGCTCAAGGAGGCCATGGCCAAGCCCGTGATCATGGGGGCCACCGGGGTGGCGTCCAACTCGGTGCGCTATCCCTCCGTCCTCAACAACGTCGTCGGCACCGGGTTCCGGATCATCATGGGCTACCGCAGGACCACCGACATCGATCTCGCCATGGAGCGCGGAGAGGTGCAGGGACGCGCCGGGGCCACCTTCAA
>DASWKZ010000184.1:0-17137 GCA_036396355.1 Alphaproteobacteria bacterium
CCGCGCCCGCGGCATCGAGGTGATCGAGCGCCACATTCGCTCGGAGGAGCTGGCCCGCGCCGAGGAAGTGTTCCTGACCGGCACCGCCGCCGAGGTCACCCCCGTCGGCGAGATCGACGACCACCGGTTCAAGGTGGGCGACGTCACCCGCGCCATGGTCGAGGACTACGACGCCCTGGTGCGCGGCGCCGCCACCGAGAAGCGCGCCAGGTCCTCGGTGGCCTGAGGGTGCCGCCGGCCGGGCGGCGCCTCAGCCCTTCTCCCAGCGCTGGGCGCGGAGGTCGTCGGCCTCCCGGGCCCGCACCCAGCGGGTCCCGTCCCCGGTGTCCTCGAGCTTCCAGAACGGCGCCTTGGTCTTGAGCCAGTCGATGAGGAAGGCGCAGGCGTGCAGCGCGTCCTCGCGGTGGGCGGCGGCGCAGGCCACCAGCACGATGCGATCGCCCGGCTCCAGCCGGCCGTAGCGGTGGATGATGGTCACCGCCCGGAGCGGCCAGCGGGCCATGGCCTCGGCCTCGATCCCGGCGATCGCCTTCTCGGTCATGCCGGGGTAGTGCTCCAGCGTCATCGCCCGGATCGCGGCCGGCCGCTCGCCGGCGCCGGGCTCGACGAAGTCGCGCACGAGGCCGACGAAGGCGGCGACGCCGCCGATATCGGTGCGCCCGGCGGTGAGGGCGGCGAGCTCGGCGCCGGCATCGAAGTCTTCCCTCTGGACCCGGATCATGGTTCGCTCCCCCGGCCACCGCCGCCGGTGACCGGCGGGAACAGCGCCACCTCGTCGCCGGCGGCCACCGGCGTCTCCGGTTTCGCGAATTCCTGGTTGACGGCCACGCGCACCACCGACAGGTCGGCCAGGGCCTCGCCATGGCCGGGGCTCAGCCCCCGTAGCCACTGGAGGAGCTCGCCGACGGTGGCGACCTCGGGCGGCGGCGCGACCTCCTCCTCGGCGCGGCCGGTGCGGGCGCGAAGCCAGGCGAAATAGAGGATCTTCACGGCTTCTCTCCGGAAACGCCGGTGCCGCCCCCGGCGGTCGGGCCGGTCATGTGGGCGAGGCCCGCGCGCAGGTAGTCGTAGCCGGTCATCAGCGTCAGGATCGCCGCGATCCACAGGGCCGCCTCGCCCAGCTCGGTGGCGTGGAGCACCGCAGGGGCACCGTCGTTCAGCAGCAGCAGGGCAATCGCCACCATCTGCAGGGCGGTCTTCCACTTGGCCAGGCGGCTCACCGGCATGCCGACATTGATCTGGGCCAGGAACTCGCGGAGGCCCGAGACCAGGATCTCGCGGCACAGGATGATCAGCGCGGGCAGCACCAGCAGCCCGGAGATCGTGCCCCACGCCACCATCATGAACAGCGTCGCCGCCACCATGATCTTGTCGGCGACGGGATCGAGGAAGCGGCCGAACCGCGTCACCTGGTCCCAGGAGCGGGCGAGGTAGCCGTCGAGGTAGTCGGTCAGCGACGCCGCCGTGAACAGGGCACAGGTGGTCCAGTTGGCATAGGGGCGATCGAGGAAGAACGCGCCCACCAGCACCGGCACCACCAGGATGCGCGACAGCGTCAGCAGGTTGGGAAGGGTGGTGAGCATGTCCTCGCGCCGGTTGCCTGCCGCGCTACGCACCCCTTCGCGGCGTGGCCCTCGATGCACACTACCGGCCTAGCGCCGGTCATGGAAGTGGTCATAGACGCGCCTCGCCACCGCCCGTGAGATTCCCTCGACCTTCTCCAGGTCCTCGATGCCCGCCTCGCCGATCGCGCGGGCGGCGCCGAAATGATTGAGCAGCGCCCGCTTGCGCGCGGCGCCGATGCCGGGGATGCGGTCGAGCTCCGATCGGGCGACGTCGCGCGAGCGTTTGGCGCGCTGGCCGCCGACGGCGAAGCGGTGGGCCTCGTCGCGCAAGCGCTGGAGGAAATAGAGCACCGGATCGCGCTCGGGCAGCGCGAACGGCGCCCGTCCGGGGAGGTGGAACCGCTCGCGCCCGGCGTTGCGCTCGGGCCCCTTGGCGATGGCGGCGACGGCGACGTCGGCGATCCCCAGCTCGGTCAGGACCTCCACCGCGACCCCAAGCTGGCCGCGGCCGCCGTCGATCAGCACCAGGTCCGGCCACTGGCCGTCGTCGCGGTCGGGGTTCTCGGCGAGCGCCCGCGAGAAGCGGCGCGTCAAGACCTCGCGCAGCATGCCGTAATCGTCGCCGGGCCGCAGCGTGCCCTGGGCGTTGCGGATGTTGAAGCGGCGGTAGGCGGGTTTCACGAAGCCGTCGGGTCCGGCGACGACCATGGCGCCCAGCGCCCCGGTGCCGCCGATATGGCTGTTGTCGTAGACCTCGATGCGCCGGGGGGCGTCGCCGAGGCCGAAGGCCTCGGCCACCCCTTCGAGCAGGCGCATCTGGGAGGCGTTCTCCGACAGCCGCCGGGCCAGCGCGGTGCGGGCGTTGGCCTCGGCGTGCTCGATCACCGCCCGCCGCGGGCCCCGCCGGGGTACCGCGAGGGCGACGGCGCGGCCGGCCCGCAGCCTGAGGGCCTCGGCCAGCAGCCGCGCATTGGGGACCGCCACGCCCAGCAGCACCCGGGCCGGCGGCATGTGGGCGGCGTAGAACTGGCCGAGGAAGCCCTCGAGGAGGTCGGCGTCCGTCGTCTCCGCCGGGAAGGTGGGGAAATAGGCGCGGTTGCCGAAATTCTGCCCGGCGCGGAAGAAGAACACCTCGATGCAGCAAGCGCCGCCCTCGCGATGGAGCGCGATGGCGTCGGCGTCGCCCAGCCCCTGGAGGTTGATGCCCTGGTGGCCCTGGATGCGGGTCAGCGCCTGGATGCGGTCGCGGTAGACCGCGGCGGCCTCGAAGTCGAGGGCGTCGCTGGCCGCCCGCATGCGCTCGGCCAGGCGCTCCTGGATGGCCCGGCTCTCGCCGCGCAGGAAGGCGCGGGCCTCCTCGACCAGGGCGAGGTAGTCGTCGCGCGCGATGCGGCCCACGCAGGGGGCGGTGCAGCGCTTGATCTGGTACTGCAGGCACGGCCGCGTGCGGCCCGCGAACACCGCATCCGAGCACGAGCGCAGCGGGAAGGCGCGGTGCAGCTGGGCCAGGGTGGCGTTGACCGCGCCGGCCGAGGCGAAGGGGCCGAAATACTCGCCCTTGCGGTCGCGCGCGCCGCGATGCTTGGCGATCTGCGGCCAGTCGTGGTCGCCGGTGATGACGATGTAGGGGAACGACTTGTCGTCGCGCAGCAGCACGTTGTAGCGCGGCTTGAGGCGCTTGATGAGGTTGCTTTCGAGCAGCAGCGCCTCGGCCTCGGTATGGGTGGTGACGATCTCGAGGCGGGCGGTCGTCGCCACCACCCGGCGCATGCGCGGGCCCAGCCGCTCGGGCTTGGCGTAGGCGGCGATGCGCCGGCGCAGGCTCTTGGCCTTGCCCACGTAGAGCGCCTCGCCCTTGGCGTTCTCCAGCCGGTAGACGCCGGGGCCGAACGGCAGGGTCCGCAGCTCGGCCCGGATCAGCGCCGCCCCGGCGGGTGCCGGCGAGGGTGCCGCAACGGCCGGTCGCTTGGCGGGAACGTCGGTGGAGCGGGCGGTGGCCATGAGCGCTATTTTGGACCGGCGGGGGAGGCGGTCAATGGCGCGTCGGTGCCGCCGCCATCGCCCGGGCTTCTATCCACCGTTTCTGTGGGCAACACTGTGGAAAAGTCCGGCCGGGAGGAAAATCGCGCTCGGAACGCTTGAGGCGTGATCGGATTGCCCAATTTTTGGGCAAATAAATTATCTGATTGATTTCCAAAAGGAAATAAAATGTCAAGCGGTAACAACACCGTCACATTGGGAATTCGTCGGGATTATCGGCGGCCGCGGCGGGGCGGAGGCTCCCTGTGTAAAACTTCGCCTTCCCGGCCGGTTTCCGGCGGCGTCCATGGGTCCGACGCCGCCGCCGGGCCCGCGGCCCCGGCTCAGGGCCCGCGCCGGCGCTCGATCTCGACCCCGGCGCTCTCGGCATCGGCGAACACGTCGAGCTTCTCGACGCGGACCCGGACCGAGACCGCGCGCGGGTCCTCGAGGCAGAAGGCGGCGATGCGCTCGGCCAGGGTCTCGACCAGGTTGAGGTGGGGGCCGTCGAGGATCCGCCGCACCCCGTCGGCGAGGTCCTCGTAGCACACCACCTCGGCGATGTCGTCGCCGGGCGGCGGGCCGCCGTCGATAACGGCGAGGTCGAGGTTGACACGGACCCGCTGGCGGGTGCCCCGCTCGTGGCGGTGCACCCCGAGATAGCAGCCCGCCACCAGATCCCGCACGAACACCCGGCGCAGGCCTTCGGGGCCGGGGACCACGGGCCGGGCCGGGTGGAGGGGCTCGATCTTGGGATGGCGGGGCATCGAACTGGGTCCTGACGGGTGGGACGCGGCGGCGGCGCAGCCTACTCCTCGGCGGCCGGCGCCGCGGGCGGCGGCGACCAGTTGAGGTGCTGGCCGCCGTCGAGGGCTATCATTTGGCCCGTCACCGAACGCGCGGCAAGAAGAAAAAGCACCGTCTCGGCGATTTCCGCCGGGTCGGCGGCGCGCCCCAGCGGCGTCGCCCGCGCCTGGCGGCGGAACTGCTCGGCGCTCTGGCGCCGGCTCGGCAGCACCGGTCCCGGCGCGATGCCGTTGACGCGGACGCGCGGCGCCAGCGCCAGCGCCAGGGTGCGGGTGAGCATCCACAGCCCGGCCTTGGACACGGTGTAGCTGGTGAAATGGGGGGTGGGATTGGCGACCCGCTGGTCGAGGAGGTTGATGACGCTGCCCTCGATGCCATCGGGGAGGGCGCGGGCGAAGGCCTGGGTCAGGGCGAAGGGCGCCCGCAGGTTGACCTCCATATGGGCGTCCCAGCTTTCGCGGGTGGCGGTCAGCGCCTCGTCGCGCTCGAACACCGAGGCGTTGTTGACGAGCACGTCGATGGGGCCCAAGGCTTGCATCGCGCGGGCGATGAGCGTCGCGGTCTCGTCCTCGCGGGCGAGGTCGCCGGCGACGGCGGCGGCGCGCCCGCCGGTCTCCCGGATCTCCCCGGCCAGCGCCTCGGCCTCGTCGCGCGAGCGGCGGTAATGGACGACCACGCCGTAGCCGGCCCCGGCCAGGCCGAGGACGATGGCCCGGCCGATGCGCCTGGCGCCGCCGGTGACGAGCGCCGTTCGGGGTGGATCGGTCATCGCCGGAGGATGGCGAAATCGCCCGGTCCGTTCAAGGGTGCCCCCCGAGGCCGCCGAGGAGCGTCTCGACGCCGTAATACTGGGCCGCCACATAGGCGGCATAGGCGCCGAGGAAGGCGGCAGCCACCCTGCGGTCGAGGCCGCGGCGGACCGCGATCGTGCCCAGCAGCGCGAGCGTCACCCCCAGCATGAGCCACAGGTCGAAACGCAGGATCTGGGGCGGCACCTCGAGCGGCGTCACCGCCGACACCAGCCCCATGATGGCGAGGAGGTTGTAGATGTTGGCGCCGATCACGTTGCCGATGGCGACCTCGGAGTGGCGCCGCCACGCCGCCACCACGGCGGTGGCGAGCTCGGGCAGGGAGGTCCCCACCGCCACCAGGGTGAGCCCGATCACCTCCTCGCCCACGCCCAGCGCCCGGGCCGCCGCCACCGCGCCCGAGACCAGCAAGCGCGCCCCGATCACCACCGAGGCGATGCCGCCGAGGACCGCCACCGCGGCCAGCCACAGGGATTTCGGCCCCTCCTCGAACTCCGCCACCTCCTGGGCCAGGACGTCGGAGGCGGTATTGCGCCGCCGTTCGGCCCAATAGGCGTAGACCGAGTAGCTCAACAGCGCCGCCACCATGAGCATCCCCTGGACTTGGGAGATCGTGCCCGACAGCGCCAGGGCCACGAACAGGAAGGCCGAGCCCAGCATCACGGCGCCGTCGCGGAACAGGCGGCGCGGGTGGCAGGCGATGGGGAAGACCGCCGCCGAGGTGCCGAGGATCAGCAGGATATTGGCGATGTTGGAGCCCACCACGTTGCCGACGGCGATGCCGGGCTGGCCCGACAGCGCCGCCTGCAGGCTGACCACCAGCTCCGGCGCCGTGGTGCCGTAGGCGACGATGGTCAAGCCGATGACCATCGGCGAGACCCGGAGCCGGTGGGCCAGGGACACCGCGCCGCGCACCAGGTATTCGGCCCCGAACAGGAGGAGGACGAAGCCGCCGGCAAGCTCGAGGAGGGTGGTCATGGCGGGGGCGGGGTTCCGGTTTGGAGAGGGTTGGTGCCACGGACGCCGGCGCCGCGCTCGCGCGCGGGCGCGAATCGTCTATCATGGCGTGCCCACCACCGCAACGAACGGCGTCCCCGCCCATGACCGAAACCCAGTTCCTCGGCGACGTGCTGGTGTTCCTCGCCGCGGCCGTGACCATGGTGCCGACCCCGGCGCTCGCCGCGCTCGGCCGCCGCGCCGAGGCTTGGCTGTCGGTGGAGGCGGGTGGTGTCGAGGGCCTCGCCGAGGAGGCGTCCCGCCCGGCGTGATCACAGGCCGGGGGCGCGGGGCCGCCCGGTCTTGACGCGGCCCCCGGCCCGGCGCGGGCCCTTGGCGCCGGGGCCCCGGGCGGATCGGCGCCGGCGTCCCGCCGGGTCGCGCGGGGGCGCCAGGGCGGCGCCGAGATCGGTGCCGAGCTCGTGGGCGGAGAGCCGCCGGATCTCGTCGCGCAGGCGCGCCGCCTCCTCGAACTCGAGCTCGGCGGCGGCGTCCCGCATCCGCGCCTCCAAATCCTCGATCACCTTGCGCAGGTTGTGGCCGGCGAGATGCACCGCCCCGGCGGCGCCGGTGTCCACGGTGACGTAGTCGTGCTCGTAGACGCTCTGCATGACGTCGGCGATCTCCTTGCGCACGCTTTCGGGCGCGATGCCGTGGGCGGTGTTGAAGGCCATCTGCTTCTCGCGCCGGCGGTCGGTCTCCTCGATGGCGCCGGCGATGGCGCCGGTCACGGTCTCGGCGTAGAGGATGACGCGCCCGTCGAGGTTGCGCGCCGCGCGTCCGATGGTCTGGATCAGGGAGGTGCGGGAGCGCAGGAACCCCTCCTTGTCGGCGTCGAGGATGGCGACCAGGGCGCATTCGGGGATGTCGAGCCCCTCGCGCAGCAGGTTGATGCCCACCAGCACGTCGAAGGCGCCGAGGCGCAGGTCGCGGATGATCTCGATGCGCTCCAGGGTGTCGATGTCGGAATGGAGGTAGCGCACCCGCACCCCGGCCTCGTGCAGGTACTCGGTGAGGTCCTCGGCCATCTTCTTGGTCAGCGTGGTCACCAGCGCCCGCTGGCTCCTGGCGGCGACGGCGCGGCACTCGGCCAGCAGGTCGTCGACCTGGGTCTCGGCCGGGCGGACGATGCAGGGCGGGTCGATCAGCCCGGTGGGGCGGATCACCTGCTCGACGAACACGCCGGCGGTCTCGCGCAGCTCCCACGGGCCGGGGGTGGCCGAGACGAAGACGGTGCGCGGGCGCATGGCGTCCCATTCCTCGAACTTCAGCGGCCGGTTGTCGACGCAGGAGGGCAGGCGGAAGCCGTACGACGCCAGCGTCGACTTGCGGTTGAAATCGCCCCGGTACATGCCGCCCAGCTGGGGCACGGTGACGTGGCTCTCGTCCACGAACACGAGGGCGTCGGCGGGCAGGTACTCGAACAGGGTCGGCGGCGGCTCGCCGGGCCGGCGGCCGGTGAGGTAGCGCGAGTAGTTCTCGATCCCCGCGCAGTGGCCGGTGGTCTCCAGCATCTCGAGGTCGAAACTGGTGCGCTCCTCGAGGCGCTGGGCCTCCAGCAGCTTGTTCTCGGCCCTGAGCTCTTCAAGCCGTACCTTGAGCTCGACCTTGATCTCGCGGATGGCCTGGGTCAGCGTCGGGCGCGGCGTGACATAGTGGGAGTTGGGATAGACGGTGATGCGGTCCAGCGTCGCCGTCTTCTCGCCGGTGAGCGGGTCGAACTCGGCGATCTGCTCGACCGCGTCGCCGAACAGGCCGATGCGCCAGGCCCGGTCCTCGTAGTGGGCGGGGAAGATCTCGACGGTGTCGCCGCGCACCCGGAACGCCCCGCGGGTGAAGGCGGCGTCGTTGCGGCGGTACTGCAATTCCACGAACCGGCGCAGCAGCGCCGCCCGGTCCACCGTCTCGCCCTTGGCCACGGTGACGGTCATGCGCGCGTAGTCCTCCACCGCGCCGATGCCGTAGATGCAGGACACCGAAGCGACGATGACGACGTCGCGGCGCTCCAGCAGCGCGCGGGTCGCCGAGTGGCGCATGCGGTCGATCTCCTCGTTGATGGAGGCATCCTTCTCGATATAGGTGTCGGTGCGCGGGACGTAGGCCTCGGGCTGGTAGTAGTCGTAATAGGAGACGAAGTACTCGACGGCGTTGTCGGGGAAGAAGCTCTTCATCTCGCCGTAGAGCTGGGCGGCCAGGGTCTTGTTGGGGGCGAGGATCAGGGCCGGGCGCCGCAGCCGGGCGATGACGTGGGCCATGGTGAAGGTCTTGCCCGAGCCGGTGACGCCGAGCAGCACCTGGCTGCGCTCGCCGGCCTCGAGCCCGCGGGCCAGCTCGTCGATGGCCTGGGGCTGGTCGCCGGCGGGCGCGAAGGTGCTCTCGAGGCGGAATTCGGCCTCGCCCGCGGGCAGCGGCCGGTCCTTCGCGGTCTCGGTCATGGGCCCTTTATATGGCGCGGCCGCCTCCCATGGCCAGAGGGGCGCGTCCCAAGCATCCCTGCACTTTTCGGGAACTTCCCGGCCGCCCGCGCGTCCTTGGGGGCGTGGCACGCGGATCGGCGTCCGGCCCGCGGCCGGACGGGAGCAATCCACAGGAGCAATACACGGAGGAGAGACAGATGCATATTGCAATCCCATTGGCGGCGGCGGGACTCGTCGTCCTCCTGGCGGGCCCGGCATCGGCGAGCGGGCCGGCCGCGGCCGGCGCCGATCAGGCCCTGCCCAGCGGCTTCGACACCCAATCGGTGCTCCGGACGGGCGAGACCCGCGACGGCGTGCCGTTCGCCTATCCGCGGACGGACAGGCCGGAGATCGTCTCGGTGCTCGGTACCATCGAGCCCGGCGGACGCACCCCCCGGCACCAGCATCCGGTGCCGGTCTACGTCCACATCCTCGAGGGCGAAGTGGAACTGGTGACCGAGGGCGGGCAACCGCGCCGGTACCGGGCGGGAGAGGCCTACATCGAATCGCTCAATCGCAACCACCAGCTCTTCAACCGGGGCAAGGCGCCGGCCCGCCTCCTCGTCGTCTTCGTCGGCGAGAAGGGCAAGCCGACCACCGTGGCCGCGAAGTAGCCCCGGAGGCGATGGCCCGGAGATGGGCCCCGCGGCCTTGCGGTCGCGGGGCCCATACCTATGGGGCGGACCCGACCGAGCCCGCTACCGGGCCGGGGCTCGGGCGCTCGAAGCGACTTGCCCCCTGCGCGCGAGGCGGCTCGCGTCCCGGCGCCGCAGGATCTGGTCCCACAGGACGCCGGCGGCGATGAGCGCGAAGCCGGCCAGCTCGATCGCGAGGTCGTAGCTGACGGCCATGGCGTAGCCGATCGCGGCCGCGCCGAGCACGGCCGCGATGCCGGGCCCGATCCGGCGGTGCTTGCGTTGCCCGGCCAGGACCGCCAGCGCCGCGACCGCGGCCAGGGCCACGATGGCCGCCGCCCAGGCCGTGTCGTCGACGGCGACGGCCAGGCCCATGGCGCCGAGCACGGCGAGCGCGACGACGGTCCCGTAACACGCCAGCAGCGCCGCCGCGAATGCCACCACCCCCCACAGGCCGCGCCGATGCAACTGCCGCCCGAGGCGGCGGGGATCCACGCGCCGCAGGGCCCGCGCCGCCGCCGGGAGGCGCCGGCCGCGCCGCATGCGCAGCTCGACGGCGCGGGCGCCGAATCCCTCGGCCACCTCGCGGGTCTCGGGGCTGGGGCTGTGGCGGAAGTAGTCGTGGCTGCGCAGGACCTCCACCTCCTCGAAGCCGGCGTCGCGAAACATGTCGAGGTAGTCCTCGTCGACGGTGGCGCCGACCACGCATTCGGCCCAAAGCTTGGGGTCGGCGAGGCAGTCGGGGGTCACCGGCAGGCGGATCACGATGTCGGCGATCTGGACCCGGCCGCCCGGCCTCAGGACCCGGAAGATCTCGGCGATGGCGCGGCGCTTGTCGGGGACCAGGTTCAGCACCCCGTTGCTGGTCACCACGTCCACGCTGGCGTCGGGCAGGGGGATGCGTTCGGCGTCCCCCTCGACCACCTCGATATTGGCGATGCCCTCGCTGCGCACGAGGGCGCGCAGCCCGTCCAGCATCGCCGGGGTCATGTCGAGGCCGACGACCTTCCCGCCGGGCCCCACCAGCCGGCTCGCGATGACGGCGTCGACGCCGGATCCGGCGCCGATGTCGAGGACCACGTCGCCGGGCGCGACGACGCCGGCGCGGAACGGGCAGCCGACGCCGGCGAAGGCGGCCAGCGCCCGCTCGGGCACGGCGCCGAGGAGTTCCTCGTCGTAGCCCGCGATCCGGGTTGCCGGCTCGCCGACCGGGAAATGGAATCCGGCCCCGGGATCGGCGGCCACGGCGGAATACATCTCCTTGACCGCGGCGGCGATCTGTTCCCGCGTGTAGCCCAGTACCGCAACCATCCCTTTCCCTCTCGCGGCGCCGGTGGCGGTGGCGCTAGAACCTCTCGATCAAGGCGCGCACGCGCGATCGCAGCGATTGGGGCGCCTCCGTCTCGGCGGTCTCCGACAGCTTCCGCTTCAACCGCCGTTCGAACTCGGCGCGGCTGAAGCAGCCGCGGCAACGCTCGAGATGATGCTCGATCTCGCCCTCCGTCGCGCCGTCCAGCTCGCCGTCCAGATACTCGAACAGGTGCCCCAGCACCTCCTCGCAATTCATCTCCCGCTTGCCCGTGCTCATGGTCTCGGCGCCTCCCGGCTCGCCACCAATCCGCGTTCCCGCGCATGCTCCCAGAGGTGGCGCTGCAGGTGGGACCGTCCCCTCTTCAGGCGCGACCGCACGGTGCCCACCGGGATCTGCAGCATTTCCGCCACCTCGGCATAGGGGAACCCGTTCACGTCCACGAGGACGACCACGGTTCGGTAGACCTCCGGCAGGCGATCGAGGGCCCCTTCGATGTCCTCGCGCAGCACCTTGTTCAGGAACGCCTGCTCGGGCGAACTCCACCAGAGCAGGAACGGCTGGTGCAACTGTCCGAATATGGAGAACTCCTCCGTCGACGCCTCCGGGGGCTCCTCGCAGGCGATCTCGGCGGTGGACCGGCGCCGGCGCGTGCTGATGAAGGCGTTGGCGAGAATCCGGAAGATCCAGCCCTCGAAGCGTTGGCGGTCCTCGAGCTGGTCCAGCTTCGCCCACGCGCGCAGGACGCTGTCCGCGACCAGATCCTCGGCCTCGGTGCGCTCGCGCGTCAGGCGCAGCGCCGCGGCGTAGAGCCGGTCCATCAGCCGCAGGACCCTCTCTTCGAAGAACCGCCGATCATCGGCATCGGGCATGGTGCACCGCTCGGCCTCCGGCCGCGCCCGGGCGCCATCCCGCGGGTGCGCGGGGGACGCCATGGCGCCGCGTGGTCAACGCTTGCGGGCGAGCAGGGAGACGCTCTTGACACCGAACTTCTCGCTGGCCCCCCGGGCATTGTCCGAGATGAAACGATAGGCCGGATTGTCCCGGACCTCCAGCAGCTCGAAGCCCGCCGCCTCGATCGCCGCCCGGTAGCCGTCCTGCTGCATGGCCCCGCCGATGCAGGCGGCCCACAGGGTGGCGTCGCAGACCACCCCCTCGGGAAGCTGGCGCTCGGTCACGATGTCGGCGAGGGCGAGCCGCCCCGAGGGCTTGAGCGCGCGGGCCGCCTCCCGGAAGACGCGGCCCTTGTCGGCGGCGAGATTGATCACGCCGTTGCTGATGACGGCATCGAAGGCGCCGTCGGGGCAGGGGACGTCCTCGATGTAGCCCGGCACGAAGCGCACCTGGCCGAACCCGTCGCGCCGGCGCAGTCGCTCCGCCTTCTCGCGCTGCTCGTCGGTCATGTCGACGCCGACGACCTCGCCCTCCGGCCCGACATGGAGCGCCGCGATGAAGCTGTCCATGCCGGAGCCGCTGCCGAGATCGAGCACCCGCTCGCCCTCGGCCAGCCCGGCCAGGTCGAAATAGTGCCCGACGCCGGCGAACGAGGCGATGGCCTCGGCCGGCACCCGGTCGAGATCGGCGGGCGCGTAGCCCAGCCGCTCGGCCAGCGCGCGCCCCATTTCGAAATGGAACTCGCCGGCCGGATCCAGGGCGACGTCGCGATACATCGCCTTCACCTTGGATTCGAGCTCCTTCGCATCGACATTGGCCGTGCGCGTGGTTGCCGTCTCGGTCATGGCCTCCTCCTCGCTGTCCGGAATCGGGACTCGGGCCAGGGACGCGGGGGTGCCGGAAAAGTTCCCGGGAATCCGCGGAGGGGACCGTCGGGGCGGCGGCAGGGCCGTCGCGGTCGCGGTCAAGGGCCGGGCATGGGCGCGTCCCCCGGGCCCCGGCGGCGGCCGCCTTGACGGAGGGGGGCCGCGGACCCACCTATGGGCTCCGCCACGGGAGGCGGAGAAAAGGACCACGCCCATGATCACCGTCCGGCCCGCCGCCGAGCGCGGCACCACCCGCTTCGACTGGCTCGACAGCCGCCACAGCTTCTCCTTCGGCGAGTACCGGGACCCGGCCCATGTCCGCTTCGGTCCGCTGCGGGTGATCAACGACGACCGCATCGCGCCGGGCGCCGGCTTCCGGCCCCATTCCCACGCCGACATGGAGATCGTCACCTACATGCTCACGGGCGCCCTGGCCCACGAGGACAGCCTCGGCAACCGCTTCACCATCGGCGCCGACGAGGTCCAGCGCATGAGCGCCGGCACCGGCATCACCCATTCCGAGTTCAACGCCAGCGAGACCGAGCCCGCGCGGCTGCTGCAGATCTGGATCCATCCCGACCGCGCCGGGCTCGAACCCTCCTACGAGCAGAAGGCGTTCACACGCGCCGACAAGACCGGCCGGTTCCGCCTCATCGCCGCCGGGCGGCCCCGGGACGGCGCCATGACCATCCACCAGGACGCGGCGATCCTGGCCTCGGTTCTGGAGCCGGGCGGCCGCGTGGACTACGCCCCCGGGCCGGGCCGGCGCATCTGGGCGCAGGTCGCCGAGGGCACGGTCGCGGTCAACGGCGCGGCGCTCTCCGAGGGCGACGGCGCCGCCATCGAGGACGCGGCGGGGCCGCTGATGTTCGCGAGCGAGGCGGGCGCGGAATTCCTGATCTTCGACCTGCCCTGAGCCCCGATCCCGGTTGCGCGGGCGGCCCTTGTTGCGTAGCTTGGCGCCGTCGCGCAACCGTCCCTCGGGATTGCGAGCCATGTCCGCCGCCGAGACTCTCCTCGCCAGCCGCCTCTCCGCCATCAAGCCGTCGCCGACCATGGCGGTCACCGCGCTGGCCGCCGAGCTCAAGGCCCAGGGGCGGGACGTGATCGGCCTCGCTGCCGGCGAGCCCGACTTCGATACCCCGGACAACGTCAAGGCCGCCGCCGTTGCCGCCATCGCGCGCGGCGAGACCAAGTACACCGCCGCCGACGGCACCGCTGCCCTCAAGCAGGCGGTGGCCGGGAAGTTCAAGCGGGAGAACGGGCTCGACTACGCCCCCGATCAGGTCACCGTCGCCTGCGGCGGCAAGCACATCGTCTACAACGCCATGATGGCGACGCTGGACCCCGGCGACGAGGTCGTCATCCCGGCGCCCTACTGGGTGAGCTATCCGGACATCGTGCTCCTGTGCGGCGGCACCCCGGTGCCGGTGGCGGCGCCCATCGCCCAGGGCTTCAAGATCACGCCCGAGCAGCTGGACGCCGCCATCACCCCTCGCACCAAGTGGCTGATCCTGAACTCGCCGTCCAACCCCACTGGCGCCGCCTATTCGCGCGCCGAGCTCGCGACGCTGGCCGAGGTGCTTCTGCGGCATCCCCAGGTGTGGGTGCTGACCGACGACATCTACGAGCACCTGGTCTATGACGGCTTCCAGTTCGCCACCATCGCCGCCGTCGCGCCGGGCCTCCACGAGCGCACCCTGACCATGAACGGGGTGTCCAAGGCCTACGCCATGACCGGCTGGCGCATCGGCTACGCCGCCGGGCCGAGGGTGCTGATCGGGGCCATGGCCACCATCCAGTCGCAGTCGACCTCCAACCCGTGCTCCATCAGCCAGGCCGCCTCCATCGAGGCGCTGACCGGGCCCCAGGACTTCATCCCGGAGCGCGCCCGGGCCTTCGCCGAGCGCCGCGACCGGGTGGTGGCATGGCTCAACGAGGCGCCGGGCCTCGCCTGTCCCGTGCCCGAGGGCGCGTTCTACGTCTATCCCGACTGCTCGGGGCTGATCGGCCGTAAGACCAAGGAGGGCCGCCGGCTCGAGACCGACACCGATGTCGTCACCTGGCTGCTCGAGAGCGAGGGCGTCGCCGTCGTCCAGGGCGAGGCCTTCGGCGTCTCGCCTGCCTTTCGCATCTCCTACGCTGCGTCCATGGAGGTGCTGGAGGAGGCCTGCCGCCGTATCATCCGGGCGTGCCGGAGCCTTCCCTGAGGCGCCTCATGCGTGCGGCAGCGCGCCGTCCGAGAATCTTGTTGCAATGGTCCGGGGCCTGCCGGACAATCGAAAAAGTCAAGAAAACCGCCGGGTTCAGCCCTCAAGTCGTCCCCGTGGGGACGCGGGGCGCTGCCATGCGCGGGGACCGTCGGTGCCCGGGATGAGGGACGCGGGCGGCCAGACGAGGGAGAGCTGAAGTGAGCGATGCGCAAGGAGCGGCGCCCCGCGGCGTCGCGCTGGTGGGCCCCTATCTCAGCGGCAAGACCACCCTGCTCGAGAGCCTGCTGTTCGCGGCCGGAGCCCTCTCGCGCAAGGGCTCGGTGACCGAGGGCAGCTCGGTCGGCGATTCCGGGCCCGAGGCCCGCAACCGCAAGATGACCGTGGAGGTCAATGTCGCTCACGGCAATTTCCTCGGCGACGAGTGGCGCTTCGTCGATTGTCCCGGCTCCGTCGAGTTCCAGCAGGAGACCCTCAACGCGCTGGCCTGTTGCGACGCCGCCGTGGTGGTGTGCGAGCCCAATATCGAGCGTGCCGCCATCATCGCTCCGCTCCTCAAGTATCTCGAGGACTCCGCCATCCCTCACATTCTTTTCATCAACAAGCTCGACGACACCGAGAACCGGGTGCGCGACGTTCTCTCCGCGCTTCAGCAGTGCTCCAACCTGCCCCTGGTCCTGCGTCAGGTCCCCATCCGCGAAGGCGACAGCGTCACCGGCTATGTGGATCTGGTGAGCGAGCGTGCCTATCACTACAATCCCGACAAGCCCTCCGACCTGATCCAGCTACCCGAGCAGGTTGCCGAGCGCACCGCCCAGGCGCGCACGGAACTTCTGGAATCCCTCGCCGACTTCAACGACGCCCTGCTGGAGCAGCTGCTCGAGGACGTGGTGCCCGACAAGAGCGCGGTCTACGCCGATCTCACCAAGGATCTGCAGCAGAACCTGATCGTGCCGGTGGTCCTGGGCGCCGGGCTGCATGATCATGGCGTGCGGCGCCTGCTCAAGCTGCTGCGCCACGAGGCACCGACGGTGGCGCAGACCGCCGCCCGCAAGGGCCTGGAGCCCGCGGGCGGGGCGGTCGCCCAGGTGTTCAAGACCGCCTACGTGCCCCACGTGGGCAAGCTCAGCATCGCCCGCATCTGGCGCGGCGCCATCAAGGACGGCGAGCAGATCAACGGCGAGCGCGTCTCCGGCATCCTGCGCCTGCAAGGGTCGGAGACCGCGAAGCTCACCGGGGCCGCCGCCGGCGACGTGGTGGCGCTGGGCCGCATGGAGACGATCAAGACGGGGGACGTGCTGACGCCTTCGGGCAAGGCCCCGGCCCTCGAGGGATGGCCGCCGGTGCTGTCGCCGGTCTACGCCTTCGCGGTGGGGAGCGAGAACCGCGCCGACGAGGTCAAGCTATCGGGGGCGCTGCAGAAGCTGTGCGAGGAGGACCCCTCGCTCTCCATCGTCCACCACCAGGACACCCACCAGATGGTCCTGCAGGGCCAGGGCGAGATGCACCTCCAGATCGCCTTCGAGCGGCTGCAGAGCAAATACAACCTCAAGGTCACGCGCCAGCGGCCCGACGTGCCCTACAAGGAGACCATCCGCAAGGCGGTGGCCGAGCACGGCCGGTTCAAGCGCCAAACCGGCGGCCACGGGCAGTTCGGAGACGTCCATATCGAGATCCGGCCGCAGCCGCGCGGCGCCGGCTTCCTGTTCGAAGACAAGATCGTCGGCGGCCACATCCCCAAGCAGTACATCCCGGCGGTGGAGGCGGGAGTGAAGGAGTACATGAGCCGCGGGCCGCTCGGTTTCCCGGTGGTCGATATCGCGGTCAGCCTCAACGACGGCTCCTACCACACCGTCGACAGCTCGGAGCAGGCCTTCAAGCAGGCGGCGCGCATCGCCATGAGCGAGGGCATGCCCAAATGCGATCCGGTGCTGCTGGAGCCCATCTACGAGGTCAAGATCTCGGTGCCCGGCGAGTTCACCAACAAGGTCCACGGCCTGATCTCCGGCCGGCGCGGGCACATCCTGGGCTTCGACGCCCGGCCGGGCTGGAGGGGATGGGACGAGGTCACCGCCCACATGCCCCAGGCCGAGCTCGGCGACCTCATCATCGAGTTGCGCTCGCTGTCGCTGGGCGTCGGCACCTTCGAGACGCGCTTCGACCATCTGGCGGAGCTCACCGGCCGGGACGCCGACCGCATCGTCCAGGCCCGGCGCAGCGAGGCCGCCGCCGCCCAATAGCGGAATCCGTCCCGCCCGATGCCCTGACAGCGCGCTGCCGTGCCGCTATAGTGCGGCGGCCGCGCGGCGGGGCCGGGGCGCGCGACGGCTGCGGCGCGTCGGCCGCCAAGGACGGCCCGAGGAAACCCCAGGACGAGGAAAGGACGGCACGGTGCAGAAATACATTTGTAACGACTGCGATTTCATCTACGACCCCGCCGAGGGCGACCCCACTCGCGGCATCCCCCCCGGCACCGCCTTCGAGGATCTGCCCGAGGACTGGACCTGCCCCGAATGCGGCGCCGCCAAGTCCGAGTTCTTTCCCATCGTCGAAGCCAACTGAATGGTCGCC
>DASWKZ010000185.1:0-24535 GCA_036396355.1 Alphaproteobacteria bacterium
AAGGCTTTGACCGCGAAGGCGCCCCGGCTAATCTAGGACCATGGCCCGCCATGGTCCCGAGCGCGATCCCCCGGCCGCCGATGCCGGCATCGGCGAGGTCCTGTTCGAGGCGATGATCACCCCCCACCGCAGCCTGCCGCCGCGCGGCTTCGCCGTCCTCATGATCGCCGTCGGCGCCGTCAGCTTCGTCGCCGGCATCGCCTTCGCGATGTCGGGGGCGTGGCCGGTGATCGGGTTCTTCGGGCTCGACGTGGCGCTGATCTATTGGGCGTTCCGCCTCAACTACCGCGCGGCGCGCGCCGTCGAGCACGTGCGGCTGACCCGCGAGACGCTCACCATCCGCCGCCGGGACCACCGCGGCCGGCGCAGCGAGGTATCCCTCCAGCCCTATTGGCTCAAGGTGGAAAGGCCGGCGCCCGACGCCACCCATCCGGTGCGCCTGCGCAGCCATGGCGAGGTGCATCACGTGGGGGCGTGGCTGTCGCCGGGCGAGCGCATCGCCTTCGCCAGTGCCCTTGCCGCCGCGATCGAGACGGTGCGCACGCCGCCCCATCTCGCCGCCCCGCCCGCCGCGAGCTGAGTCCTTGGCCTTCCATTCCGTTCGCGACTACGTCCTGCTGCTGATATTGTCGCTCATCTGGGGCGGCTCCTTCGCGGTGATCAAGATCGCGGTGGCGACGGTGACGCCGCTGACCATCGCCGCCGGGCGCATCGCCATCGCCTTCATTCTCCTCTATGCGCTGGCGCGCGCGGCCGGGGAGGTCCTGCCCGGCCTCCGCGACGCCGCCGGGCGCGCCAGCTGGGGCCACTTCCTCGCCGTCGGCATGCTGGGCAACGGCATCCCGTTCACCCTGGTGTCCTGGGGCGAGATCGAGGTCAGCGCGTCGCTGGCCGCCATCCTGATCGGGGTGATGCCGGTGTTCACCGTGGTGTTCGCCCATCTTACCGCCATCGAGCGCATTGACGGGCCGCGCCGGCTGATCGGCGTCGGCGCCGGGCTCGCCGGGCTGGTGGTGCTGATGGGACCGGCGGCGCTGGGCCGCCTCGGGGGCGAGGCGGTGCTGGCCCAGCTGGCGGTGGCGGGGGCCGCCGCCAGCTACGCCGCCACCGCGGTCTACGCGCGAAGGCTCACGCTCCGCGTGCCGACGCTGACGCTCGCCGCCGGGACCATGGGGGCGAGCGCGGCGGTGATGGTGCCGGCGGCCCTCCTCGTCGATGCGCCGTGGCGGCTCGCGCCGAGCGCCGGGGCGGTGGCGTCGGTGGCGGCGCTCGGCGTGTTCGCCACCGCGCTCGCCTCCATCGTCTATTTCCGGCTGCTGGCCTCGGCCGGGCCGACGTTTTCCAGCATGATCAACTACCTGATCCCGGCCTTCGGGGCGGTCATCGGCGTCGCGTGGCTGGGGGAGGCGGTGGGGCCGCGCGAGCTGGTGGCGCTGGCGCTGATCCTCGGCGCCATCGCGCTGGTGCGCAACCCCATGACCCGCGGCGGCGCCGGACGCCCGGGGCGCCCCGACGACCGCAAGAATCGGGTCGCCGGGGAATAGCCGCGCGTCTAGTGTTGCCCCATGGACCCCCGGCACGACCGACCCTACGCCCGCATGGCCAGGGCCATCGCCTATCTTGCGGACAGATGGGAGGAACGCCCCGATCTCGCCCATGCCGCGCGGGCGGCGGGACTGAGCCCCTGGCACTTCCAGCGGGAGTTCCGGCGCTGGGTGGGAGTAAGTCCCAAGCGCTTCCAGGGCCTCTTGACCCTCGAGCATGCCGGGGCCCTGCTGCGGGCGGGCGCCCCGGTGCTGGACGCGGCGCTGGCCGCCGGGGCCTCGGGACCGTCGCGGCTCCATGATCTCGCGGTCGGCTTCGAGGCCGCGACCCCGGGCGAGATCGGCTCCGGCGGCGCCGGGCTGACCCTTCGCCACGGGCTCGCCGAGAGCCCGTTCGGGAGGCTCTTCGCCGCCGCCTCGCCCCGCGGCCTGGTAAGGCTCGCCTTCGTCGAGCCGGGCGACGAGGACGGCGTGCTGGCGGCCACGGTGCGCGCCTGGCCGCGCGCCGCCGTGGTCGCCGACGCGGAGATGGCCGAAGGGATCGCGCGCGCGATCTTCGCACCCGATGCGCGCGGGGCGGGGCGGATGCGGCTGGCGCCGCGCGGCACCAACTTCCAGGTCAAGGTGTGGCAGGCCCTGCTCGCGGTGCCGCCGGGCGCGGTGACCACCTACGCCGCCATCGCCCGCGCGCTGGGGACACCGGGCGCGGCCCGCGCCGTCGGCGCCGCCTGCGCCGCCAACCCCATTGCGCTGCTGATCCCGTGCCACCGGGTGCTGCGCGAGGGCGGGGCGCTGGGCGGTTACGCCTTCGGGGGCGACCGCAAGCGGGCGTTGATCGCCTGGGAGGCGGCGGCCCTCCCGGCCGCCGATGCGGGCACGCCTCAGCGCGCGAAGCCGAGCACGTCGCCCATGGAGTAGAGGCCGGCGGGCTTGCCCCGGGCCCACAGCGCCGCGCGCACCGCGCCGCGGGCGAAGATCTCGCGCCCGCCGGCGCGGTGGGCGATCTCGAGGCGCTCGCCCGGCCCCGCGAAAATCACCATATGGTCGCCCACCACGTCGCCGCCGCGCAGCGCCGCGAAGCCGATGGCGCCGCGGGGGCGCTCGCCGGTGATGCCGTCGCGCCCGCGCACCGCCGCCGCCTCCAGCGCAACGCCGCGCCCCCGGGCGGCCGCTCCGCCCAGGCCCAGCGCCGTGCCCGAGGGGGCGTCGCGCTTGTGGCGGTGGTGCATCTCGACGATCTCGATGTCGAATTCGTCGTCCAGCGTCCGCGCCGCCTGCTCGACCAGGGCGATCGCCAGGTTGACGCCGACCGAGAAGTTGGGGGCCTGGACCACGGCGACGCGCCGCGCCGCCGCCGCGATGGCGGCCTGCTGGCCGCTATCCAGCCCGGTGGTGCCGGTCACCAGGATGGTCCCGGTCTCCGCCGCCAGGGCGGCGTGCCGCGCCGTGCCTTTGGGAGACGTGAAGTCGAACACCGCCTCGGCCGCGGCGAACACGGCGCCGGCGTCGTCAATGAGCGCGACCCCCAGGGGGTCGAGCCCGGCCAGCCGGCCGGCATCCTCGCCGAGGGCCGCGTGGCCGGGCATCTCGGAGGCGGCGGCGAGGCGGCAGCCCCCGGCCCCGGCGACCGCGCGCGCGAGCGCCCGGCCCATGCGCCCGGCGGCGCCGACGATGCCGATTGCGAGGTCCGCCATGAGAATCCCCTTGCGAGAACCGGATGCCATGCCAGCGCCCCGCGCGGGCAAAAACGCGGGCGATTAAACCATGGGCGCGCACGAGCGGGGAAGAACTTCACCTCGGCCGGGGGAGCCGGAGACGGCCGGCTCAGCCCTTGCCGGTCTCCTTGATCCCCTCCCAGGCGTCCTTGACCTTGGCGAAGAAGCCCGCCGACTGGGGGCTGGTGCGGCCGGGGCTGCCGGCGCCCTCGAATTCCCTGAGGAGCTCTTTCTGGCGCTTGGTGAGCTTCACCGGAGTCTCGACGACCGTGCGGATGAACATGTCGCCGCGGCCGGGCGAACGCATCACCGACATGCCCTTGCCCTTGAGGCGGAACTGGTGGCCCGACTGGGTGCCCTCGGGGATGGTGACGCGGGCGTGGCCGCCGTCCACGGTCGGGACCTCGATGACCCCGCCCAGCGCCGCGGCGGTCATGGCGATGGGCACCCGCATGTGGAGGTTGGCCCCGTCGCGCTGGAAATAGGGGTGCGGCTTGATGGTGAGGAAGATGTAGAGATCGCCCGGCGGCCCGCCGCGCAAGCCCGCCTCGCCCTCGCCCGAGAGCCGGATGCGGGTGCCGTCCTCCACCCCCGCCGGGATGGTGACCGCGAGCGTCTTCTCCCGCTGCACCCGCCCGGTGCCGCGGCAGGTGCCGCAGGGGTTGTCGATCACCTGGCCGGCGCCGTGGCAGGCCGCGCAGGTATGCTCGATGGTGAAGAATCCCTGCTGGGCGCGGACCCGCCCGCGGCCGTGGCAGGTCGGGCAGGTGACCGGCTTGGAGCCCTTGGCCGCGCCGCTGCCGCCGCAAGACTCGCAGGCGGCGGCGGCGGGCACCCGGATGGTCGCCTGCTTGCCGTGGAACGCCTCCTCGAGGGTGATCTCCATGTTGTAGCGGAGGTCGGCGCCGCGGACGCGGCCCTCCTGGGGGCGCCGGGTGCCGCGGGTGAACTCGCCGAACATCTCGTCGAAGATGTCGGCGAAGCCGCCGCCGAAGTTGAAGCCGAAATCGGCGCCCTGCGGGCCGCCGCCGGCCGCCGCGCCGTCGAAGGCGGCGTGGCCGAACCGGTCATAGGCCGCGCGCTTCTCGTCGTCCTTGAGGACGTCGTAGGCCTCGCTGATCTCCTTGAACTTTTGCTCGGCCGATTTCTCCCCGGCGTTGCGGTCGGGGTGGTACTTCATGGCGAGCTTGCGGTACGCCTTCTTGACGTCCTCGGCGCCGGCGGAGCGGGAGACCCCGAGCGTTTCGTAGTAATCCTGCTTGGCCATGTCTCAGCCGATGGCTGCCCCCTTCGGGCACCGCCGCGCGGGCGCTGAACGCCGGCGCGGGGGATCCCCGGTCGCCGAGCCCTCCTTAAGCGGACCGGCTCTTCTCGTCGTCGTCGACCTCCTCGAAGTCGGCGTCGACCACCTTGTCCTCGGAGTCGCCGGAAGAGGCTCCGGATTCGGATGCGCCGGCATCGCCGCCGGCCGCCTCGGAGGAGGCCGCGGTCTCCTGGGCCGCCTTGTACATGGCCTCGCCCAGCTTCATGGAGGCCTGGGCCAGCGCCTCGGTCCTGGACCGGATGGCGTCCGGGTCCTCGCCCTCGAGCGCGGTCCGGAGCGCGGCGACGGCGTCCTCGATCTCCTTGCGCTCGGACTCGGCGATCTTGTCGCCGTGCTCCTTGAGCGACTTCTCGGTGGTGTGGATCAGGGACTCGGCGTTGTTGCGGGCCTCCACCGCCTGGCGGCGCTTCTTGTCCTCCTCGGCGTGGGACTCGGCGTCCTTGACCATGCGCTCGATGTCGGCCTCGCTGAGCCCGCCCGAGGCCTGGATGCGGATCTGCTGCTCCTTGCCGGTGGCCTTGTCCTTGGCCGAGACGTTGACGATGCCGTTGGCGTCGATGTCGAAGGTGACTTCCACCTGCGGCACGCCCCGCGGCGCCGGCGGGATGCCCACCAGGTCGAACTGGCCGAGCGGCTTGTTGTCCGCCGCCATCTCGCGCTCGCCCTGGAACACCCGGATGGTGACCGCGGTCTGGTTGTCCTCGGCGGTGGAGAACACCTGGCTCTTCTTGGTGGGGATGGTGGTGTTGCGGTCGATCAGCCGCGTGAACACGCCGCCCAGCGTCTCGATGCCCAGCGACAGCGGGGTGACGTCCAGGAGCAGCACGTCCTTGACGTCGCCCTGCAGCACGCCCGCCTGGATGGCGGCGCCGATGGCCACCACCTCGTCGGGATTGACGCCCTTGTGGGGCTCGCGCCCGAAGAAGGTCTTCACCGTCTCGTGGACCTTGGGCATGCGGGTCATGCCGCCGACGAGGATGACCTCGTCGATCTCGGAGGCCTTCAGCCCCGCGTCCTTGAGCGCCGCCTTGCACGGCTCGATGGTGCGCTGGATGAGATCCTCCACCAGGGCCTCGAGCTTGGCGCGGCTGAGCTTGATGTTGAGGTGCTTGGGGCCGGCCGCGTCGGCGGTAATGAAGGGCAGGTTGATCTCGGTCTGCATCGAGGACGAGAGCTCGATCTTGGCCTTCTCCGCCGCCTCCTTGAGGCGCTGCAGGGCGAGCTTGTCCTTGCGCAGGTCGATGCCCTGCTCCTTCTTGAACTCGTCGGCGAGGTAGTCGATGACGCGCTTGTCGAAGTCCTCGCCCCCGAGGAAGGTGTCGCCGTTGGTGGACTTCACCTCGAACACGCCGTCGCCGATCTCGAGGATCGAGATGTCGAAGGTGCCGCCGCCGAGATCGTAGACGGCGATGGTGCCGGAGCCCTTCCTGTCGAGCCCATAGGCCAGCGCCGCGGCGGTCGGCTCGTTGATGATGCGCAGCACCTCGAGGCCCGCGATCTTGCCGGCGTCCTTGGTGGCCTGGCGCTGGGAATCGTTGAAGTAGGCGGGCACCGTGATGACCGCCTTCTCGACCTTCTCGCCGAGATAGCTCTCGGCGGTCTCCTTCATCTTCTGGAGGATAAAGGCGGAGATCTGGCTGGGGCTGTACGTCTCGCCGCGCGCCTCGACCCAGGCGTCGCCGTTCGGCGCCTTGACGATCTTGTAGGGCACCATGCCCTTGTCCTTCTGGGTCATGGGATCGTCGAAGGGGCGGCCGATCAGGCGCTTGATGGCGAACAGCGTCGCCTCGGGATTGGTCACGGCCTGGCGCTTGGCGGCCTGGCCGACCAGGCGCTCGCCGGATTCGGCGAAGGCGACCATGGAGGGCGTGGTGCGCGCGCCCTCGGCGTTCTCGATGACCTTGGCGTCGGAACCCTCCATGACCGCGACACAGGAGTTGGTGGTGCCGAGGTCGATACCGATCACTTTGCTCATCGCTCCGTTCCTTTCCCTTCAGCAAACCCCGCCGGCCCGCACAGGCACCGGCCGGGCTCCCGATTCAGGCGGTTTCCGGACGGGCACGCGCCCGCCCCCAATGCTCATCGGTATATAGGGACGCCCCAAATGCCCTGCAACCGGGCAAGGGCGCGCGTTTCGGCAAATGGCGCGGCGGGCTCATCCGTCCTCGGCCAGGCGCAGCCCCGTGAACTGCCAGTTCTGGTGGGGATAGAAGAAGTTGCGGTAGCTCGGCCGGATATGGCCCGGGGGGGTCGCGCAGGAGCCGCCCCGGAGCACCATCTGGTTGACCATGAACTTGCCGTTGTATTCGCCGACGGCGCCGGCGGCCGGGCGGAACCCGGGATAGGGGGCGTAGGGGCTGGCGGTCCACTCCCAGACGTCGCCCAGCATCTGCGCGGGCCCCGGGGACGGGGCGGCGGGGGCCATGGGCTGGAGGAAGCCCGCCGCCATCAGGTTGGCGCCGTCCTCGGCGCCGATGCCGTGGTCGCGGGCGGCGACCTCCCATTCGGCCTCGGTCGGCAGCCGCTTGCCGGCCCAGCGGGCATGGGCGTCGGCCTCGTAATAGGCGAGGTGGCTCACCGGGGCGGCGCGATCGAGGGGGCGCGGCCCGCCCAGGGTGAACTCCCGCCATTCCCCATCCCGCCGACGCCAGTAGAGCGGCGCCATCTCGCCCTCCAGGTTGCCGCCGCCGGCCTCCACCCAGGCCCAGCCGTCGGCGAGCCAGAGCGTGGGCGCGGCGTAGCCGCCGTCCTCGATGAAGTCGAGGAACTCGCCATTGGTGACCGGCCGCGAGGCGAGGCGGAAATCGCCCACCAGCACGCGGTGGGAGGGCGTCTCGTTGTCGAAGGCGAAGCCGGACCCGGCCCGGCCGATCTCCCGCTCGCCGCCCGCGACCTCGTGAAAGACCATGGCCCCCGCGTCCCCATCCCTGCGCGGGAGGTCGTCCCGGTAGGCGGGCTCCAGCGGCTGGCCGCCCAGCGCGTGCTTGACGTCGGTGAGCAAGAGCTCCTGGTGCTGTTGCTCGTGATGGCAGCCGAGGGTGACGAGCGCCGCCACCGCATCCCAGTCGCGCGACGGGGCGGACGCGATGAGGCGCGCCATCGCCGCGTCCACATGGGCGCGGTAGGCCAGCACCGTCGCCAGCGGCGGCCGGGTCAGCAGGCCGCGGGCCGGGCGGGCGTGCCGCGGGCCGATCGATTCGTAATACGAATTGAAGACGTAGCCGAAGCGGGGGTGGAACGGCGCGTAGGCGGGATCATGGGGGGTGAGAAGGAAGGTCTCGAAGAACCAGGTGACATGGCCGAGATGCCATTTGGTGGGCGAGGCGTCGGCCATGGACTGGACCTGCTGGTCCTCGGCCGAGAGCGGCGCCGCCAGCGCCTCGGTCATGGCCCTGACCGCGCCGTAGGCGGCCCCCAGGGCGGCGCGCGGATCCTCGTCCGAGGCCGGGCTGGCGGTGGCGGCGCGGGCGGCGCCCGCCGGTGACGATGTCATGGGCTCCTCGGCTTCTCCGCGGGCCCCTCCGGGCCCCGGCGCCGAGGCTAGCGGAGGGCGGTGGGCGCCGCAACCGGGGCGGCGCCGGCGCGGCCCGGCCCGGTTCAGGACCCGACCCCGACGTCGCCCCCGGCATCCTTGGGCCCGGCATCCTTGGGCCCGGCATCCTTGGGCCCGGCATCCTTGGGCCCGGCATCCTTGGGCCCGGCATCCTTGGGGACGTCGCCCGAGGCCGGGGCGGGGCCGCCCTTGGCGACGCCGACCAGGGCCGGGCGCAGCAGCCGGCCGTTGATGGTGTATCCGGGCTGCATGACCTGGACCACCGTGCCGGGGGCGGCGCTCTTGTCCTCCAGCTCCAGCATGGCCTGGTGGAAGTTGTGGTCGAACGGCTCGCCCAGGGGATCGATCCTGGCGATGCCGTGGCGCTCCAGGGTCGCCAGCAGCTCGCGCTCGGTCAGCTCCATGCCCGCGGCGAGCGTCTCCAGCGCCGGGTTCGCCTTGCGGTCCGCGGCCGACACGCTGTCGAGCCCGCGGCGCAGGTTGTCCACCACGCTCAGGCAGTCCCGGGCGAAGGCGGCGATGGCGTATTTGGCGATGTCCTGGCGCTCCCGCTCGGCGCGGCGGCGGTAGTTCTCCAGTTCCGCCATGGCCCGCAGCAGCCGGTCCCTGAGCTCCGCCACCTCGGCCTCGAGCCGGGCGGCGGCCTCCTCGCCGGGGGCCGGCTGGACGGCTGCGGCCTCGGGACCGGCCCCGGTCCCGGCGGCGGCATCATCCCCCGGCGCCGACGGCTCGCCGGGCGCCGCCGCCTCGGCCGCCGCGTCGGCCGCGGCGTCCCTGGTCCTCTTCGACTTCTTGCTCATCCTTCCTCCCCTGAAGGGCCGGCCAGGTCGTCAGCCGATCAGCCGGCCGATCATCTTGGAGGTATAGTCCACCATCGGCACGATGCGCGCGTAGTTCATGCGCGTGGGGCCGATGACGCCGATGGCGCCGACGATGTTCTCCGCGGCATTGTTGAACGGCGCCACGATCATCGAGCACCCGGCGTGGCTGAACAGCGCGTTGTCGGCGCCGATGAAGATCTGCACGCCCTCGGCGTCCTGGGTGAGATCCAGCAGCCTGGCCAGGGTCTCCCTGGCCTCGAGCGCCTGGAACAGCTCGCGGACGCGCTCCAAATCCTCGAGCGCGGTGATGCTGCCCAGCAGGTTGGCCTGGCCGCGCACGATCAGGTAGCCCTGGGGCAGGGTGCCGCCCGACCAGTGGGCGAGGCCGCGCTCGACCAGCTCGCTCGCCAGGTTGTCGAGCTGGGCGCGGTGCTCCTCGATCTCCTTGAGGATCTCCGCGCGGGCCTCGGCGATGGTGCGCCCGGCCAGGCGCCGCGTCAGGTAATTGCCGGCCTCGATCAGGGCCGAGGCGGGAATCCCGAGGGGCAGCTCGATGACCCGGTTCTCGACGCTGCCGGTCTCGGTGACCAGGACCACCAGCGCCCGGCCCTCGCTGATCTTGACGAACTCGATGTGCTTGAGCGGCCCCTCGATCTTGGGCGCGAGCACCAGGCCGGCGCAGTTGGACAGGCCCGAGAGCGCCGCCGTGACCTCGGACAGCGCCTCCTCCACCGACTTGCCGGCGCCGGCGCACAGGCTCTCGATGTCGGCGCGGTCCGCCTGCGACAGCGCGCCCAGCTCGAGGATGCCGTTGACGAACAGGCGGAGCCCGGCCTCGGTGGGCAGCCGCCCGGCCGAGGTGTGGGGCGCGTAGAGAAGCCCGGCCTCCTGCAGGTCGGCCATGACGTTGCGGATCGAGGCGGGCGACAGATTCAGCCCCGCCTTGCGCGACAGCGTGCGCGATCCCACCGGCTCGCCGGATTCCATGTAGGACTCGACGATCAGCCGGAAGATCTCCCGCGAACGCTTGCTCAGCTCGGTGATGCCCGTTCCGGAGTCCAGGACCATGGCTTCGGCTGCCTTCCTCCAAGCGCACAGATGCGCTGCAAAATCTAGTAACCGCCCCGCGGGGCGTCAACCGATGGCGCGGCCGCGGCCATGGCCCCCGGCCCCCGCTCTGGACGCATCCCGGCCGAGGCGCTAGCTTGGCCCCCCATTCCGGGACGGGCCAACGGACGAGGATTCCATGAGCATCCGGCCATCGGGGCGGGCCCCCGACGAACTCCGCGCGGTGACCCTCGAGGCGGGCGCCAACAAGTACGCCGAGGGCTCTTGCCTGGCCCGCTTCGGCGACACCCACGTGCTGTGCACCGCGACCGTCGAGGAGCGGGTGCCGTTCTTCCTCAGGGATAGCGGCCGCGGCTGGGTGACGGCCGAGTACGGCATGCTGCCGCGCGCCACCGCCACCCGCACCGACCGCGAGGCCGCGCGCGGCAAGCAGAGCGGGCGCACCCAGGAGATCCAGCGCCTGATCGGACGCTCGCTCCGCGCCGTCACCGATCTCGCGGCGCTCGGCGAGCGCCAGGTGCGGATCGACTGCGACGTGCTGCTGGCCGACGGCGGCACCCGCACCGCCGCGGTCACCGGGTCCTGGGTCGCGCTGTTCCAGGCGCTCGCCGGCCTCGTCGGGAAGGGAGCCCTCGCCCGCCTGCCGCTGACCGGCCAGGTCGCCGCCGTCTCCTGCGGGCTCTACAACGGCACGGCGGTGCTCGACCTCGACTACGCCGAGGACAGCGTGGCCCATGTGGACACCAACTTCGTGCTCACCGCCGAGGGCCATTTCGTCGAGCTCCAGGGCACCGCCGAGGAGGAGCCGTTCCCCCAGGAGGCCTTCGACGCCATGCTGGCGCTGGCCCGCAAGGGCGTGGGCGAGCTCGCCGGCCTCCAGCGCGCCGCCCTCGGGCTTTCCGGATTCCCGGGGCCGTGAGGCCATGGCGAGGCGGCTGGAGCGGGGGTCCGTGGTGATCGCCACCCACAATCCCGGCAAGGCCCGCGAGATCGCCGAACTGCTGGCCCCGCTCGGCCTCGAGGCGAGGCCGGCGGCGGCCCTCGGCCTCGCCGAGCCGGCCGAGACCGGGGCGAGCTTCCGCGCCAACGCCGAGATCAAGGCGCGGGCGGCGGCGGCCGCCGCCGGCCTGCCCGCGCTCGCCGACGATTCCGGACTCGAGGTCGCGGCCCTCGGCGGCGCCCCGGGCATCCAGTCCGCCCGCTGGGCGGGGCCCGCGCGCGACTTCGCCGCCGCCATGGAACGGGTGCGCCGGGAGATGGCGGCCGCCGGCGCCGGGGACGACCGCGCCCGCTTCGTCTGCGCCCTCGCGCTGGCCTGGCCCGACGGCCACTGCGAGACGGTGGAGGGCGAGGTGCGCGGCCGCATCGTGTGGCCGCCCCGCGGCCGGCGCGGCTTCGGCTACGATCCCATCTTCGTCGCCGACGGCGAGGACCGCACCTTCGGGGAGATGGCGCCGGCGGCCAAGCACGCCATCAGCCACCGCGCCGACGCCTTCCGGCGGCTCCGCGCCCGCTGCCTGGGGGTCCCGGCGTGAGCGCCGCCGCCCCCTCCTTCGGCCTCTACGTCCACTGGCCGTTCTGCCTGTCGAAATGCCCCTATTGCGACTTCAACAGCCATGTCGCCGCCGACATCGACGAGCCCGCGTGGGCCCGCGCCTATCTCGCCGAGATGGAGACGCTGGCCACGCCGTTCGCGGGCCGGCGCCTCGAGAGCATCTTCTTCGGCGGCGGCACGCCGTCGCTGATGCGCCCGGAGACGGTGGCGGCGGTGATCGCGCGGGCGCGCGAGCTGTGGCCGGCGGGATGGGACGCGGCGGCACCCGAGATCACGCTGGAGGCCAACCCCGGCTCGGTCGAGGCGGCCAGGTTCGGCGCCTTCGCCGGGGCCGGCGTCAACCGCGTCTCGGTCGGCGTCCAGGCGCTCGACGACGACGCGCTCGGCTTCCTCGGCCGCGGCCATTCGGCGGCGGAGGCCCTGGCCGCCCTCGCCACAGCCCGGCGGCACTTCGCGCGCGTCAACGCCGACATGATCTACGCGCGGCCCGGCCAGACCGCCGCGTCCTGGGCGGCGGAGCTCGGCCGCCTCCTGGCCGAGGGGCTGGGGCATCTCTCGCTTTATCAGCTCACCATCGAGCGCGGCACGCCGTTCTTCGGCCTGCACCGCAAGGGCGCGTTCGCCCTCCCGGGCGAGGACGAGGCGGCGGCCCTCTACGAGGTCTCGGGCCACATGCTCGACGGGGCGGGACTTCGCGCCTACGAGGTCTCCAACTACGCCCGCCCCGGCGAGGAATGCCGCCACAACCTCCTCTACTGGCGCGCCGGCGCCTATGGCGGCATCGGCCCCGGCGCCCATGGCCGCGTGCCCGAGGGCGAAACCATGATGGCGACCGCCAACCTGCGCCGGCCGGCCGACTGGCTGGCGGCGGTGGAGGCCGGCGGCAGTGGCCGCGCCGAGGCGGTGGCGCTCGGTCCCCGCGAGCGCCTGGCCGAGCTGGCGATGATGGGCCTCAGGCTCGCCGACGGGATCGCCGAGGACGACGTCCGGCGCGTCTCCGGCGCGGGCCTCGCCGGGGCCTTCGATGGCCGCCGCCTCGCCCGCCTCGCCGAGGGCGGATTCGTCGAGCTTGCCGGCGGCCGGCTCCGGGCCACGCCCGCGGGCCGGCTGCGGCTCGATGCGGTGGTGGCGGAGCTTCTCGTCTGAACCGGCCGAAACCCTAGTTCCCGAACTCCTGGAACGTCGCCGGCGCCGGGCTGACCACCTCGAAGGCCCGCTCGCGCACCTCCTTCACCACCAGCCGGCGCTCCACTAGGCCGGAGGGCAGCAGGCGGAAGATGCCGTCGACCCCGGCGAAACCGTTGGCGGTGGTGAGGTCCTCGGCGGTGATGCGGCCGGGCAGGGGGCGCGGCGCCTCGCCCGCGACCCGGAGTCCGCCCCCCGGCCGGCCGCGGGCCAGCACCGCGGCCAGGGCGGCGGCGTCATAGGCCAGCGACGCCAGGCGCGGCGGCGGCTCGCCGTAGGTCCGGCGGTAGAGGTCCTCGAACGCGCCCCGGGTGTCCGGCGGTGGCGCCGGGAACCAGCCGCCGTAGAGCGTGGGCTCGGTGGCGATGGCGGGATCGTCCCACTGCACCGAGCCGAGCAGGCGGACCCTGCGCGGATCGACGTCGTAGAAGGCCAGCAGCGGCGCCAGCGAGCGCAGCGCGGCGCCGCCCTCGGGCACCAGCACGGCGTCGAAATCCACGTCCCCCAGGGTATCGAGCCCCTCGAGCCGCTTGAGCGCCCGGCGCGAGGCCTCGTCTTTCCGCTTCTCGAGCTCCTTGCGGCGGTCCAGCAGCACCTTCCGGCGCGCATCGTAATCGGCGATCCGGCGCACGACCGGGGCGAGCGCCTCGGTCTCGGTGCCGGCGTAGCGGGCGACCTCGCGCACCTCCATGCCCAGCGCGCGGGCGGCGGCCCACAGGCTCTGCTCGACGCGGTCGCCATAGGCACCCTCGGGCACCAGCGCCAACACGCGGGCGACGCCGCGGCTTCGGGCATACTCGACGATCCGCCCGACCTGGACCTCGGGGGTGAAGCCCATGACGTAGACGCCGTCCCCGGCGGCGGTTCGGTCGTTGGAGAAGGAGACCACCTGGATGCCGTGGGCCCGGGCGATCGGGCCGACGGCGGCGACCGATTGGGAGAACAGGGGGCCGAGGATCAGCCGCGCCCCCTGCTCGACGGCGGCGCGGGCGGCGGCGGCGGCGCCCTCGGGGGTGCCGCCGGTGTCGATGGGGAGGAGGGCGAAGTCCTCCTCGGCGACGCTGAACAGCGCGAGCTGCGCGGCGTTGAGGAGCCCCTGGCCGAGGCGCGCCTCGCGCCCGCTGAGCGGCACCAGCAGCGCCACCCGGGTGACCGGCACGACCCCCGGCGGCGGGGTGAGGACGGTGACGCCCTCGCCCTCCCGCGGCGCCGCGATGTCGGGGATCTCCACGGCCGCCCCCGCGGGCGCCTCGGCGTCGGGCGCCGGCGCCGGCCTCGTCTCCGGTGCCGGCGCCGGCAGCGGCTGGGGCTTGCGCATGGGGATATCGGGCGGCGCACCCGTCTCCCGCGACGGGCCTTGCCACGTCGCGACGCGGTCCGTAACCTCGCGCAGGCTCTCGCAGCCCCCGAGCACCAGGACGGCGGTCAGGGCCACCGCCCACAGGCACCGGCAGGAAAGACGCATGGGCAGGTTCGCGATCAAGGGGCCAATCCTGAGACTGCGGGCCCTGGATTCAAGGCGCGCGGGCCTTCGCCGTGCCGCAGCGGCTTCGGCCGCGCAGGCGGGCGCACGGCCAGCGTAGTCGGCGATCCGGGGCAAGTAAACCTGTGGCGCGGCCCAGTCTCCGCAAGAAACGTGGCGAAACCGAGGCCCTCGCCCCCGGCCTCTACCTGGTGGCGACGCCCATCGGCAATCTCGGCGACATCACGCTCCGGGCCCTCGACGTGCTGGGACGCGCCGACCTCATCGCCTGCGAGGACACGAGGGTGACCGCCAAGCTGCTCGCCGCCCACGGCATCGCCACGCCCACCACCTCCTATCACGACCACAACGCCGCCCGCATGCGCCCGCGGCTCCTCCGCCGCCTCGGCGAGGGCGCCCGCGTGGCGCTGGTCTCCGACGCGGGAACGCCGCTGATCTCCGACCCCGGGTTCAAGCTGGTCGCGGCCTGCCGCGCGGCCGGGATCGCGGTGACGGCGGTGCCCGGCCCGTCCGCGGTGCTGGCCGCGCTCACGGTCTCGGGCCTGCCGACGGCGGCGTTTCACTTCGCGGGATTCCCGCCGCCCCGGCGCGCCGCGCGGCGGCGCGCGCTGGAAGCGCTGGCCGGGCTCGAGGCGACGCTGGTCCTGTTCGAGGCCCCCTCGCGGCTGGCCGCGACGCTCGCCGACGCCGCCGACCTGCTGGGGCCGCGCGAGGCGGCGCTGTGCCGGGAGCTCACCAAGCGCCACGAGGAGGTCGCGCGCGGCACCCTGGCGGCGCTCGCCGCCCGCGCCGCCGAGCAGGGCCCCCCCCGCGGCGAGATCGTCATCGTGATCGCGCCCCCCGGCGAGCGGGCGGGGCCCTCTCCCGCCGAGCTCGACGCGCGCCTGGGCGCGGCGCTCGCGAGGCTGAGCCTGCGCGACGCCGTCGCGCGCGTCGCCCGGGAAACCGGCCTGCCCCGGCGCCGGGTCTATGCGCGGGCGCTGGCGCTCGCCAAGGGGGGCCCATGACCGGGCGGCCCGGGGAACCGGCCCGGGACCGCGCGCGGCGGGTCCGCGCCCGCGCCCGGGGGATATGGGCCGAGCGGCTGGCCGCCGCGACCCTCGCCCTCAAGGGCTACCGGGTCGTCGCCCGCGGATTCTCCTGCGCCGGCGGCGAGATCGACATCGTCGCGCGGCGGCGGCGCACGCTGGCCTTCGTCGAGGTCAAGTACCGCCGCGACGCCGATGCCGCCCCCGAGGCGGTGACCGCCACCAAGCGCCGGCGCATCGAGCACGCGGCCCGCGTCTACCTGACGATCCATCCCGGCGATGCCGCCAGCGACATCCGGTTCGACGCCGTGCTGCTCTCCCCGTGGCGCTGGCCACGCCATGTCGCGGGCGCGTGGCGGCCGTGAGCGGCCGTCTGGACAATGGGCGGCAGTTGTGAGTCAATTGGCGCGGCGGCGGATGCCGCGTCCGGTTTCCCCAGATCGACAGGTTTGCTCGTGAACGCTCCCATCCCCCAGGCAATTCCCGCCCCGAGGCCGACCCGCGCGGCTGGTGCCGCGGCGGCGGTCGCCCTCCTGCTCGGCGTCGCCGGCGTCCTCGCCGGGTGCACCACGGCCGCGGTCGGCGGCGGCGCCACCGCGGCGGTGGCCGCGGCCGAGGAGCGCGGGCTCGACGGCGCCATCTACGATGGCCGCATCCAGACCACGATCAACTACAAGTGGCTCGAATACGACAAGGACATGTTCGCCGCGCTCAACACCTCGATCTATGAGCGGCGCGTGCTGTTGACCGGCGTGGCCACGAGCGAGGAGAAGCGCAACGCCGCGGTGCGGCTGGCGTGGGAGGTGCGCGGCGTCAAGGAGGTGATCAACGAGATCATCGTCGATCCCTCGGGCACCAGCGGGACCTATGCCCGCGATACCTGGATCTCGGCGCAGCTGCGCTCGAAGATCCTGTTCGACAAGGACATCGACGCCATCAACTACTCCATCGACACCGTGCGCGGGACGGTCTACCTGCTGGGCGTCGCCCAGAGCCGCGCGGAGGTCGATCGCGTGATCAACCACGCGCGCAACCTGGAATACGTCACCAAGGTGGTCAATTACGTCATGTTGAAGGACGACCCGAGGCGCGCCCAATGACCGACGGTGCCGCCCATCGGCGCCCGGAGAGCGCGGCGGAGGGACGGCTGGCCGCCATCGGACGGGCGCCGGAGGCGCCGTTCGATCTCGCCGAGGCGGCGCTGATGCTGGCCTCCCTCGACCGCCCGCGGGTGCCGCTGGAGCGCTACCGCCAGCACCTCGCCGACCTCGCCGGCGCCGTCGCCGGCGAGCGGGAGACCCGGGAGAGCGCCGCCGGCCGGGCCCGGGCGCTCGCGGCGGTGATCCGCGACGCCGAGGGCTATAGCGGCGACGAGCTCACCTACGACGATCTGCAGAACGCCAACCTGATCCGCGTGATCGACCGGCGCCGCGGCCTGCCCGTGGCCCTCGGCATCCTCTACGTCCACGCCGCCCGCGCCCAGGGCTGGCACGCCTTCGGCCTCAATTTCCCGGGCCACTTCCTGGTCGCCGTCGAGTGCGGGGCGGAGCGCGTGATCCTCGATCCCTTCGCCGGCATCCCGCTCGGGGGCGCCAGCGACCTGCGCGCCATGCTCAAGGCGGTGGCGGGCAACGGGGTCGAGCTCACGCCGGCCTGCTACGCGCCGCTGGACGACCGCCGCGTGCTGCTCCGGCTCCAGAACAACATCAAGACGCGGCTCGCCGCCCAGGGCCGATTCGCCGAGGCGGTGGCGGCCGCCGAGCGCATGCTGCTGATCGTGCCCGAGGAGACGTCGCTCCACCGCGACCTCGGCCTCTACCACGCCGAGGCGGGCAACCTCGGGGCCGCGCTCGACGCGCTGCAGCGCTACCTCGACCTCGCCGAGGACGACGAGGCGCGTCACGACGCCGCGGCCCTTGTCCAGAGAATCCGGGCGCGGCTGAACTAGGGCGCCCGCCGTGCCAGGCCCGGCGCCAGGGAGAGCTGCCGTCCCATGAGTCTCGCCGTCGCCTTCCAGATGGACCCGCTGGCGCGGATCAATCCGGCCGCCGATTCCACCTTCGTCCTGGCGCTGGAGGCCGGCGCCCGCAAGCACGCGCTCTACCACTACCTGCCCCAGGACCTGACGCTCGCCCACGGCCGCGTCACCGCGCGGGCGCGCCCCTTCGAGGCGCGGCGCGACCCCGACCGTCCGTTCACGACCGGCAAGGAGGAGATGCTCGACCTCGCCACCCTCGACATCGTGATGATGCGCCAGGACCCGCCCTTCGACATGGCCTACATCACGGCGACGCACCTGCTCGAGCACATCCATCCCGCGACCCTGGTGGTGAACGACCCGGTGCACGTGCGCAACGCCCCCGAGAAGCTGTTCGTCACCCATTTCTCGGAGCTGATGGCGCCGACCCTGATCTCCTCGGACCGCGAGCAGATCGTGGCGTTTCGCGCCGAGCACAAGGACATCATCCTCAAGCCGCTGTTCGGCAACGGCGGCGCCGGGGTGTTCCATATCGAGCCCGGGAACGAGAACCTCAACGCCCTGCTCGAGATGTTCACGCAGCTCTATCGGGAACCCATCGTCGTGCAGAAATACCTGCCCGAGGTGCGCCGGGGGGACAAGCGCATCATCCTGATCGACGGCAAGGTGGCGGGCGCCATCAACCGCGTCCCCGCCGCCGGCGAGGCCCGCGCCAACCTCCACGTGGGCGGCCGCGCCGAGAGGGCGACGCTGACCGGCCGCGAGCGCGAGATCTGCGAGGCCATCGGCCCGACGCTGAGCGAGCGCGGGCTGCTGTTCGTCGGCATCGACGTGATCGGCGAGTATCTCACCGAGATCAATGTGACCTCGCCCACCGGCCTCCAGGAGATCGACCGCTTCGATAACGTCCGCCTCGAGGCCGATATCTGGGACGCGATCGAGCGCCGCTTCGAGGCCCGCCGCCACGCGCCCCCGGCCTGACGGCGCGCGTCGCGCGCCGTTTTCGGTTACCATGGCCGGCAAAATACAACGTCAGGGGAGGACGGCCATTGGCCTATGACCTCATCGTCAAGGGCGGCACCGTCGTCGACGGCTCCGGGCTTCCCGGCGCCCGCGCCGATCTCGGCATCGCCTCCGGCGTGATCGCCGCCATCGGCGACCTCTCGGGCGAGCGCGCCGGTGAGGTCCTCGATGCCGAGGGCCACGTGGTCGCGCCCGGCTTCATCGACGGCCATTCCCATTACGACGCCCAGATCTTCTGGGACGAGATCGGCTCCAACGCCTGTTGGCACGGGGTGACCACGGCGGTGATGGGCAATTGCGGCTTCACGCTGGCGCCCTGCGCCGAGCGCGACAAGCGCCTGGTCTTCACCAACCTCGAGATGGCCGAGGAGATCCCGCCCGCGGCCCTGGAGGCCGGCATCCCGTGGTCGTGGGAGACCTTCCCCGAGTTCCTCGACGCGGTCGAGGTGCTGCCCAAGGGCATCAACTACGCGAGCTACGTCGGCCATTCGGCGCTCAGGACCTACGTCATGGGCGAGCGCGCCTTCGAGGACAAGGCAAGCGCCGACGACCTCGCCGCGCTCGGTCGCGAGATCGAGGGCGCGATGCGCGCCGGCGCCATCGGCTTCAGCACCACCCGCTCGGGCAACCACCGCACCGCCGAGGGCCGCCCGGTGGCGAGCCGCCTCGCCGAGTGGTCGGAGGTCCGCACCCTGGTCGAGGCCATGGGCGCGCTCGGCGCCGGCGTCTTCGAGCTCTCGCGCGGCATCGCCAACGCCGATCCCGAGACCCGCGACGCCGAGATCGCGCGGCTCAAGGCGTTGGCGGTCGAGACCCGGGTGCCCTGCACCTTCGGCGGCGCCTGGTCGACCCGCGCCCATCCCGACAACTGGCGCCGCCAGTTCGCCATGGTCGACGAGGTCACCGCGGCGGGGGGCCGCATGCTGGTCCAGGCCACCGCCGCCTGGAACGGCTCGCTCCGCTCCTTCGAGACCTTCATGCCCTACGACAACGCGCCCGTCTGGAAGGAGTTCCGCCGCCTTCCCCTCGCCGAGCAGGAGCGGGGCCTGCGCGATCCCGCCCTGCGCGCGCGCCTGGTCGAGGTCGCGCGCGGGCACGGGCGCGAGACCGATCCCACGCTCAACAACGTGATGCTGCGCGACGTCGACTGGAACTGGATCTTCCCCATGCACCGGACGCTGCCGCCCTACCGCTCGGTCGCCGAGATCGCGGCGGAACGGCGCACCGATCCCATCGAGGCGATGATCGACCTCGCGCTCGAGAAGCACCTCCGGCTGTTCTTCATCGCCCCCACCAATTGCGAGGACCAGGACTACGTGCTGGCCATGCTGCGCCACCCGGCGACCGCCGTGACCTTCGGCGATTCCGGCGCCCATGTGGCGACCATCGTCAACCCGGTGCAGGCCGACCTCCTGGGCAACTGGGTGCGCCAGAGAGAGGCCATCACCCTGGAGGCGGCGGTGCGCAAGATCACCTTCGACATCGCCGTCTTCTGGGGGCTCGCCCGCCGCGGGCTGCTGCGCGAGGGCTGGTGGGCCGATGTCTGCGTCTTCGATCCCGCCACCATCGCCCCGGCCCTGCCGGAGCTGGTCCGCGACCTCCCCGCCGGCGCCGCCCGCATCCGCCAGGCCGCCCACGGGATCCGGGCCACCATCGTCAACGGCGAGGTGTTCATGGGCGAGGGGGAGCACACCGGAGCGCTCGCCGGCCGCCTCCTGCGGGGGCCGCTCGCCCGCGCCTGAGGGCCCCGGGCGCCGCCCGGCGCCCGGCGGCGGCGCATTGACGGCCCGGCGCCGGTTGCGGCTATACTTCGCCCGGGAACCGAAGAAGAAACGCCCCCGCCCGGCGCGAGGGGCGCGCAACGAATGCTTCACCGGGCGTCAGGGACGCGGAACGGGGGGCCCGGGGGACGGGCCCCCGCCAACCGACAGGGAGATCAGAGATGAACCCATTGCGCCAGAAGATGATGGCGGGCGCGGCCGCCTTGCTGCCCGCGATCATGATGTCGGCCGCCGTCGGCGCGGCCGAGCCGTCCTACGAGGGCAAGAGGATCACCTTGTTCATCACCTCGGGGACCGGCGGCTCCGTCGACCTCATGAACCGCCTGGGGGCGCGGCACCTGCACAAGCACCTGCCGGGCAGGCCCAGCATCATCTCCAAGAACATGACCGGCGCCGGCGGCATCGTCGGCATGAACTACATCTACAACCAGGCGCCCAAGGACGGCACCGAGCTCGGCGGCTCGCTGATGTCGGTGCCCTACGCGCCGCTGTTCTACGGCAAGGGCAAGAAGATCGCGTTCGATCCGCTGAAGCTCAACTGGATCGGCAGCCCGGCGAAGTTCGTGGCCGTCTCCATCGCCTGGCACACCGCGCCCGTCAAGCGCTGGCAGGACCTCCTGGAGACCGAGATGATCGTCGGCTCCGCCGGCATCGGCAGCTCCTCGACCGTCGATTCGATCCTGCTCAGGAACATCCTCGGCTTCAAGTTCAAGGTCATCATGGGCTACCCCAGCGGCTCGGACATCGACCTCGCCATGATCCGCGGCGAGACCCAGGGCCGCGCGACCACCGCCTGGGCCGGCATCACCAGCCGCTACCCCCAGTGGCTCACCGAGAAGCAGGTGACGATCCTCTACCAGATGGGCCTCGAGCCCCACCCCACCGTGCCCAAGGACGTGCCGCTGCTGATCGACCAGATCGACGACCCGGAGAAGAAGGCGCTCCTCAAGCTGAAGATGGCGTCCTACGAGACCGGCTATCCGGTCTACGCGCCCCCGGGCTTGCCGGCCGACGTCGTCGCCGTGCTGCGCAAGGCCCTCGCGGCGACCTATCGCGACCCCGAATATCTGGCCGACGCCAAGCGCGCGCGCGTCGAGGTCGGCCCCATCAGCGGCGAGAAGCTGGACAAGATCATCGGCGAAGCCTATGGGGCGCCGGAGGAGCTCAAGGAGAAGCTGCGCCAGGCGCTCCGCCCGGACAGCGTCATCGAGAAGGTCAAGCCGGTCATGGCCAGCGCCACCCTCTCGGAGGTCGCCAAGAAGGGCCGCGTCATCGCCTTCGACAAGGACGGCAAGACGACCAAGGCCCGCATCGGCAAGGGCACCAAGATCTCGATCGCCGGCAAGAAGGCCAAGGGACCGGACCTCAAGGCGGGCATGGCCTGCGACATCGAGTACTACGGCGACATGGGCCAGGCCAAGGCGGTGAGCTGCAAGTAGGGCGGCGCGACCGTCTGGCCGAAAGCAAGCAACTGAGCGACCGCCGGGGATTTCCCCGGCGGCCGCGGCGCGCTTAGGGACGCGACTGTGCATCCAGCCTTATCTGAGTGCAGGAAATTGGCGAGGCTAGGAGCTACCCATCGTCGGAACGTTTATGAACAAGCGGATGCTTCTGATCCTGATATATATCATCCGGGCCGGAGCCATACGCTTGGCTCGCACTTAATGCTGTTTTCAACTCAAAGAATGTCAATTGGCATGGACGGTCAATGCCCGGTGTCAACTCTATACTGACAGGGCCATTGTTCATCACCTCAAGAATGATCGGGCCGGACCAACCAGGATGAAGCCACGGGGCAGTTTGATGCATGCTGAGGCCCATCCTGGCATATGTGCTTCGCCCTTCAACGAGCGCTATTAGATGGTTCGGTATCGTAATTTTCTCTAGCGTCAGCGCCAGAACGAATTCCCGAGGCTCGAGAACGAACGTGTTCCGCTTCTGGAATTCATCCAGTTCCGGGTAATCTTTAGTGACCCAAAGGCCGGAGTCACCGATAGCCTTCAAGCCATCGGCGACAGAGATTCGCATGCCCGGGGATTCCCTGAGCTTTGTGAAACTTCTCCCAAGTCTCAGGTCGATAGAAGCCGGCCCCAATTGGCCCCGCACCAACGGAGGATCAAACTTGACTCTTCCTTCGCCGATCTCTTTCTCAAGATCGACGCGAGAGAGGATCATGATGTCTAGGCAGCTTTGAGGTAGTCTTCGTCGAAATCAGCCACACCAGAAGTGGTGAAAAACGAACCATGAATGCGAACTGTCAATGTACGATCGCTGATTTCTTCGACGATACCTTCCAAGAAATGTCTGCCCCCCCTATTTTGCACTAATTCATTTTCTACAAATCCTGACACCGTCCCGTGAACGGTTTCCATGGCCACAAAACTTTCAGAACTAAACGCACCGGGCTTGACTACGCACGGTATGGCCACTTTCTGGCCTATTTTGAAAGTCATTCATCGCGCTCCTTGAAAGGCAGTTGACCAGCCCGAGGCAATTAGCCTTCCTCCCGGGATTCGCCCCGATTCTATAGGTGGTTAGGTGATATGGAAACCTCTATCGAATCACAATATTGGCGGAAGTATATCAACGACTTATTACGCCAAATTTGGTCCGGGCGCCCCGCCCTCGACACCCCGGGGGCCGGCCGATAGGATCGGCGGGCCCTTAAACCCGCCGATCGGCCCGAGGGGGGCACCGGCATGGTCGCGCGCGTGAATTCCGTGGCGTTCCAGGGGATCGACGTCGTCGACGTCGACGTCCAGGTGCAGATCGCCTCGGGCATGCCGGCCTTCTCCATCGTCGGGCTCGCCGACAAGGCGGTGGGCGAATCCCGCGAGCGGGTGCGCGGCGCCCTCAACGCGCTCGGCCTCGCGCTGCCGCCCCGCCGCATCACCGTGAATCTCGCGCCCGCCGACCTCGCCAAGGAAGGCAGCCACTACGACCTCCCCATCGCGCTGGGGCTGCTGGCCGCCATGGAGGTGCTGCCGGCCGAGGAGATGGGCCGCTACGCCGCCATCGGCGAGCTGGCCTTGGACGGGCGCATCACCGCCGTCTCCGGGGCGCTGCCCGCCGCCATCCACGCGCTCGCCCGCGGCCTCGGCCTGGTCTGCCCCGCGCCTTGCGGCGGCGAGGCGGCCTGGGTCAAGGGGCTCGAGGTGCTGGCGCCGGGAAGCCTCATCGAGCTGGTCAACCACTTCAAGGGCACCCAGCTCCTCGCGGTGCCGACCCCGCTCATCGAGGCCGACGGCGCCGGCGGGCCCGACCTCGCCGACATCAAGGGCCAGGAGAGCGCCAAGCGGGCCCTGGAGGTGGCGGCAGCCGGCGGCCACAACCTCCTGATGATCGGCCCGCCCGGGGCCGGCAAGTCGATGCTGGCCCAGCGGCTGCCGGGGCTGCTGCCGCCGCTCTCCGCCGCCGAGGCCCTCGAGGTCTCGATGATCCACAGCCTCGCCGGGACGCTGGACGGCGGGCGCATCCTCCGCCGCCGCCCGTTCCGCGACCCCCACCACTCGGCCTCCATGGCCGCGCTCATCGGCGGCGGGGCGCGGGCGCGGCCGGGGGAGGTGTCGCTGGCCCATCTCGGCGTGCTGTTCCTCGACGAGTTGCCGGAGTTCACCCGCCAGGTGCTCGACAGTCTCCGGCAACCCGTGGAGACCGGCCGCGCCGTCATCGCCCGCGCCCAGGCCCACGTCGCCTGGCCGGCGCGCTTCCAGCTGGTCGCCGCCATGAACCCGTGCCGCTGCGGCTATCTGGGCGACCCGGCGCTGGCGTGCTCGCGCGCGCCCCGCTGCGCCGCCGAGTACCAGGGCCGCATCTCGGGGCCGCTGTTCGACCGCATCGATCTGCACGTGGAGGTGCCGGCGGTGGACGCCGCCGACCTCTCGCTGCCGCCCCCGGCCGAGGGCTCCGGCGCGGTGGCGGCCCGCATCGCCGCCGCCCGCGCCGTCCAGGCCGGGCGCTTCGCCGAGGAGGCGCGGGACGCCGACGGCGCGGTGCGCACCAACGCCGAGGCCGACGGCGAGCTCCTGGAGCGCATCGCCGCGCCCGACGGCCCCGGCCGCGCGCTGTTGACCGAGGCCGCCGACCGCATGAAGTTGTCGGCGCGCGGCTACCACCGGGTGCTCCGGGTGGCGCGCACGCTGGCCGACCTCGACGGCTCGGGCGGCGTCCGGCGCACCCACATCGCCGAGGCCGTCGGCTTCCGCCGGGTGGTGCCAGCGCGGTGAGGCCGGCCACGGAGCGTTTGCCATAGGCGGACCAAACAAGGATAAGGGAAGGGAGGGACCCCCATGCTGGCATCGCGTTTCCTCAGGCTTTCGATGGTCTATGCCCTGTTCGCGGTCATCGTCTTCCGCGCGACGCGATGAACACCGCCCTGAAGCTCGATCCCGTCGGCGACGGCATCCACATGCCGGCGGGGATCGTGCTGCGCGCCGGCGATCAGGCCGACGCCGAGGCGATCCACGGCGTCTATCTC
>DASWKZ010000186.1:0-5900 GCA_036396355.1 Alphaproteobacteria bacterium
TCGCGAGGACGCTCGGCAAGGTCGGCGTGCTCTCCGGCGTCTGCGACGGCTTCATCGGCAACCGCATCCTCGCCAGGACCCGCCGCCAGGCCGACTACATGATCGAGGACGGCGCCCTGCCCTGGGAGGTCGACGCGGCCATGGAGGCCTTCGGCATGCCCATGGGACCGTTCCGGGTCATGGACCTCGCCGGCCTCGACATCAGCTGGGCCGCGCGCAAGCGCCAGGCGGCGACGCGCGACCCGCAGGAGCGCTATGTCGCCATCGCCGACCGCATCTGCGAGAAGGGCTGGTTCGGCCAGAAGACCGGCCGCGGCTGGTACGTCTACGAGAACGGAAAGCCAAATCCCGACCCCGAGGTGGAGCGGACCGTCCTCGAGGAATCCGCCAGGAAGGGCATCACGCGCCGCCCCTTCACGGCCGACGAGATCCAGGGCCGCATGCTGCACGCCATGATCAACGAGGGCGCCCGTATCGTGGAGGAGAAGATCGCCCAGCGCCCGCTCGACGTGGACGTGGTGGAGATATTCGGCTACGGCTTCCCGCGCTGGCGCGGCGGGCCCATGTGCCAGGCCGACCTCATCGGGCTCGACAAGGTCCTCGCGACCATCGAGGAATTCGCGCGCGGCGACCCGGCGTTCTGGGTCCCGGCGGAGCTGCTGCGGCGCCTCGTCGCCGACGGCAAGACCTTCGCCGACCTCAACGGCTAGCAACGGAGGCCGACGCCATGGCCGTGCGCTGTGAGAAGGCCGAGGGACATGTCGCCATCCTCACCCTCGACCTCCCCGAGCTGCGCAACGCCCTCACCGCCGAGATGCGCGTCGAGTTGCGCGACGCACTGAGCGCGCTCGAATCGGATTCCGCCGTGCGGGCGGTGGTCCTCACGGGCGCGGGCGGCCATTTCTGCGCGGGCGGCGACGTCCGCACCATGGGCGAGACCGACCCCGCGCGCATCGACCAGCGCATGAACGACGTGGCCCTGACGGCGGAGGCGGTGGCGGCCTTCCCCAAGCCCCTGGTGGCCGCCGTCTGCGGCCACGCGGCCGGGGGCGGTATCGGCCTCGCTTGCCTCGCCGACGTGATCGTCGCCGAGGAGACGGCACAATTCACCTTCTCCTTCCTCCGCCTCGCCCTCGGGCCCGATTGGGGCCTCAGCCACACGCTCGCGCACAGAGTCGGCGCCGCCGCGGCCAAACGGCTGATCCTCGGGCGCGGGCGCCTCGACGCCGCCGAGGCCCACCGCCTCGGCCTCGTGGACATGCTGGCGAAACCCGGCGAGGCGCTTTCGGCGGCAATGGAAGCCGCGCGCGATCTTGCCGCAGGACCGATGACGGCGAGCGGCGCCGTCAAGCGCATGATGTCGGACCTCGATGGGCTGCGCGCGGCGCTCAAGGCCGAGGCCGCCATGCAGCGGGAGCGCTTCCCCGCCTGGGAGCATCAGGAGGGCGCCGCCGCCTTCCGGGAGAAGCGGCCGCCCGATTTCCTCAAGGACGGAGATTGAGCGGGGCCGCCCGGTCCGTCAGACCCGCTCCAGCAGCGCCGCGATCCCCTGCCCCACCCCGATGCACATGGTGCAGAGCGCCCGCTCGGCGCCCCGGGTATGCAGCTCCTCGGTCGCCGTGAGTGCGAGGCGCGCACCCGACATCCCCAGCGGATGGCCGAGGGCGATGGCGCCGCCATTGGGATTGACGTGCTCGGCGTCGTCGGGGACGCCGAGCCGGCGCAGCACCGCGAGCGCCTGGCTCGCGAACGCTTCGTTGAGCTCGATCACGTCCATCTCGTCGATCTTGTGTCCCGTCCTCGCAAGGAGCTTCTCGGTCGCCGGCGCCGGCCCCATGCCCATGATCCGCGGGGGCACGCCGGCCGTGGCCATGGCGACGACGCGCGCGCGCGGTGTGAGGCCGTGGGCCTTGCAGGCTTGCTCGGAGGCGACGATCATCGCCGCCGCGCCGTCGTTCACGCCGCTGGCGTTGCCCGCGGTGATGGTGCTGCCCTCGCCGAACAGGGGCTTGAGCTTGGCGAGCGCCTCGAGGGTGGTGTCGGGCCGCGGGTGCTCGTCACGGTCCACGACCACGGGATCGCCGCGGCGCTGGGGCACCGAGACGGAAACGATCTCCTTGGCCAGGCGGCCGGACTCCGCCGCCTCCTTCGTCCGCATCTGGGAGCGGTAGGCGAAGGCGTCCTGATCCTCGCGCGTGACCTGGAAATCCCTGGCGACGTTCTCGCCGGTTTCGGGCATGGAATCGGTGCCGTGATCCCGCTTCATCCTGGGGTTGACGAAGCGCCAGCCGATGGTGGTGTCGTAGACCTCGGCCGTCCGCGCGAATGCGGTTTCGGCCTTGCCCATGACGAAGGGTGCGCGCGACATACTTTCGACGCCGCCGGCGATCATGAGTTCCGCCTCGCCCGCCTTGATGGCGCGCGCGGCCTCCCCCACCGCGTCGAGCCCCGATCCGCACAGTCGGTTGACCGTGACGCCGGAGACCGTCTCGGGCAGGCCGGCCAGCAGCGCCGCCATGCGCGCGACGTTGCGGTTGTCCTCGCCCGCCTGGTTGGCGCAGCCGAGGATCACGTCGTCGATGGCGGCCGGATCCATGCGGCCGTTGCGCTCGACGAGCGTGCGGATGACCAGCGCCGCCAGATCGTCGGGCCGGACCGCGGACAGCGCGCCCGCGTAACGTCCGATCGGCGTGCGCACGGCGTCACAGATAAAAGCGTCCAAATTCGACCTCTTCGAACGGAAGGATCACCATGCTCCCCGGCTGCCGGGGCGCGCCCAATACATAGGCGCATTGTCGGCCCGTGTCACGTGGCCCCGCCAGCGACGCCGCCGGTGGACAACACTCGGTGAGGCTCTATGCTCGCGCCCGTATCCTGGACGGCCATCGGGAGCGGTGACCATGAAGGCGGTGGTGCTGGAAACGCGAGGCAGGGACGGCGTCCGTGTGCGCGACTTCCCCGATCCCGAGCGCCCCGAGGGCAACGCGGTGATGCGGGTCCGCGCGGCCGCCCTCAACCACGTCGATCTCTATATGCGCGATGTCGGCAAGGGCATCACCCATGCGCTCCCCATGGTGCTCGGCGTCGACGGGGCGGGCGAGATCGTCGAGGCCGATCCCGATTCGGGACTCCGTCCCGGCATGCGGGTGATGGCCTATCCCAGCGAGTTCTGCGGCCGCTGCGAGGCCTGCCTCGCCGGCGAGCAGCCGTTCTGCCGCGCCATCCGGATCCTGGGCGAGCAGCGCCACGGCACCTATGGGGAGCTCCTGTCCATGCGGGCCCATTGCTTCGTGCCGATCCCGGACGGCCTCGGCTGGCACGAGGCCGCGGCCCTGCCCGTCGGCCACCTTACCGCCTGGCGGCAGGTGTTCGGCAAGGCCCCCCTCATACCGGGCGAGACCGCCGTGATCATGGGCATCGGCGGCGGCGTGGCGGTGGCCACCCTGCAGCTCGTCAAGCTGGCCGGGGCCCGGGTGATCGTGACGTCGTCGAGCGACGACAAGCTGGAGAAGGCGAAGGCGCTGGGCGCCGATGCCGGCATCAACTACCGGCGCGAGAAGGTCCACGAGCGGGTCCGCGCGCTCACCGACGGACGCGGCGCCGACGTCGTGTTCGACAACGTGGGCGAGGCCACCTGGGACGACAGCCTGCGCTCCTTGCGCCTGGGCGGGCGGGTCATGGTGGTGGGCGCCACCACCGGAGGCATGCCGCCGGCGGACCTGCAGCGCATCTTCGTCCGCCAGCTCAGCATCTTCGGCTCCACCACCGCCAGCATGGCCGAGTGCCAGGCGCTTCTGCGCACGGTCGCCGAGGGGCGCATCCGTCCCGTCATCGACAGCGTCTATCCCGTGGACGAGGCACTGGCCGCCTTCGATCGGCTCGAGCGCGCCGAGCAGTTCGGCAAGATCGTGCTCGACCTCGGCTGACGCCGAATCTACCATTCGGCGTTCCGGACGGCCGGTCGGCGGACCGGTCGAAATGTATATCAAAAATATATATTTTATATTGCCATTAACTATTAGTGCTATCGCCAGACTGGGGATAGTATACGCAGACTCCATCATCTCCCGGCCTGGCGGGCCCGGCGCGGACAGGGCGGACGCCGCGGCCGTGCACACGATCCACGAGGAGACCGACGATGCCCCGTGACCCCAAGGCCACCGGATTCATCCGCGACCTGGACCGGAAGCTCGATGAGTTCTGCGACAACCTGCGCTACTTCCACGAACCCTTCAACGAGGGCCGGGCCCGGACGTTCGTGATGCAGCACCGGCTCAATACCCGCGTGCGCAACTCCATCCTCAAGCTCAAGGTCGCCACCAACACCCCCGACTGGGACACCCGCCTCGACATCATCGGGGCCGCCAGCGAGGAGCTCATCGCCGACGACGAGTTCGGGGGCGGCCTGCCCCACTGGCAGATCCTCGAGAACCTGGGAGTACGGATCGGAATGTCCCGGGCGCAGATCCGCACGGCCCGCCCCCTCAAATCCACCCAGCTAGCCTGGAACGCCTGGCACGGTGTGATGTCCAACGTGCACTGGCTCGAGGGCCTGCTCGCCAACGTCATCCTGGAGCGGCCCAACATCCCCGGCTACGGCAAGGGGATCATCAAGAAGCACGGCTGGTTCGGGCTCGAGCGCGCCCGCTGGAAGAAGCTGTTCGGGCTCAAGGACGATGATCTGGTCTTCTTCAAGCTGCACGAGGAGGCCGACGAGATCCACTCGGACCTCGGCTGGAGAAACCTCGCGAAATTCGCCAAGCAGCTCCAGATGGAGGGGCAGCTCCTGGCCATGGCCGACCAGAACCTGGCGATCTGGGAGCACTACCTGAACGGCATCGGCGCCGCCGGGGACGAGCTCGAAGAGAAACTCCGGAAGGGGCGCAAGCGAAAGCCGGCGGCAAGGACGAGGAAGAGCCGCCTGCAGTTCAGGAAGGCGGCCTGAGCCCGGCTATGACGCGCGGCCCCCGTATCCGGGCGGCCCCTCACAACGGGGGAGGACGACCCTTCAATCTTGGGCCGCGTGTGCTAGACTGCCCGCCGATCAAGGGATTTAAACGAGGAAGGTAGCCCATGGCGGAAATGCTGCAGCCGGACAAGGAGAAGAAATTCCTGCTCGACCCCTATGGCGACTGGGCGGCCGCGGAAGGCGTTCCCATCGTCGAGGGCCTGGGGATGGACCTGTTCGAGGTCGAGACCAAGCCCTGGGCCCGCTTCGACGTCGACGGAGCCCTGGTTCACCTCTATGGGCGAGGGGACTTCACCTCCCTGTTTCTGCTCGACCTCCCGCCGGGCGCCAAGTCGTCGCCCCAGCAGCACGTGTTCGAGGTCGTGATCTACGTGCTCTCGGGCCATGGCTCGACCGTCATCGAGACCGCCGACGGGCACAAGCACACCTTCGAATGGGGGCCGAAGAGCCTGTTCGCCCTGCCCCTCAATTGCAAATACCAGCATTTCAACGGGTCGGGCACGGAACGGGCGCGCTTCGCCGCGGTCAATTACCTGCCGTTGATGATGAACCTGTTCCACAACTACGAGTTCATCTTCGACAATCCCTACCGGTTCCCGGAGCGCGAGGGCGGGCACAACTACTTCGCCGGCGAGGGCGAGTTCATCCCCATCAAGCCGGGCCGCAACATGTGGGAAACGAATTTCGTCCCCGACCTTTCGGCCTTCGAGCTCAAGGCGTGGGAGGCGCGCGGCGCCGGTTCGTCCAACATGAAATTCATCCTGGCCGACGGCACCATGCATGCGCACTCCTCGGAGATGCCGGTGGGGACCTACAAGAAGGCGCACCGCCACGGCGCCGATTTCTACGTGTTCACCGTCCACGGCACCGGCTACACGCTGCTCTGGTACGAGGGGGACGAGGAGTTCCAGCGTATCGACTGGCGCCACGG
>DASWKZ010000187.1:0-3724 GCA_036396355.1 Alphaproteobacteria bacterium
TCATGGCGTCCTTCGACGACGTCGTTGCCGCCGTCGGCAGCACCTGCGCCATCCAGCGATCCTTCGACGGCTTCAACCGCAACAGCGGCGAAAAGCTGCAGGTGCGCATCGGCGTGCATTCGGGCGAGCCGGTCGAGGACAGCAACGACCTGTTCGGGGCGACGGTGCAGATGGCCGCCCGCATCTGCGCCGAAGCCGCCGCCGAGGCGATCGTCGTGTCCGACGTGGTGCACCGCGACGTTTCGGATCGTTTCACGCTCAAGGGGCTGGGCCCGCGCCACCTCAAGGGTTTTGCCGAGCCGGTCGCCCTTTACGAAGTGGATTGGCGCTGACCGGGGCACGCTCGGCGTCCCCCGGGGTGCGTCTCCCGCTCTTTTCCGCGTCCCCGGCCCTCGGCGGGCCCGGCCGCGATCGACGGCCGGTCGCTCGCCCGCGCGACTTCCCGCCCCGCCTTGGCTAGGATGCGGCCGGTCCCGGGCCCTGGAGCACAAGAATGACCACACCGCCTGAAACCACCGTCGTTTCCATGCCCGGCCTGTCCGACCGCGCCAGCGCCCCGCGGGTGCTGCGCCTCCACCCCGGCGACAACGTGGTCGTCGCCCTCGACCCGGTTCTGCCGGGCGCGGTGGCGGACGGGGTGACGGCGCTCGCCCGCGTACCCAAGGGTCACAAGCTGGCGGCGACGGGGATCGCCGAGGGCGAGGCGATCATGAAGTACGGGCAGATCATCGGCTTCGCCACGGCGCCGATCCTCCCCGGCGAGCACGTCCACACCCACAACTGCGGCATGCACGATTTCGCCCGCGACTATCGCTTCGCCGAGGCGGCCGAGCCGGAGCGCGTGCTGCCGGAAGCGGAGCGCCGCACCTTCGAGGGCTACCGGCGCAGCAACGGCAGGGTCGGCACCCGCAACTTCATCGGCGTGCTGACGAGCGTGAACTGCTCGGCCTCGGTCGCCCGCTTCATCGCCGAGGCGGTCAATCGCTCCGGCCTGCTCGCCGACTACCCCGGGATCGACGGGGTGGTGCCGTTCGTCCACGGCACCGGCTGCGGCATGGCGGGCCAGGGGTCGGAGGGCTTCGCCACGCTTCAGCGCACCGAATGGGGCTACGCCAACCATCCCAACATCGGCGGGGCGCTGATGGTCGGGCTGGGCTGCGAGGTGATGCAGATTCCGGGGCTGATGGAGGACTACGGCCTCAAGGACAGCGACACCTTTCACTCCATGACCATCCAGGCGACCGGCGGCACCCGCAAGACGGTCGAGCGCGGCCTCGCCATGATCCGCGAGATGCTGCCCGACGCGGCCGCGGCGCGACGCCAGACGGTGCCGGCGTCGGAACTGATGGTGGCGCTCCAGTGCGGCGGCTCGGACGGCTATTCCGGCATCACCGCCAACCCGGCGCTCGGCCGCGCCTGCGACCTGCTGGTCGCCGAGGGCGGCACCGGCGTGCTCGCCGAAACGCCGGAAATATACGGCGCCGAGCACCTGCTCACCCGCCGCGCCGCCACCCGCGAGATCGGCGAGAAGCTGGTGGAGCGCATCCGCTGGTGGGAGGACTACGCCGCCCGCAACGGCGGTACCATGGACAACAACCCTTCCCCCGGCAACAAGGCGGGCGGGCTGACGACGATTCTGGAGAAGTCGCTGGGGGCGGCCGCCAAGGGCGGCACCACCACGCTCCGCGGCGTCTACCTCTACGGCGAGCCGGTGACCGCGCGCGGTTTCGTGTTCATGGATTCGCCGGGCTACGACCCCGCCTCGGTCACCGGTCAGGTGGCATCGGGTTGCAACCTCATCTGCTTCACCACCGGCCGCGGCTCCGCCTTCGGCTACAAGCCGGCGCCGTCGATCAAGCTCGCCACCAACTCCGACACCTACCGCAACATGACCGAGGACATGGACATCAACTGCGGCGACATCCTCGACGGGGTGTCGATCGAGGACAAGGGCCGCGAGATCTTCGAGGAGATGATCGCGGTGGCTTCCGGCAAGCGCACCAAGTCGGAGGAGCTCGGCTACGGCGACAACGAGTTCGTGCCGTGGCAGATCGGCGCGGTGATGTGAGGCTAGAGCATTTCTCGATCAGGTAGCATCGTATCCTGCGGCTGCGAAGTAATTGGCGCATTCCTGTGGGGTGAAGGCGTCGAGAAGAACGCCGATGCGGCGCCAGAGACCATCGACGGTTCGCTCGGCGGCCTTGCGCAGGAGCGCCTTGAGCTTGGCGAAGGCATTCTCGATCGGGTTGAGGTCTGGACTGTAGGGCGGCAGCAGGAGGAGCCTGGCTTCGGCCGCCTCAATGGCCTTGCGCACGGCTACAGCCCTGTGCGGGGCGAGATTGTCCATGATCACGACGTCACCGGGGCGCAGCGTCGGGACGAGCACCTGCTCGACATAGGCGAGGAAGGCCGGCCCGTTCATCGGCCCGTCGAGCACCATCGGCGCGGTCATGCCGTTGAGCCTCAGTCCGGCGACGAAGGTGGTCGTCTTCCAGTGGCCGTGCGGGATGGCGGCCCGACAGCGTTGGCCCTTCGGCGCCCGCCCGCGCAGGCGAGCCATCTTGGTCGTCGCCCCGGTCTCATCGACAAAGACCAGCCGCTCCGGGTCGAGGTCGAGCTGGCTCTCGAACCAGGCCTCGCGTCGCTTCACGATGTCAGGGCGGTCCTGCTCGGCGGCATGCGCCGTCTTTTTTTGAACGTGATGCCGCGCCGTTCGAAGAAGCGCCAGATCGTGCCGATGGCCACGCCCAGTCCGCGCTCCTGCCGGAGCTTCTCGGCAAGCTCGCTGAGCGTGATGTCGGGCGTCGCCGCCACCTGGCCCAGAATAAACGCAGCTTCCGCCTCGATCCGCCCTGACCGGCGGTCGCCGCCCAGCTTCCGTGGCGCGCAAGAGCCGTGTCGACGATCCAACTGGCACCAACGGATCGCGCTCGCCGCGCTGACCCCGAACCGGGCCGCCGCCTGACGGCACGAAAGTCCACCCGCGGTCGCCGCGACCACCCGAAGTCGAAGATCCATTGAAAGGGCCTGAGCCATGCATGCTGGCCTCCTTCCAACACCAGCATGCAGCTTGAATCAGACAACCGCTGATTTGGGAATCCCATCCCGATTCAATCAGTTCAGTAAATGCTCTAGGCCGCGGGCCGCGGAATGCGGCGCACGCCGGCGAGTTGCACCCGCGGGGGCGAGGGGGCGATCGTGCAGGCGTTGACGGTAGCGCCGAGGGCCGAGGCGCCGGTTTCGGGCGCCATCAGCACCAGCATTTCGCGCAGCCGCCCGATCTGCTGGTCGAGTTCGCGCTGGAATTGCACGTTGCGGGGTCCCGCTGTCACCACCCGAGTGCCCATGAAACGCGCGATCCGTCGCTTGCTGCTCAAACGGCAAGCCTCGCCGAACATGGTTAACGATGACTTAAGCAGGCCGTTGCCTTCGCTCCGCTCCTGCGGGATCGTCGCCTGCACCACCCCCGGCGGTCGCCGATGCGGCGGCATTCCAACGGCAAGGCAGCGATGAGCGATTCCTATCCCCGCGACATGATCGGCTACGGGCAGAGCCCGCCCGATCCGAGGTGGCCCGGGGAGGCGCTGGTCGCCGTCCAGTTTGTCGTCAACTACGAGGAGGGCGGGGAGAACAGCATCCTCCACGGCGACGCCGCCTCGGAAGCCTTCCTGTCGGAGATCGTCGGCGCCCAGCCGTGGCCGGGCATGCGCCACATGAACATGGA
>DASWKZ010000188.1:0-3944 GCA_036396355.1 Alphaproteobacteria bacterium
CGCATGAGCCATGTCGAGCGCACCAGGCCGATCAGGAACAGGCCGAAGAGGATAACGATGACCCCGCCAACGATGTTGAGCTCGTAGCGGTAATTCAGGAGAAGCTGACCAAGCGCTGTCGCGCTCGCGCCCAGCAGCACGAAGACGGTGGAAAAGCCGAGCACGAAGCAGACGCTCAGGCCCACGGCCGGCAGCCGCAGTGCCAGGGCGCTGCCGCCCGAATCCCGGGGGATAGCTCCTCCCGCGACGTAGGACACGTAGCCCGGCACGAGCGGCAGCACGCAGGGCGACAGGAACGAGATGGCGCCCGCCGCGAACGCGGTCAGCAGCCCGATGTTCGAAATTTCTGACATTGTGTCTTAGTACGTATTTCCACTCTTGGATATCGTCGTCATTGCTTCGCCCGCGCCCTGCGGATGAGGGCCTGCAACGTCTTCAGGTCCGTAGCGCCGCGAAAGATACGCTCCCCCACCACGAACCCCGGCGTTCCCGTGATCCGCAGGGCCCGCGCCAGGGCAAGATTGCGTCCAATGGCTTCCTGGATCGCCGGATCCGCCATGTCGGCCTCGAGGCGCGCCACGTCCAGCCCGACCTCGGCCGCCACAGTAAGCACGCGGTCCCTGTCCGCGACGCCGTCCGCCCGCATCAGCGCCTTGTGGAACGCGACGTATCGGTTCTGCCGATGCGCCGCGAGCGCCGCCTTGGCGGCATAGAGCGAGTTCGGCCCGAGGATCGGGAACTCCTTGTAAACGATCCGGAGCTGCGGATCCGCCGCCTCGACTTCGATCATGACCGGGGCCACGCGTCGACAATAGGGGCAGTTGTAGTCGAAGAATTCGACGAGGGTTGCGTCGCCGTCCGGGTTCCCGCCCACGGGGCTGGCGGGATCGCGGAACACCTCGTCCGCGCGCGCCTCGACAGCCGCCTCGGCCTCGCTCGCCTCGGCACCGCGCTGACGCGCCTGCAGGCGCCGCATCGCTTCAACGAGAACCTCGGGGTCGTTGAGCAGATAGGCACGGACTCTCCGTTCGAATTCATCCCTCGGCATCTCGGAGAGACCGCTTGCTTGGCGGCCGGCGCGAAAACCCGGATCTAGGGCCAACCAAGCGAGGACCGCGCCAATCAATACGATCGCGAACGCGCCCCATGCTTTGGGTGATGACAGGCGCTTCAGCTTGTCGCGCATTCCCACTCTCCCATTGCCCTACTCCCCACCGAGCGCCGACCAGCTCTCGCCGCCATCGGTGCTGACGAGGAGGGACTGCGAACGGTCGGTCGGGTTGAAGGCGACGGCATAGAGCCGACGCTTGTCCGTGGGCGCGACCGCGAGGTGGAGCACATAACTGCCGCCGATCCCACCGCCACGGACCTTCCAGTCGAGCCCCGGTTCCTCGGCGTGGATCAGGCCGATTCCGACCACGTAAGCATAGATCCGACCGTCGTTCGTCGCATACACCATGGTTACCGGCCGCCGAGACATATGGGCGGGCTCCCAGCGCCGGCCGCCATCGCTGCTTCGCAGCAGGCCTTGCCGGGTCGCCGCGTACAGCCTGTCGCGGAGCCTCCCGGCCGCGAGATCGATCAGCCCCTCGGGGGCCGGGCCGATCATCGTCCAGCTCCGCCCGCCATCGGCGCTCCTTTGCAGGCCGCCGTAAACACCGTAGATGACCTTGGGGTCGTGCTTGCTCACGTCCATCTGGTGGAAGTCGACGGGACCGCCGACGCCGTCCGCGAGCTTCGACCAGGACTTCCCTCCGTCCCTCGAGACGATGAAGCCGAGATTGCCGCCACCCGGCGGATGCCCGCTGGCGTAGAGCACATTCGGGTCGGCGGGATGAGGGGTGAAGCCCATGAAGTCGTCCCGGGTTTCGGATATCGGCTGCGCGGTGCCAGCGGGCCCGACGAGGAAGAGCCCGTGATGGGTCGCAAGATAAAGGCGATCGGGGTCGCGCGGATCGACGGCGAGGCCGTGGAAGTGGGTCTCCCCGGCCAGCGCGGACACGGTGGTCTCACCGGCGGAGAACGAGCGGCTGGCGAGAACCCCCGCTGCGCCGAGGGCGATGATGCCGAACAGGAGGTACGTGAGGGTCCGCTTGCGGGTCATGCTCGGGCTTCCTTCGGTTGTTCGGCACGGGGAAATGGACGGCGGGTCCACCAGAATGCGGCAAGCGGAACAACGATCCACTGCGCAAAGGGGGAGATGCCGGCTCCCAAGATCGGCAACTGCGGCATCCACTCGGTATAGGCCCAGCTTCCGCGGATCTCGGTGTTGAGCCACTCGCTGAAGATCGTGTAGGCAAGTCCGCCAAGAATGGCGATCACGGCAACCATGCGGTATCCGGCATGTGGCCAGCGTCCATTCCCAGCAATCAGGAGCGCGCCCAGAAGGGCGGTGCCCGCAATCAGGACGTCCCCGCCTGTGCAGTGAACGACGGCGAACACGATTTCGCTCGTGCTGCCCTCATGCCAGATCGTATAGAGCGGCAATTGCGCGACCTCCCAAACGAGATTGCCGAACACGATGGCGACCAGGTAGCGGCGCAACGCCCGCAGCCAGTCGCCCGTCGGTAGGGCTCCACGTCCGGTGGTCGAGGTGAGATTCGGACGCGGGCTTTGCATGCCTGGGAGAGTTCCTTCCATCGGGTCCCGGGAGCCCGGCGTCAGTGATCAGCGCGTTGACGAGGAAGGCGAGACCGGCCGTCCCGGTCTCGGCCCGTGGGGATTGCCGCGCCGCCGGCCCTCAGTGGACATGGTTTTCCCCGCCGCAGCCGTCCGAAAGATCCCAGATCCGGGCGATCTGCTGCCCGCTGAAACCGTGCTCGCGGATCAAGTGCTTGGCGAGACCCCCATAGACCCGCCATCGCCAGCACGGACAGCAACACGGCCCTCCTTCCTTCGAATGCCGCATGGCGTAGTCGTAAGCCGCCTGCTGGTCCGGGGTGAGCGCCGGCTCGTAGAACCCCATGAGCCGCGCCGCCAGGGGCGCGGGGATGTCATAGGGATCGGCAGGGATCGCTTCGATCTCCGCGAACGCCCTGAGGCCCTCGACCTGCTCACCGTAGCGATGCAGGTCCATGGGGCCGCAGCAGGAACCTTGCAGACGCGCCTCCGCCGGCATCGCGGGGATCGCTTCCATGAACCGCCACGAGCAGTTGGAGTTGCCGTTCTTGCTCAAGTACTCGAACCGTGCCCGCAACTCGTCCGAACCCTGCGGCGCAGCCGCAGCCGCAAGCGGCGCGGCCAGGGCCACCAACGCGACAAAAGCGGCCACGTAGGCCGGAATTCCATTGGACATCGTCGGCATCCTTCTCATCATCCGTCAGAATAGACCCTTGATCCGCTCCCACCAGCCTGGCTCCCCGTGGTCGTGCCGCCCAGGCGCATCGTTCACGAGGGCGTTGATGAACATGACGAGGTTGACGGGCTCGAAGCGCAACCCGTGGAAGTTGGCGCGCCATCGGCCCTCCTTGTCGATCACGTGGGTGACGACGCTGTGCACCTGATAGCCTTCCTCGGTCTTGGTGAAGGTGTGGCCAAAGGCCTCGGCGAGGCGACGGGTCGCGTCCTCCGCCTGATCCGGCGCCGTCGTCAGGAAGGCCCAGTTGACGGGATCCAGGCCGTGCGCCGAACCGTAGGCACGGAGCACGTCGGCGGTGTCGTTCACGGGATCGGTGGTGATAGTGACGAACCGGACCTGCCCCTTCATGGGCGTCCGGTTCACCATCTCCTGGATCTCGGCGATGCGATCGGCGTGCAGCGGGCAAACGTCGGGACAGCCGGCATAGATGAAGTGCAGGACCACAACCTTGCCGCGGAGGTCGGCGAGGCGGACGGTGTCGCCGTCCGCGGTGCCGAGCACGAACGGCGGCGCCTCCTTGTCGATGGGCTGGAAATACTTTTCCCTGTTGCCCAGCATCGACTCCAGCTCCTTGCCGGAGTGCGCG
>DASWKZ010000189.1:0-26920 GCA_036396355.1 Alphaproteobacteria bacterium
CTCGACGCGGGCGAGGCGAACAGCTCGTAATGCACGGTGCCGTCCGGCCAGTGGCTCGCCGCCTCGCGCGCCGCCTGGATCAGGCCGGCCGGGCCGCAGATGTAGAGGTGGGCGCCCTCGGGCCGGTCCTCGAGGGCGGCCCGGAGGTCGATGCCCTTCGAGGGGTCGCCGCCGTCGTGATGGAAGGTGACGCTGTCGCCGAAGGCCTCGCTCACCTCGTCGAGGAAGGCGGTCTGTTCGCGGCTCTTGGTGCAGTAGTCGAGGTGGTATTCGGCGCCGAGGGCCTTGAGGCGGCGGCCCATGGCGAGGATCGGCGTGATGCCGATGCCGCCGGCGATGAGGATATGCTGGGCCGCCGACTCGACGAGCGGGAAGTTGTTGAGGGGCGGCACCACGGTGATCTCGTCGCCCGCGCGGAGATTCTCGCACATCCACGTCGACCCGCCCCGACTCTCGGGCTCGCGCAGCACGCCGATCAGGTAACGGGAGCGGTCGGACGGGTCGTTCGCCAGCGAGTATGAGCGCCTGAGACCGTTGCCGGTGAGCACGTCGACATGGGCGCCGGCGTCCCATTTGGGGAGTTGCCGACCGTTCACGGGGGCCAGCACGAAGCTCCTGATCTCCGGCGTCTCGTCCCTGGCCGCGATGACGGCGAGCCGGAGCGTCTCCTTGATCCTCGGCTTGGGCAGACGCTGGTCGACCTCGAGGTTGAGGCGCTCGACGATCTCGCCCTTGCGGAAATGGCGCTCGAGGATCTCGTCCACGTCGTCCTCGTTCTGGTAGGTGTACCAGACGGCGTCGGGATAGATGACCACGGTGGGGCCCAGCTCGCAGCGCTCCATGCAGCCGGCCTCCGTCACCTTGACGCCTTCGAGGTCGAGCTCCTCCACGCGCCGCGCGAGGTACTCCATCAGCGGCCGGCTGCCGCGGTCGGTGCAGCAGCTGCGGGGATGTCCCTCCGGACGCTGGTTGCAGCAGCACAGGATGTGCCGCTCGAAATAGGGTTGCGGATCCTGCGGCAGACTTGCCATGCGATGCGTACTCCCTCCTGCCTCGGGCGCCGCCCCGGCGCCCGCTCGATGGCCCGTCGGCGCGGGCCTCAGACCGTCGCTTTGCCCGCCGCCTTCCCGGACGGGTCCACCATCAGGCGCTCGGCGCGCCCGCCCCGGACCAGATGCTTGTCGATGATCTCGTCGATGTCCCGCTGGCTGCGGAAGCTGTACCAGATTCCCTCGGGATAGAGCACCATGACCGGGCCCTGCTCGCAGCGCTCGAGGCAGGTCGAACGGTTGACCCGGATGTTGTCGATGCCGCGCGCCTTGGCGGTCGCCTTCATGTAGCCGAGGAGTTCCGCGGTCCCCTGCTGCCCGCAGCAGCTTGCCCCCGCCCGGCAGGACTTCTCCTCGGTGCAGATGAAGATATGGGGATCGTAGAGCAGCTTGCGGCCGCCATTCGCGTCGCTCATGGTTCGGTCCTACTCCTTCGCCGGGCGGCCCGGCCCGTGATCGCGGCCAGGTGATGACCACGGGCGCGCCGGTGCCGTCCCGCGCTCAGCCGCTTGATACCGGAAATATGGGACCGATGTCCATGGGAACAAGGCGGCCGGCGGGTCGCCGGGCCCCTATTCGGGCGCCGCGCCCCCGTCGGGCTTGGCCGGGGCCGGCTTCCCCGCCCCCTTGGGCCGGATGACGTCGGCCCGGGTCTTGGACAGGTTCTTGGTCTCGAACTCGTTGATGGTATAGGCCCAGCCGCCGGTCACGGCGTTGATCCTGGCGATTTCGGCGGCGACCTTGTCCTTGTCGACCTTGTCTACTGGCGCCGGCTCGTCGTTGGCCCGCGCCCGGACCGCGATCCACTTCTTGCCGCCCGATTCCTTCATCCAGGTCTCGACGACGAGGCCGTCGAAGGTGACGTACCGCGCGCGCGGCGTGGCCGAGAAATCGAATCCGATCTCCGCCCCGGGCCTGACGTCCTCGAAGGCAAGGCTCTGGATGGAGCGCGCGATGTCCTCGGCGGCGAAGATCTCCTTGAGCTCGTGATCCTCGGGCATGCCCTCGACCAGGAAGTCGCGCTCGTCGGGATTGTTCTTGTAGACGCGGAGCGGCTCCTCGCCCGGAACGTACAGCGTGGTTTCCCGGACCCGCGGCAGGTCCACCTCGACGATCATCTGGTTGAGCCAGCCGACGCGCTTCTCCGGGACCGGCACCTTGCCGCGGGCGAGCCATGCGCGTTCCTCGCCCGGATGGCGGACATAGATGTCGCCCACGCCGAACAGGCCGCCCTTGTCGAGGCCAACGATCAGCGACGCCATGGACGCGCCCTTCGAATCGTAAAGCTCCACCAGCGCGCCCTTGGCGTCCTTCTCGCGCCTGGGGTCGTTCACGTGGATGCGGCCGTAGAGCGCCGGCCGCGCGGTCTTGGGCTCGATCGCGCGGAGCTGGGCCATGCCGGCGGCGACCCCGCGGACCATCTCGAACGGCACTGGATAGCCGTAGAGCTCCTTCAGCGACCAGGAAAGCTCGCTGTCCTTTTCCGCGCTCTCGATGGTGGACGGGCCGTCGGCGCGGGTCACCACGATCCGGCGCACGTCGTTCACGCGCCCGGCGAGGCCCTCGAACATGAGGGTGCCCTCGCCGCGAACCCCGGTGCCGGTGTCGCGCGCGACGGTGATCCAGGCGGCGGCGACCGCCACGATCACGGTCACGACGAGAAGGGCCACGAAAGCTCTTGGCGACATGGCTCAGCCCTTCGCTTCCGTTTCCATGCGCTGGCGCCGGCGGCGTATCCGCGCCAGCCCCAGCGCCACCGCGGCGGCCGCGACGAGCAGGGGGATGAGGCCGATGTTGAAGAACCACAGCCACCCTTCCAGGACCTCGATATCCTTGCGCAGGCCCAGCTGCACGGCGCGCAGCTGCTTGCGGATGCCGAGGAGCTCCGCCTTGAACTTGTTGATCTCCTGGATCTGGGCGGCGCTGAGGATGGTGCGGTCGCCCTGGGCCCGCCCGCCCGGGGTCTGCAGTTGGGAAAGCTTGCGCTCGGTCTCCTCGCGGCGCTTCTGCAGCTCGCGCTCCCTGGCGCGGAGCTCGAGTTCGGCCTTGCGGGTCAGGTCCTCCACCAAGGTGAACGGCCGGCGCGAGACGCCGCGCGAGCGCAGCCCGATCAGCTCGTCGGACCCGGTCAGGTTGTCGATGGCGTTGGTCGTCAGGTTCATGTTGTCCGAGACCGGCACGGCGATGGTCTGGCCGAACAGGTTCTGGGCCTGGACCCAGAACCGGTCTCGCAGCATGTCGGAGTCCGCCACCACCACGGCGTGGACGGGACGGGTGCTCTCGGTGCGGTGCGCCTTGGCGAGGCGCGCGCGGATCTCCTCCGCTTCCTTGCGGCGCTCCTCGGTCTTCTTCCTGGGCAGCGGATCGTCCTCGAGCTGCCGCCGCCGCTCCGCCACCGGGTCCTCCTTCATGTATTCCTCGATGGCCGGGGGGCCGTCGGGGAAGGCGGTCCCGGCCGGGCCGGTGACGCGCGCGGCCAGGGCCAGGCGCTTGCCCGAGGGCTTGAAGCCGCTGACGATTCCTTCGAAATCGGGGCGCCCGCCCTTGAGGTCCTCGGCGTCGAGGTACATGGACTGCTCGGACGTCGCCAGGAGCGGCGTGAACGTCATGCCCGTGCCCGCCTTCATGGACAGGCCACCCGCCGTCGCCATGATGATGTTGTCGATCTCGGTGGTGACCGGGTCGTCGCCCATCACGTTCGATCGATCGAGCCGGAGCCAGGGCGGATATTGGAGCGGCTGCGGCCGCGATTCGGTGCCGGCGTTGATGCGGAAGGCCGCGATCATGTCCCCTGCGACCTTGCCGGCGTCGTATTGGAGGCCCCATTTCTCGAAGATCGGCTTGAGGTCGGAGGAGGTCTCCACGAACTTGCCACCGGCTCCGGGCACCTGCTGGGCGACCTCGGCCAGCGGATCGACGAAGATCACGGCACGGCCGCCGCGCAGCAGGAACTGGTCGACGGCATAGAGCGCGCGCTCGGAGATCTTGGCCGGATGCAGGATCAGCAGCACGTCCACGTTCTCCGGGATCTCGGCCGCCTCGGAGGACACGTCCTCCACCGCGAATAGCTGTTCGAGCTGCGCCGTCAGCTGCCACGGCTGCCCCATGGACGACATGCGCGCCATCATCGAGCCGGGGAAGCCGCGCACCGGGAGCCAGCTCATCAGGCCCACCACCGTGCGGTCGGGGTTGGCCAGCCGATAGACCACCCGGGTCAGGTCGTATTCGAGGAACGACTCGCGATCGGGCGAGAAGAAGGGGATCACTTCGGTCTCGTCGGTGGAATTGGAGCCCGCGAGCCCGAAATAGACCATCTCCCCGGTGCGGTCGAGCGGCAGCCCCTGGAGGCCGAAGGCGACCGCCTCGTCCTCGGCGTCGGAGAACGCGACCGGGTCGATCTCGAGGAACCGGATCTTGCCGCCGGCGTTGGCGGCGTATTCGGTGATCATGTCGCGCACGCGGGTGGCGTATTTGGCCACCCCCGGCAACTGCTTCGCCAGTGCCGAGGAAAAATAGAACCGGAGCGTCACCGGCTCGTCGATCTGGCCGAGCACCCTGTGGGTGCCCGGCGACAGGGTGAACAGCTTGTCGGCGGTGAGATCGAGCCGCGCGCCGATGAGCGTGCCGCGCGCGATCACGTTGACGGATACGAACAGTATGACCGCGAGGACGATGGACCAGACGGCGAGGGAGCGCCGCGGCGCCAAGGAAGGGAAGAGGGATTTTCCCGCCACGGCCCTTCTCCTAGCGCGCCTTGAGCGTGTTGACCAGTATGACGTTGACGAACAGGAACAGCGCCATCACCGAGAGGAAATAGACGAGGTTGACGAGGTCGAGCACGCCCTTGGAGATGGCGTCGAAATTCGCGATGAAGCTCAGGCCGGCGACCACGTCGATCACGCTGCGCGGCGCCCAGCCCGAGACGAACTCCAACACCAGCGGCGTGCCCGCTACGGTGAAGACGAGGCACACGATCACCGCCAGAACGAAGGCGATGACCTGGTTCTTGGAGACCACGGAGAAGCAGGACCCGATGGCGAGATAGGCCCCCGCCATGATGAGGCTGCCGATGTAGCTGGCGACGATCACGCCGTTGTCCGGCTCGCCGAGGTAATTGACGGTGGTCCAGATGGGAAAGCTCAGCGCCAGCGCGATCCCGGCGAACGCCCAGGCGGCGAGGAATTTCGCCAGCACCGCCTGGGTGGGCGAGACCGGAAGGGTGAGCAGCAGCTCGATGGTACCGGTCTTGCGCTCCTCGGACCACAGGCGCATGGAGATCGCCGGGATCAGCAGGAGATAGAGCCAGGCATGGAAGGCGAAGAAGGGGGCGAGATCGGCCTCGCCGCGCGTGAAGAAGGAGCCCAGGAAGAAGGTGAGCGCGCCCAGGAGGGCGAGGAAGATGACGATGAACACGTAGGCGACGGGCGTGACGAAATAGCTCGTGAACTCGCGGCGGAACAGCGACCAGGCGAGGCTCATGCCGCCCTCCCCTTGGGGACCGGGACGGTCACGTCGCGGAACACGTCATCGAGCCGCCCGTGCTCCAGCCGGATGTCCTGGACCGACACGCCGCGCTGGCGCACCAGCACCCGCACCGGATCGAGCACGTCGCGGCCGTCCCTGGGCTTCACCGTGAGCCCGCGCGGCCCCAGCTCCACGCGCTCGACGCCGTCGAGGTCCCGGATGGCCGGCGCCAGCTGGGCGAGGGTTTCCGGGGTCGCGGTGACGGTCACGACGTTGTGACGCGCCGAGCGGGCCTCGAGCTCCGCGGGGGTGCCGTCGGCGACGATGCGGCCGCGGGAGATGATGATGGCCCGGGTGCAGACCGCGTCCACCTCCTCCAGGATGTGGGTGGAGATCACGATCGCCTTGTGGGGCGCCATTTCGCCGATCAAGGTGCGGATCTCGTGCTTCTGGTTGGGATCGAGCCCGTCGGTGGGCTCGTCGAGGATGAGCACCTCGGGGTCGTGCAGGAGCGCCTGGGCGAGGCCCACGCGCCGCTTGTATCCGCGCGACAGGGTATCGATGGGCTGGTACAGCACGTCCTCGAGCCAGGTCCGTGCCGCCGCCTTCTCCACCCGCGTGCGCGCCTCCTCGCCCGAGAAGCCGCGCACGCCGGCGATGAACGTGAGGAAGGAAAGGGGCGTCATCTCATGGTAGCTGGGGGCGCCCTCGGGCATGTAGCCGAGCAGGCGCCGGGCCTCGATGGGCTGGCGCACGGCGTCGAGGCCGCAGATTCGGGACGAGCCCTCGTCGGGCTCGAGGAAGCCGGTGATCATCTTCATGGTGGTGGACTTGCCGGCGCCGTTGGGGCCGAGGAATCCCAACACCTCGCCCTGTTCCACGTGGAACGAGATCCCGTCCACGGCCTGGATCGCCCCGAACCGCTTCCGCAGGCCGTCCACCTCGATCATTGCTGCCATCGGTTGTCGACTCCCTGTTCGGCCCGATGTGTCCCGCGCCCACGCGCCCGATATGCCGTGGATCGGATCCGGCCCGCCCCCTTTTTTAGGGCGGGAAAACCGAATTTCAAGAGGCAACCGGGCGGTACGGCCGTGGATGGCGGGCGGAGTCTTGCACCTCCATTATGTCGGAATTGTGTCGGGGCCGGCGACGATGCCGCGGTCGTGGAGGGTTCCGATCTCGCCGTCGCCGAGCCCGAGGACCCCGGCCAGCACCTCGTCGGTATGGGCGCCGAGCAGCGGCGCCGGCGTGGCCTCGGACCGCGGGAAGGCGCCGAGAACGAGCGGCGAGCCGGGGGCAAGATAGGTGCCGATGCCGGGCTGGTCCAGCAAGGTGAACAGCGGATTGGCGGTCGAGCAACGGGGGTCGTGCGCCACCAACTCGCCGAACGTCTGGTAGGGTCCCCAGCACACGCCCTCGGCGTCGAAGGCGCGGGCGACCTCTGCCAGGGGGCGGGCCGCGATCCACGGGCCGACCCGCGCCGCGATCTCCCCGCGCGCGCGGAAGCGGTCGCCCTGGCGGGAAAGGTCGAGCCCCAGGCGCTCGCCGAGGGCGGCCATCTCCGCGCCGAGGCCGGTCGTCCGCAGGAGCCCCTGCCATTGCCGTCCGGTCAGCCCCACCACCATGATCCGCCGGCCGTCGGCGGTGGCGAAGTCGCGCCCGAAGGCGCCGTAGAGGTCGTTGCCGTAGCGCGGCCGGTCCTCGCCATTGACCATGACCTCGGCGAGGATGCCGAGCGCCCCGGTCACCGCCAGCGCCACGTCCGAAAGCGCCAGGGTCACCAGCTGTCCCTCCCCCGTAAGGCGCCGGTGGCGCTCGGCGGCGAGCACGCCGCACGCCGCCCACAACCCGCACGCCGCGTCCCAGGCCGGCAGCACGTGGTTGACGGGTGCTTTCGCATCGGCGGGGCCGGTCGCCATGGGGAAGCCGATGGCGGCGTTCACCGTGTAGTCGACGGCGCTGCGTCCCTCGTGGTCGCCGGTGACGGCGACCATGATGAGATCCTCGCGCAGGCGCCTGAGGCGCTCGTAGGCGAGCCAGCCGCGGGCCGAAAAGTTGGTGAGGAAGATGCCGGCGTCGTCGCCGGGCGCGGTGATCAGCCGGGTCGCCAGCTCCACCCCCTCGGGCCGGGCGAGGTCGATGGCGACCGAGCGCTTGCCCTTGTTGAGCCCGGCCCAGAACAGGCTGCGGCCCCGTCGCGTCACAGGCCAGCGTTCGTAGTCGAGCCCGCCGCCCACGGGATCGAAGCGGATGACGTCGGCGCCGAGCTGGGCCATGGTCATGCCGCCGAGGGGGGCCGCGACGAAGGCCGAGCCCTCGATCACCCTGAGGCCGGAAAGGATGCGGGCGGGCTCGGGGGGAATGGTCTCCTCGGCGTCGGGGATGTCCGCCGCCGCGGCTCCGGCGGAGGTGTCGGGCAGGCTTGCCATGGCCCCTTCTTAGTGCGGATGGCCCCCGGACGCAAAGGGGAACCCGAGCATTCGCTGTTGACTCGGGTTGGGATCGGTAGTCCGATCACGGCGAGACACAAGAGGGGAAACGCGCGGTCGGAATCGTCTCGGCGTGCCGTTGCGTTCCTCCGAGACAGGGAGCACGGCAATGAACCGATTCCTCTCCGCGGTCCTGGCGGCGCTGGCGCTGTCGGGTCTGAACGCGATCCCGGCGACGGCGGCCGACTTCTCGGGCAAGAACATCGAGTGGATCATTCCGTTCGGTCCCGGCGGCGGATCGGACGTCTGGGCCCGTTTCCTCGCCCCGCGCCTCGCCAAGGCGCTGCCCGGCAGCCCCACCATCGTCGTGAGGAACATTCCGGGCGGCGGCTCCACCAAGGGCGCGAACCTGTTCGCGGCGCGCGCCGAGCCCGACGGCCTCACCATCTTCGGCTCCTCGGGCTCCACCCAGTTCCCCTACCTGCTGGACGATCCCCGGGTGAAGTTCGAGTACAAGGACTGGCACGTGGTGCTGGGCACGCCCACGGGCGGCGTCGTCTACGTCACGCCGAAGATGGGGCTGAAGGGTCCCCAGGACCTCAAGAAGCTGCGCGGCCAGGCCGTCAAGTACGCGGCCCAGCGCGCGACCTCGCTGGACCTGGTGCCGCTTCTCGCCTTCGAGATGATGGGTCTGCCCACCAAGGGCGTGTTCGGCATGAAGTCGCGGGGCGCGGGCCGTCTCGCCTTCGAGCGCGGCGAGGTCAACATCGACTACCAGACCACGTCGGCCTACCTCAAGCGGGTCACGCCGCTGGTCAAGGAGGGCAAGGCGGTGCCGCTGTGGAGCTGGGGCCTGATCGACGCCAACGGGAACCTGCAGCGCGATCCCACCTTCCCCGACCTGCCCCATTTCGCCGAGGCCTACGAGATGATGCACGGCAAGAAGCCGAGGGGGCCGGCGTTCGAGGCCTTCAAGTCGTTCGTGGCGGCGGGCTTCGGCGTGCAGAAGATGGTGTTCCTGCCCAAGGGCACGCCCCCGGATATCGTCGAGACCTGGCGCGCGACCGTCACCAAGGCGGTCAACGAGCCGGGATTCGAGAAGGAGGCGGAAAAGGTCCTCGGTGCCTACAAGCAGCTCACCGGCAAGGACGCCGAGGCGGGGCTGAGGACCGCCATCTCCGTGAGTCCCACGGCCAAGGCCTGGGTCAAGGACTGGTTGACCAAGCGCTACAAGGTGAAGTTCTAGGCGCACCGCCGGGCGGGTGACCGCGCCCGCGGTCGCCCGCCCTTCCGCCGATGCCATCGCCGCCCCGCCGGTCGCCGGCCTGACCGATCGCACCCGCCATGCTCGAAGCCGCCGTCTCGGCGATCTCCCAGCTTTCCGCACCCGAGCATATGATGTTCCTCGTCGCCGGCGTGACCCTGGGTCTCGCCGTCGGCATCTTCCCGGGGCTCGGCGGCATCGCCGGCATGTCGATCCTGCTGCCCTTCCTCTACGGCATGGATCCGGTTTCGGCGCTGGCCATGCTGATCGGGCTGGTCGCGGTCATCCCCACCTCCGACACCTTCACCTCGGTGCTCATGGGCATTCCCGGCTCCTCGGCCTCCCAGGCGACGGTGATGGACGGTTTCCCGCTGGCCAAGAAGGGCGAGGCCGCGCGCGCGCTGTCGGCCGCCTTCGGGGCGTCGCTCTATGGCGGGCTGATCGGCGCCCTGGTGCTGACGCTGTTCGTCCTCGTCGCGCGCCCGGTGGTGCTGCTGTTCGCCACGCCGGAGCTGTTCATGCTGGCGATCCTCGGCCTGTCCATGGTCGGCGTGCTGGCCGGCCAGAGCCTCGCCAAGGGGATGGCGGCCTGCGGCCTCGGGCTGCTGCTGGGCTCCGTCGGCGCGGCGCCGGCCACGGGCGAATACCGCATGAGCTTCGGCATCGACTACCTCATCGACGGGGTGCCGCTGGTGGTGGTCGGGCTCGCCATCTTCGCCGTGCCCGAGATCATCGACCTCCTGCGCCAGCGGCGCTCGATCGCCGATACGCCGCGCCTCGGTGCGGGCTGGGGCCAGGGGGTTCGGGACCTCCTGCGCAACAGGTGGCTGGCCACCCGCTGCGCCGGCATCGGCTGCCTCATCGGGGCGCTGCCGGGGCTCGGCGGCTCGGTGGTGGACTGGATCGCCTATGGCCACGTCATCCAGACCACCCGCGACCGCGCGCTGTTCGGCCACGGCGACATCCGCGGCGTGATCGCGCCGGAATCGGCCAACAACGCCAAGGAGGGCGGGGGCCTCATCCCGACCATCCTGTTCGGCATTCCGGGGTCCGGCTCGATGGCGGTGTTCCTCGGCGGGCTGCTGCTGATCGGCATCGATACCGGCGTCAACATGGTGGGCGACGACCTCGACAAGACCTACATCATCATCTGGTCGCTGGCGCTGGCCAACGTCATCGGCGCCGGCGCCTGCCTGCTCCTGTCCAAGCCGATCGCCCGCCTCACCACCATTCCCTATGCCTATCTCGCGCCGTTCATGATCATGGTCATCACCTTCGCGGCGTTCCAGGCGACCCGCAGCTGGGGCGACATCATCGCGCTGTTCGTGATCGGCGTGTTCGCGGTCTACATGAAGCGGTTCGGCTGGCCGCGGCCGGCGCTGCTGATCGGTTTCGTGCTGGCCGACCCGGTGGAGACCAACCTCTACCAGGCGGTCCAGTTCTACGACGGCTGGGCCTGGGTGTGGCGGCCGGGGGTGCTGATCATCGGCTCGGTGACGGCGCTCTCGGTCTATTTCGGCGCGCGCTACGCGGCCAAGGCGGGGGGGCCGGCCGACACCGCGACCGGGACCGGCAAGGCCGATACCCTGCACCCGCAGATCCTGTTCACCGTGCTGGTGGTGGCGCTGTTCCTGTTCGGGCTGTACGACAGTTACGACCGCCTGTTCCTCGGCAAGGTGTTCCCCATGACCACCGCGCTCATCATGCTCGCCTTCGCGAGCTACGCGCTCTCCGTCCAACTGCGCGGACGGACCGACCACTCCATCGCCTTCGACGCCGAGGCCGACTACGCCCTGCGGGGAACGACCGAGGCGGTTTCCGCCGAGCACTATCTGCTGTGGCTGGCCGGTCTGCTGTTCGTCGCCTCCCTGGTGGGGTTCGTGATCGCCATGGCCGCGTTCTTCGCCCTGTTCCTCACGGTGCAGGCGCGCGCGAGGCGCCGCACCACGGCGATCCTGACTCTCAGCGGCATAGGTTTCCTCGCCGCCATGTCGCACCTCCTGGTGCTCAACTTCCCCGAGGGATTCCTGCAGCGGGCGGTCCAGATGCCCTGGCCGTTCAACTGAACGGCCCGGCCGCGCGCGGCGCCCCGCCTCAGCCGCCGCCGGCCTCGCGGCGCGGGCGCCATCGGTCTCGTGCCCGGAGGCCGAGCGCGTAGATGTACTGGGCTCCCATGTTGACCACCACCACGCGGAACAGGTGGAAGGCGATCACCAGCGGCACGCCGACCTGCAGCGCCTGCGCCGTGATGGTCATCTCGGCCATGCCGCCCGGCGCCGTGGAGATGATCATGGTGGCCAGCGACAGGCCGAACGCCCAGGACAGCACCAACGCCACCGCCGCGGATGCGACCAGGATGAACACGGAGTTGAGCAGGGCGAAGGGGATGAACAGCTTGTAGCGGACGAAGAAGGCGCGCTCGTAGCGCGCGCCCAGCACCAGGCCGAACATCAGCTGCGCGAAATCGGTCATCCAGTGGGACACCGCGGAGAGCTCGATGCCGCCGATGGTGAGAGCCGCGCCGAAGAAGATCGGCATGAGGAGGTAGCCGTTCTGCATCCGGAGGCGCTCGGAGACCTCGCCGAGGACGAATCCGAAGGCGAGCCACGGGACGAGGATCACGACATCGAGGGGCAGCTGGGGGCGGTAGGCGGCGGCCTCCAGGGGGATGCCGCCATAGGTCACCAGGAAGGGGATGACGATGACCACGATCGAGACGCGCAGGCTGTGGGCGACGGCCACCGGCGCGACCGAGGCCCCGTAGCGTTCCGCCAGCACCGCCATGGCCATGGCGCCGCCCGGGATCGAGGCGAAGAAGGTGGACTTGCCGTCGACCCCCGACACCCGGCTCAGGATCAGCGCGCCGAGCCCGCCGATGAGGAAGGCCGAGGCGGTGGACGCGGCAATGGCGCCGAGATTGGCCGCGAGCGCGGCCACCACGCTCGGCGTGAAATAGAGCGAGACCGCCGAGCCGAGGACGACCTGGCCCATCTGGCGGGCGTAGGGCAGCGCGAACATCCGCACGCCCGCGAGGTTGAACGCCGCGATCACGATCATCGGCCCGATCATCCAGGGGATGGGCGTGTCCAGCCGATCGAACAGCCAGCCGGCGGGAATGCCCACCGCGAGGGCCTTGGCGATGCCGGGCCCCCGTTGGCGCAGATCGGCACACATGCTCATGGGCGGCTCGCGGCTCCGATCTCGTCAGTCGCCTGGATTCCCTTGGATGGGCCCGGCCGCGGACGCGGCCGGGCGAGGGTGGCGCACCTTAGATCATTCCCCGGGCGGATTGAACCGATTCCGTTGGACCGGGCGCGCGCCGGCCCCCGGCCCCGGCGGCGGCCGATCCGCCGATTCGCCATTGCCTCGGCGGGCGCGATTGCTTATCAACCAGTGTCGCCGGCATCGCGCCCGCCCGTTTGGCCATCCGGAGGAGTGGGGAAGTGTCCAGAACCGAAGCGTCGGTGGGAAGCACGCTCGCCTTCGATCCCGCGCTTCACTCCCGCATGGCCAACGCCATCCGGTTCCTCGCCATGGACGCCGTGGAGCGGGCAAGCTCCGGCCACCCCGGCATGCCCATGGGCATGGCCGACGTCGCCACCGTGCTGTTCACCCGCTTCCTGCGATTCGACCCGGCCGCGCCGCGCTGGCCGGACCGCGACCGTTTCGTGCTGTCGGCCGGGCACGGATCGATGCTGCTCTACGCGCTCCTGCATCTCACCGGCTATGCCGACATGACGATCGAGGAGATCCGGCGCTTCCGCCAGCTCGGGAGCCGCACCCCCGGCCATCCCGAATACGGCGCCGCCGCCGGTATCGAGACCACCACCGGGCCGCTCGGCCAGGGCCTTGCCAACGCCGTCGGCATGGCCATCGCCGAGCGCCACCTCGCGGCCCGATTCGGCGCCGAGCTGGTGGATCACCACACCTATGCGGTCGCCGGCGACGGTTGCCTGATGGAGGGAATCAGCCACGAGGCCGCGTCGCTTGCCGGTCATCTCGGTCTGTCGCGCCTGATCGTCCTGTTCGACGACAACCATGTCTCCATCGACGGGCCAACGGACCTTGCCGTCTCCGACGACGTGCTCCGACGGTTCGACGCCTATGGCTGGGACGTCTCCCGGGTCGACGGCCACGACCCCGAGGCCATCGCCGAGGCCCTGGCGCGGGCGCGCGGCGCGGCGCGGCCGTCGCTGATCGCGTTCCGCACCGTCATCGGTTTCGGCGCGCCCACCAAGGCCGGCAGCGCCGCCACCCACGGCGCGCCCCTCGGTGCCGAGGAGGTCGCCGGCGCCCGCGAGGCGCTGGGGTGGTCCCACGAGCCCTTCACCATCCCCGACGACGTGGGCGCGGCCTGGCGCGAGACCGGCAGGCGGGGCGCGGGGGCCCGGCGCGCTTGGGAGCGCCGGCTCGCCGCCGCGGCGCCCGACCTGCGCCGCGCGTTCGAGCGCGCTTCGGCCGGTGTCCTGCCCGAGGATCTCGACCGGGCGGTCGCCGCCTATATCGAGGGGCTCGTCGAGGCCAGGCCGCAATGGGCGACGCGCAAGGCCTCCCAGGAGGCGCTCGAGGTGCTGACCGCGGCGGTGCCCGAGATGGTCGGCGGCTCGGCCGACCTCACCGGGTCCAACAACACCAGGACCAAGGCCCAGGAGGTGCTCGACCGGACCAACTACGGCGGCCGCTACATCCATTACGGGGTGCGCGAGCATGCCATGGCCGCGGCCATGAACGGCATGGCGCTGCACGGCGGGATCATCCCCTACGGCGGCACCTTCCTCGTCTTCACCGATTACTGCCGCCCGGCCATCCGCCTTGCGGCCCTGATGGGGCTGCGGGTGATCTACGTGATGACCCACGATTCCATCGGCTTGGGCGAGGATGGCCCGACCCATCAGCCGATCGAGCACCTGATGGGCTTGCGGGCGATGCCCAACCTCCTGGTGTTCCGCCCGGCGGACGCGGTGGAGACCGCCGAGTGCTGGGCCCTCGCGCTTGGCCAAGAGCGGCGGCCCTCGGTCATCGCGCTGACGCGCCAGGGCGTTCCCGCGGTCCGCACCGAGAGGGTGCGCGGCAACCTCTGCGCCGGCGGCGGCTACGTGCTGGCCGAGGCCGAGGGCGGCCGGCGCGCGGTGACGCTGATCGCCACCGGATCCGAGGTGGCCATCGCGCTCGAGGCCAGCGCCCGGCTCGCCGCCGGGGGCATCGCCGCCGCGGTGGTGTCGCTGCCGTGCTTCGAGCTGTTCGACGAGTGCCCCGCCGCCGAGCGCGAGGCTGTGCTCGGCCGGGGCACGCCCCGGGTGGCGATCGAGGCCGGCTCCACCTTCGGCTGGGAGCGCTATCTTGGCTCCCGCGGCAGGGTGATCGGTCTTGCCGGTTTCGGCGCCTCGGCGCCCTACAAGGACCTTTACGGTCACTTCGGCATCACCGCGGAGGCCGTCGTCGCCGGGGTCAGGGACCTGCTCGGCGGCGGCGGGGAGTAGGCGGGCCAGGCAGCGAGAGCGGGGAAACCACCATGCCGATACGTGTCGCGATCAACGGCTTCGGGCGCATCGGGCGCCTGGTGCTGAGGGCGATCTACGAGCAGAGGCACAAGGACATTACGGTCGTCGCCATCAACGACCTTGGCTCGGTGGAGGCCAACGTCCATCTCCTCCGGTACGACTCCGTCCACGGGCCGTTCCCGGGCAGGGTGCGGGCCACCCGGTCGGGGCTCAATTTCGGGCGGGGTTCCATCCGGGTCACGGCCGAGCGCGACCCCGCGCGGCTGCCGTGGGGCCGGCTCGGGGTCGATGTCGCGCTGGAATGCACCGGGCTGTTCACCGGCCGCGACGCCGCCGCCCGTCACCTCGAGGCTGGCGCCAAGCGCGTACTGATCTCGGCGCCGGCCACGGGCGAGGACATCACCATCGTCAACGGCGTCAACCACCACCGGCTGCGGCGGAGCCACCGCATCGTCTCCAACGCGTCCTGCACCACCAACTGCCTGGCGCCGGTGGCCTTCGTGCTGCACAAGGCGGTCGGCATCGAGCGCGGATTCATGACGACGGTGCATTCCTACACCGGCGACCAGCGCATCCACGACACCCTCCATAAGGACCTGCGCCGCGCCCGCGCGGCCGCCCACAACATCATCCCCACCTCGACCGGCGCCGCCCGGGCGGTCGGCCTGGTCCTGCCGGAGCTCAAGGGCAAGCTCGACGGCACCGCCGTGCGGGTGCCGACCATCAACGTCTCCATGGTGGACCTTACCTTCGTGCCGAGGAAGCGCACCACCGCGGAGGCGGTCAACGCCGCCATCGTCAAGGCGGCCAACGGGCCCCTCAAGGGCATTCTCGCCTGCACCGACGCGCCGCTCGTCTCCAGCGATTTCAACCACAACCCCGCGAGTTCGATTTTCGACCTCGCGGAAACCCAGGTCATCGAGGGGCGGTTCGTCCGCGTCCTCAGCTGGTACGACAACGAGTGGGGCTTCTCCAACCGCATGGTCGACGTCGCGCGCATGCTCGGCCGGCTCGGTTGACGGACCTCCGTCGCCCGGGACCATGGACTCCCGCACCCCGTTCCGCACCATCGACGGCCTCGATGTCGCCGGGCGGCGCGTCCTCGTCCGCGTCGATCTCAACGTCCCGTTGGAGGACGGCCGCGTCGCCGACGCGACGCGCATCGAGCGCGCCGCGCCCACCATCCGCGAGCTGGCGGAGCGCGGCGCCAAGGTCGTCGTGCTGTCCCATTTCGACCGGCCCGGGGGCAGGGTCGTCCCTGGGATGTCGCTGGCGCCGCTGGCCGAGTCGCTGGCCGCCGCGATCGGGCGGCCCGTCGCCTTCGCCGCGGACTGCACCGGGGCGGCGGCCGCGGCGGTGGTCGGCGGCCTCGAGCCGGGCGGAGTTGCGCTGCTCGAGAACCTGCGCTTCCATCCCGGCGAGGAGGCGAACGATCCCCATTTCGCGGCGGAGCTCGCCGTCCTCGGCGAATTCTATGTCAACGATGCGTTCTCGGTGGCGCACCGGGCCCATGCCTCGACCGAGGCCATCACCCACCACCTGCCGGCCTACGCCGGGCGCCTGATGGAGGCAGAGTTGGACGCGCTGGGCCGCGCGCTCGAGTCGCCGGAGCGCCCACTGGCTGCCATCGTGGGCGGCGCCAAGGTCTCGACCAAGCTCGCGATGCTCGGCAATCTCGCGGCCCGGGTCGACAAGCTCGTCATCGGCGGCGCCATGGCCAACACCTTCCTTCACGCTAAAGGAATCGGCGTCGGGGCCTCGCTGCTGGAGCCCGACATGGCGGAGACCGCGCGCGGCATCCTTGCCGCGGCCCGCGCCGCCGGCTGCGACGTGGTGCTGCCGATCGACGCGGTGGTGGCCGCCGGGCCCGAGGCCGGCGGCGCGGCGCGGACGGTCCCCGTGGACGCCGTGCCGGAGGGGTCGATGATCCTCGATATCGGCTCCGAGACGGTGCACGACCTCGTCATCGCGCTCGACGAATGCCGCACCGTGGTCTGGAACGGTCCGCTCGGCGCCTTCGAGCACCCGCCCTTCGATGCCGGAACCGTGGCGGTGGCCGTGGCGGTGGCGGAGCTCACCCGCGCGGGGCGGCTGCTGTCGGTGGCCGGCGGCGGCGATACCGTCGCCGCGCTCGCCGGCGCCGACGTGACCGAGGATTTCTCCTACGTTTCGACGGCGGGGGGCGCGTTCCTGGAATGGCTGGAGGGCAGGGAGCTGCCGGGGGTCGCGGCGCTGGCGCGCGCGGCGGCGTGATCGGCGGCGTCAGCCGCCGGCGTCCATCATTCTCGCCCCGCGATGCGGTCCTCCGCCGCCCCGGATGCGGTTGCCGCCGCCGGGGCCCTGGAGGATGATGCGCTCGGCGTTGAGGAACTCGGGATCCCTGCGCCACCGGCTCAGCATGGCCTTGGCCACCTCGGGGCGGACGCGCTCGTAGAATTCGAAGATGCGGCTGAGCTCCTTCGGCGTCATCGTCTCGCCGCCGGAGCGCGCCTTGCGGGTGAGCATGAGGACCGTGGCGAAGTCGCTCTTGGGGGCGTCGATGCCCTTGAAGACGACGGCCAGGGCCTCCCCGCCCGGCTCGTAGAGGAGCCGGCGCAACAGCTTGGGGCGGAGCCCGCTGCGGGTCGCCAGCATGGCTTCCAGGAGAGGCACCTCGCCCTGGCGCAGCACCTTGACCATGAGCTGGGAGCTGATCCCCTCCTCGCGGTCGAGATGTTCTGCCAGCGCGAGCGGGGTGGGCCGCCGGCCCTCCTCCGATTGCCGCGCCAGGATGTCCTTGACCGTGTCTTCGAGATCGGCGTCGAGGGCCACCGGGTCGACATCGAAGTTCTCGACGATGTGCTTGCGAAGCGCCGCCGAAACCCACCAGTGGATGCGGCGGGTGAGGTCCGCGCCCAGCTCGGGGGGGAAGAGCAGCGGGTTCTGGTAGGTATCCACCCGCTTCGACTGTTCCACCAGGTACTCCCGGGTGGTCCTCGAGACGCGGGCGTTGGCGTCGTCCAGCATGGCGCGGAGGACATCCTCCGTTTCGCCCTCCACCAGGGCGCCGCCCACGCCTTCGTTCAGGCTCCGTCGCATGGCGGTGGCGAGCTGGTGCTGGAATGTGCGGTGGAGTATGGCCTCCACGAGGTCGCTGTCGTGCAGGACCTCGCTGTCGATGAGGATGGGATGGGCGATTTCCAGCTCGTCGTTCCCGAGCAGGGCGCCAAGCTCTCGCGGGGCACCCCTGGAGCCACTCAACCTCGCGGAGAGGCTGCGACGGACCGATATCTCGGCCGCGTGGACGAGCCGGCGCAGGATATCGGACATGAGCGCCCGCTCGCGGTCGCTCAGCACCTCGTTCTCGCCCGAGAACAGGTCGCGGACCGCCGCGGCCAGGTCCCGGCGGGCGTCCGTGCTCTTGCTCCGCGCCATCTCGAAGAGGGCTTCGAGCTGGTCCCTGCTGGATTCTTCAGCCATCGACCCGCTGTCGTCCACGCCTCAGCCCCGGAATCGCGTCGAGTCCCCGCCGGCACCCCCGGGGCCGGGGGGCACAGCGCCAACACGCTCTCGCAATTCATATAGAATGCCGCGCATTAAGTAAGGGTAAACGCTAATTTCCGCGCCCTCCCGGCGGGTGGCACGGCCGGCCGCCCTGGAGCCGGATAACGCCGATGCCGGCCCCTTGCGGGCCCCTCCGGGCGGGGCGCCGGGGCTTGTGCCGGGGGCCGGCGCGGGTCAACATGGCCCGATGGCGGATTCCAGCGGCTCCAACCCCAACCGCGGCCGTGGGCCGACGGTTGCGCGGGTGCCCGAGGGCGACGACCGGCCGCGCCTGGTCTGTCCCGAATGCGGCTACATCCGGTACGACAACCCCAAGGTGGTGGTGGGGGTGGTGGCCTCCCATCTCGGCCGGATCCTGCTGTGCCGGCGGGCCATCGCGCCGCGCAAGGGGTACTGGACGCTGCCCGCCGGCTATCTCGAGCTCAACGAGGCGCCGGCGGACGGCGCGCTCCGCGAGGCCTGGGAGGAGGCCCGCGCCCGGCTCGCCATCGAGAACCTGCTGGCGGTCTATCACATCCACCGCCTGAGCCAGGTGCAGCTCATCTACACCGCCCGGCTTCTGGACCCGGCCATCGAGGCCGGGCCCGAGAGCGAGGCGGTGAGGCTGTTCGAATGGGCGGAAATCCCCTGGACCGAGATCGCCTTTCCCTCGGTCCATTGGGCGCTCAACCATTTCCGCGAGGTCGAGGGCGCGACCGCCTTCGCGCCCCGCACCAACCCCGAGGGCGATCGCGGCGACATGTAACGCCGGGGGCCCTGGTTTTCACGTCGTGCGGTCGGCGAGGCCCACCAGCGAGCGGGCGAAATCGTCGGCCGAGAAGGGGCGCAGGTCCTCGATCCCCTCGCCGACGCCGATGGCGTGGAGCGGCAGGCCGAGCCGGTCGGCGAGGGCCACCACCACGCCGCCCTTGGCCGATCCGTCGAGCTTGGTGACCACCAGCCCCGTGACCCTGGTGATCTCGCGGAAGGTTTCGGCCTGGGTATGGGCGTTCTGGCCGGTGGTGGCGTCGAGCACCAGCAGCGTGGTGTGGGGGGCGGCGGGGTCGAGCTTGCCCATCACCCGGATCATCTTGTCGAGCTCGGCCATCAGGTCCGCCTTGTTGTGCTGCCGGCCCGCGGTATCCACCAGCAGCACGTCGATGCCGTCGGCCCTGGCGGCGGCCAGCGCGTCATAGGCCACCGCCGCCGGGTCGCGGGATTCGGGCGCGCCGAAGAAGCGGGCACCGGCGCGGTCGGTCCAGATGCGGAGCTGGTCCACCGCCGCCGCCCGGAAGGTATCGCCCGCCGCGACCATGACGCCGTGGCCGCGGCCGCGGAGCTCAAAGGCGAGCTTGCCGATGGTGGTGGTCTTGCCGGTGCCGTTCACCCCCACCACCAGCACCACGTGGGGCCGGGCCGCCGGATCGATCTCCAGCGGGCGGGCCAGCGGCCGCAGGAGGGCCGCGATCTCCTCGGCCAGCGCCAGCGCCACGGCGCGCGAATCCGCGGTGCCCTCGAACCGGCGCCGGCGCAGCCCGTCCACCAGCCTGGCCGCCGTCGCCGGGCCTAGATCGGCGGAAATCAGGAGATCCTCGAGCTCGGCGAGCGCTTCCGCATCAACGCGTCGGCCCGTGAAGATGGTGGCGATCCCGCCCGAGATCGCCGCCGACGAGCGCCCGAGCCCGGCGCTGAGGCGCGCGAGCCAGCCCCCGGCGCGAGCGTTCATGGAACGATCCGGCCCTCGAGCCGGCCCTCGCGGGCGGCGGTGATGCGTGCGTTGACGACGGCGCCGGTGGCGGCGCAGCCCGCGAGCGCCACGTGGGCGAAGCGCCCGGTGCGGCCGAGCCCCGGCCGCTCGACGAGGATGTCCTCGGTGGCGCCGACGCAAGACGCGAGGAATCCATCGCGCGCGGCCCGGCCCGCTTCGCGCAGGCGTTTGGCGCGTTCGCGGACGACCGGGCCCGGCAGTCCGGGCATGCGGGCGGCGGGGGTGCCGGGCCTTGCCGAATAGGGGAACACGTGCAGCCAGGTGAGCCCCGCCTCGCCGACGAGCGCGAGGGTGTTCTGGAACATGGCCTCGGTCTCGGTGGGGAAACCCGCGATCAGGTCGGCCCCGAAGGCGACCTCGGGGCGAAGGCGGCGCACCGTCTCGCAGAAGGCGATGGCTTGAGCCCGTGTGTGGCGGCGCTTCATGCGCTTGAGGATGAGGTCGTCGCCCGACTGCAGGCTGAGGTGCAGGTGCGGCATGACCCTGGGTTCGTGGACGATCAGCTCGAACAGCGCCTCATCCACCTCGGCCACGTCCAGCGACGAGAGCCGCAGGCGCTCGAGCGCCGGGACGCAGGCGAGCAGCCGGCGCACCATCTGGCCGAGGCTGGGCGCGCCCGGCAGGTCGGCGCCGTAGGCGGTGAGATCGACGCCGGTCAGCACCACCTCGCGGTAGCCGGCGGCCAGCAGGTGCCCCACCTGGCGCACGATGTCGCCCAGGGGGGCCGAGCGCGAGTTGCCGCGCGCGAACGGGATGATGCAGAAGGTACAGCGGTGATCGCAGCCCTGCTGGACCTCGACGAAGGCCCGCGCCCGGCCCTCGAAGCCCTCGACCAGGTGGCCCGCGGTCTCCTTGACCGACATGATGTCGTTGACGGCGACGCGGCCAAACGGCGCGCCCCGCCCGGCGATGCGCGCGAAGGTCTCCGGGGCCAGTTTCTCGGCGTTGCCGACGACGTGGTCGACCTCGGCCATGGCGGCGAAGGCACCCGGATTCACCTGGGCCGCGCAGCCGGTCACCACGATGGTGGCGCCGGGGTTCTCGCGCCGCGCGCGGCGGATCGCCTGGCGCGACTGGCGCTCGGATTCCGCGGTCACCGCGCAGGTATTGACGATGACCGCGTCGGTGAGCCCGGCGCCGGCGGCGTGGCCGCGCATGACCTCGGATTCGAAGGCATTCAGCCGGCAGCCGAGGGTCAGGACCTCGGCCGGACTTCCGTCCCGGCCGGCGCGGCGGGACGCGTTGCGCGGCTGCGTGAGCGTGCTCACCGGTCCGCCCCCGTCATTAGCGACGGCGCGATCAGCCCGGTGAACGCGACCGCGACCGGCCCCGTCATCACCACGTGATCGTCCGATTCCCGCCATTCCACCGCGAGCTCGCCGCCGTCGAGCAGGCAGGTGACGCGCCGGTCCAAGAGCCGGCGCCGCACCCCGTTGACGGTGGCGGCGCAGGCGCCGGTGGCGCAGGCGGCGGTGAGCCCGGCGCCCCGCTCCCACACCCGGAGCCGGAGGCGGTCGCGGGCCAGCACCTCGCCGACGCCGATATTGGCGCGCTCCGGGAACAGGGGGTGGCGCTCGAGACCGGGCCCGAGGGCGGCGATGTCGACGGCGGCGAGGTCGTCGACGAAGAAGGTGGCATGCGGGTTGCCCATGGAGCAGGCGGCCGGATCGGCGAGCAGCCCGGCGGTGAGGTCGAGATGCAGCGTGTCCGCCTCCCCGGCCAGCGGGACCTCGCGCCAGCCGAGCCCGGGGGGGCCCATGTCGACGCTGATGCCGCCGGCCTCGCCGCGGGCCACCAGGATGCCGGCGGCGGTCTCGATCACCGCCTCGTCGCCGCCGTTCTCGGCCATGAGGAGGGCGGCGACGCAGCGGGTGGCGTTGCCGCAGGCCGCCGATTCGCCGCCGTCGGCGTTGCGGATGCGAAGCAAGGCCTGGGCGTTGCGGCTCCGCGCCTTCTCCAGCACGATGAGCTGGTCGCAGCCCACTCCGAGATGCCGGTCGGCGATGCGCCGCGCCGCCTCGGCGCCGATCTCGACGGCGTGCTCGCGCGCGTCGATGACCACGAAGTCGTTGCCGAGCCCGTGCATCTTGATGAAGGGAATCCCGTCCATGAGGGGGCTTATATGGCGCCCCGCCGCGCCAAGGCAAACGGATTCGGGCCCGGAAGGCCGGTGCGGGCCCCTCGAATCCTTGACTTCCCGGGCTCCGCCCGCCTAGAGTCCGCCCGCTCCGGAACAGCCCGTTCTGAGAGCTTCCCGGCCCGGCCGGGAGGTCCGCCAGCCCGCGAGTGTTCGCGCACTGGCGCCATCGGCGTTTGAACGGATCGAGGCACCGCGCGTCCCATGTTCGAGACCCTGGGCAACCGGCTTTCCGGCGTGTTTTCGCGGCTCACCCGCAAGGGCGCGCTGCGCGAGGGCGACGTGGACGAGGCCCTGCGCGAGGTGCGCATCGCGCTCCTGGAGGCCGACGTCGCCCTGCCGGTGGTCAAGGACTTCCTCGACCGGGTGCGCGCGCGCTCCGTGGGCGAGGAGGTCGTCCGCTCGGTCACGCCGGGCCAGATGGTGGTCAAGATCGTCCACGACGCCCTCACCGAGCTCCTGGGTGGCGAGGGCCAGGCCCTCGATCTGGCGGCGGCGCCTCCGGCCGCGATCCTGATGGTGGGGCTCCAGGGCTCGGGCAAGACCACCACCGCCGCCAAGATCGCGCTGCGCCTGCGCGAGAAGGACAGGAAGCGGGTGCTGATGGCGTCCCTCGACACCCGGCGCCCCGCCGCCCAGGAGCAGCTCGCCATCCTCGGGCGCCAGGCCGTCATCGACACCCTGCCCATCGTCCCCGGCCAGCCCGCCGCCGAGATCGCGAAGCGCGCCCTGGCCGCGGGGCGCCTGCAGGGCTACGACGTGATCATCCTCGATACCGCCGGGCGCCTCGCCGTCGATGAGGGGATGATGGCGGAGGCCGCGGCGATCCACGCCCTGGCCAACCCCATCGAGACGCTGCTGGTGGCCGATGCCATGACCGGCCAGGACGCGGTCAACGTCGCCCGCGCCTTCCGCGAGCGCGTCTCGGTCACCGGCATCGTGCTCACCCGCGTCGACGGCGACGCCCGCGGCGGCGCCGCGCTGTCCATGCGGCGGATCGCCGAGGCTCCCATCAAGCTGATGGGCACCGGCGAGAGGCTCGACGCGCTGGAGGACTTCCATCCCGAGCGCATCGCCTCGCGCATCCTCGGCATGGGAGACGTGGTCACCCTGGTCGAGAAGGCCGCCGAGCAGGTCGACCGCGAGGAGGCGGAAACCCTCGCCCGCAAGATGACCAAGGGCGGGTTCGACCTCGACGACATGGCGGATCAGCTTTCGAAGCTCGGCAACATGGGCGGGCTCACGTCGATGCTGGGCATGCTGCCCGGCGCCCGCGACATCCAGGCCAAGCTCAAGGACGCGCGCATCGATGACAAGGTGCTGTCGCGCCAGATCGCCATCATCCGCGCCATGACGCGTGCGGAGCGGCGCAACGCGAAGCTTCTCAACGGCTCGCGCAAGCGGCGCATCGCCCGCGGCTCCGGCACCGAGGTCCCGGACGTCAACCGCGTCGTCAAGCAGTTCATGGAGATGAGCCGCGTCATGAAGCGCATGGGCAAGCTCGGCGAAAAGGGCGTCGCCCGCGCCGGAATCCCCGGGCTGATCCCGCCCGGCATGGGGCCGCGGTGACCATGCATCCGCGCGGCCGGTTTGAGGGTTCGATCCCTGTCATCACATCACGCGAGTCCAACACGAGAGGAACCGACAGCCCATGGCACTGAAGATTCGACTGTCCCGGGGCGGCGCCAAGAAACGCCCCTTCTACCGGATCGTTGTCGCCGATTCGCGCAAGCCGCGCGACGGGCGCTTCATCGAGCGCCTCGGCCATTACGACCCGATGCTGGCCCGCGACGATCCCAAGCGGGTGATCGTGAACGAGGAGCGCGCCCGTCACTGGCTCGGCGCCGGCGCCAGCCCCAGCCACCGGGTGGCCCTGTTCCTGGCCCAGGCCGGCATCGTCGACAAGCCGGCGATTGCGGAACAGACGAGGAAGAACCGGCCCCGGGCCAAGGCCCAGGAGCGCCTGAAGGCGGCGGCGGAAGCCGCCGAGGCGGCTAAAACCGCGGCCGCGGAAGCGGCGGCCCAGCCGGCGCCGGCGGCCGAGGAACCGAAGGCCGCGGAAACCCCGGAGGAGGCCCCTGCCGCGGAATCCGCCGGGGAAACGCCGGCGGAGGAGACTTCCAGCGAGGAGGAGCCGGCCGAGGACGCCAAGGCTGCCGCGGCTCCGGCGGAGGAAGCGAGCCCAGCGGGGGACGCCGCCGAAGACGGTGAAGACGATAAGGCCAAGGCCGGATAGGCCGGCTACGGGCCCATGGCCGCGGCGGAATCCGATGGGCGTGGCGGCCGTGACCGCGTCACCCTGGGCGTGGTCCTTCGGCCCCACGGGGTGGGCGGCTTGGTGCGCATCCGGCCGTTCACCGAACGGCCCGAGGGCATCGCCGCCTACGGCCCCGTCGCCGTCCCCGATGGCCGCCGTTTCGCCATCGAGATCGTGGCGGTGGCGCGCGGCGAGGTGACGGCGCGGCTGGAAGGGGTGACGGACCGGGACGCCGCCCAGGCCCTGGCGGGGAGCGAGCTCTCGGTGGCCGCGGATCTGTTGCCGCAAGCGGCGCCGGGCGAGTACTACCACCGCGACCTCCTGGGGCTCCGGGCCGAGACCAGGGACGGGCGGGGCCTCGGCACGGTGGCGGCGGTCCACGATTTCGGGGCGGGAGGCATCCTCGAGATCGCCGGGCCCGATGGGCGGGCAGCGATGGTGCCGTTCACCCGCGAGGTGGTGCCGGAGGTGGATATCGCGGGCGGCCGGATCGTAATCGATCCGCCGCCGGGGCTGCTGGAGGACGAGACGCCCGATGGCTGAGGCGCAAACGGGCCCGTGGACGGCGAGCGTCGCCACCCTGTTCCCCGGGATGTTCCCGGGGCCGCTCGGTTTCTCGCTGGCGGGCAAGGCGCTGGCCGACCGGTTGTGGAGGCTTGAAACGGTGGACATTCGCGATTTTGCGAGCGATAAACACCGCACCGTCGACGATGCCCCGTTTGGCGGCGGGGCGTCGATGGTGCTCAAGCCCGACGTGGTGGACGCGGCCATGGAGGCGGCCGAGGCGGTTTGCCCCGGAGCGCCCGTCATCTACCTGAGCCCGCGGGGCCGGCTCCTCGATCAGGAGCGGGTGCGCGGGCTGGCCGGGGGGCCGGGCGTGGTGGTGCTGTGTGGCCGCTACGAGGGCATCGACCAGCGGGTGATCGACGCCCGCCGCTTGGAGGAGGTGAGCCTCGGCGATTTCGTCCTGTCCGGGGGCGAGCCCGCCGCCATCGCGCTGATCGACGCCTGCGTGCGGCTGCTGGCGGGGGTGGTGGGCAACACGGAGAGTTTGGCCGAGGAGAGTTTCGAGCGGGGGCTTCTCGAATACCCGCACTACACGCGGCCCCAGGAGTGGAAGGGCCGCTCGGTTCCCGAGGTCCTGGTCTCGGGCCACCACGAGAAGGTCCGGGCCTGGCGGCGGGAGCAGAGGGAGGCCATCACCCGCGAGCGACGGCCCGATCTGTGGGCGCGCTACGCGGCGCGCAAGGCCCGCGAGGGTCGAGAAAGTCTGTAACGAGACGACGCCAGAGTGCGCCGCAATCGAAGGTGACAGCCATGAACCTCATGGAACGGCTCGACAAGAAGGAAATGGCGCGGCTCATGGCCCAGCGGGCGGTGCCCGATTTCGGGCCCGGGGATACCTTGCGCGTGGCGCTGAAGGTCGTGGAGGGCACGCGCGAGCGCGTCCAGTCCTTCGAGGGGGTGTGCATCGCCCGCAAGAACGCCGGCGTGAACTCCGCTTTCACGGTGCGCAAGCTCTCCTATGGGGAGGGGGTGGAACGGGTGTTCCCGCTGTTCTCGCCCAACATCGTGGAGATCGAGGTGAAGCGCCACGGCGACGTGCGCCGGGCCAAGCTCTATTACCTGCGCGGGCGCACCGGCAAGCGTGCCCGCATCGCCGAGAAGACGGGCGTTCGCCCGGGTTCGGGCGGCATTGCGCCCGGCTCCGGGGAAACCGACACCGAGGTTGCCGTGGCCTCGGACCTCGCCGAGGCGCCCGAGACGACGACCGGGGCCGCCGCCGGCGGGAAGGCGGCAAAGGACTGAAGACGCGATGGCAGCGCCCAAGACCCTGTTCGACAAGATCTGGGAGAGCCACGTCGTCGAGCGCGCCGACGACGGTACCTGCCTGCTCTATATCGACCGCCACCTGGTCCACGAGGTGACGAGTCCCCAGGCCTTCGAGGGGCTCAGGCTGGCCGGCCGCAAGGTGCGCCGTCCCGGCGCGACACTGGCGGTGTGCGACCACAACGTGCCGACCACCGACCGCTCCCGAGGCATCGAGGAGGAGGAATCGCGCATCCAGGTCGAGACCCTGGAGAAGAACTGCGCCGAGTTCGGCGTCCCCTACCTTCCCCTCATGGACGCCCGCCAGGGCATCGTCCACATCGTCGGGCCCGAGCAGGGCTTCACCCAGCCTGGCCTGACCATCGTCTGCGGCGATTCGCACACCGCGACCCACGGCGCCTTCGGGGCGCTGGCCTTCGGCATCGGCACGTCGGAGGTCGAGCACGTGCTCGCCACCCAGACGCTGATCCAGCAACCCGCCAGGAACATGCGTATCACCGTGACCGGCACGCCCCATCCGGCGATCGCCGCCAAGGACATCATCCTCGCCATCATCGGCGAGATCGGCGCCGCCGGCGGCATCGGCCACGTCATCGAATACGCCGGCGAGGCCATCGCGCGGCTGTCCATGGAAGGGCGCATGACCATCTGCAACATGTCCATCGAGGCCGGCGCGCGGGCGGGCCTGGTGGCGCCCGA
>DASWKZ010000190.1:0-3939 GCA_036396355.1 Alphaproteobacteria bacterium
CAAGGCCGAGATCGACTGGGTGGTGCGGCTCGTCTCCGAGGTGCGCGCGGTGCGCGCCGCCATGAACGTGCCGGCCGCCGCGAGGATTCCGCTCATGGTCAAGGACGCCGGCGAGACGACGCGCGCGCGCCTCGCCGCCCACGAGGTGGCGATCCTGCGCCTCGCCCGCCTCGCGCGCGTCGCGCCGCTCGAGGGCCCGGTGCCCGAGGGCGTGAGCCAGTCGGTCCTCGACGAGGCGACCCTGATCCTACCGCTCGCCGGCATCATCGACGTCGCCGAGGAGAAGGCCCGCCTCGAGCGCGAGATCGCCAAGGCCGAGGGCGAGATCGGCAGGCTCGAAAACAAGCTCCGGAACAAGGGCTTCCTGGAAAAAGCTCCCGAAGAGGTGGTGGAGGAGAACCGCGAGCGCCTCGCCGAGTTCGCCGCCCAAAGGCAGAAGCTCTCCGAGGCGCTTTCCAGAATCGCTGCCTCCTAGAGCGGGTTTCCATGAAATGGAATCGGTCCCCCCTCACCCAGCGTCGGGTAGGCGCGGGCTTAAGCCGCGCCAACCCTCCCCCCGCACGCGGGGGGAGAGGGGAGGGTGAGGGGGGCGGTCCCGCCAAATGGAAACATGGTCTAGGCCCTCGCCCCCGCCAATTCCGCGTGACAGCCCGGCGGCGGCGGGTGTAGCGTTTTTTCCAACAATAATGCATCGGCCCCGCCGGGCGCTCGTTGGGACGCAGCCAATCCGGGGAAGAGCGGTCTCGATCGAGACCGAACCGGAGACCCCGCTCCTGTGGGTGCTCCGCGAACACGTCAAGCTCACCGGCACCAAATACGGGTGCGGCGCCGGCCTGTGCGGGGCGTGCACGGTGCACGTCAACGGCCAGGCGGTGTTCTCCTGCCAGACGCCGGCGAGCTCGGTGGCGGGCGCCAAAATCGTCACCATCGAAGGGCTGTCGCCGGATTCGTCGCACCCCCTGCAGAAGGCCTGGATCGCCGAGCAGGTCCCCCAGTGCGGGTACTGCCAGTCGGGCCAGATCATGAAGGCGGCGGAACTGCTGGCGGGCAACCCCCGGCCCAGCCGCGCCCAGATCATCGCCCACATGGACACCAACATCTGCCGCTGCGGTACCTACAACCGGATCGTCGCCGCGGTCGAGCGGGCATCGAGGGAGGGCTAAGCCATGTTGCACACGACTTCCGCCCTAACCGACGTCTCCCGCCGCACCTTCCTCAAGGGCGCGGGAGGATTGACCTTCGCCATTACCCTTGGCGGCGGGGCCGTCCGGCTCCTCGCCCCGGGCGCAGCGGCGGCGGTGGGCCGCCAGCTCTCGGCCTGGGTCAGCATCTCGCCGGACAACCTCATCACCTTCCTCAGCCCGGCCGCCGAGATGGGGCAGGGCTCCATGACCGGCGTCGCCATCCCCTTCGCCGAGGAACTGGATGCCGACTGGTCGAAGGTGAGGCTGGAGTTCGCCCCGGCCGATGCCGAGATCTACGGCTACGCCGTCCGCGGCAGCCGCAGCATGGCCATCGTCGGCAGCCGCGCGGTGATGATGTACTACGAGGGCCTCCGGACCGCCGGCGCCCAGGTGCGCAAGGTCCTGATGCAGAACGCCGCCGAGAAATGGGGCGTACCCCTCTCCGAGCTCGGGACCGAGCCCAGCGTGGTGGTGCATCCGGCCTCGGGCCGGCGCATGACCTACGGCGAGATCGCCGCCTTCGCCACGGCCCCCGCCGCGATGCCCGCGGTGGCCAAGGACGAGCTCAAGAAGAAGAGCGAGTTCCGCCTCATCGGCAAACCGGTGCCGCGCGCGGACATCCCGGCCAAGGTCGACGGCTCGGCCGTCTTCGCCATGGACGTGCAGGTCCCCGGCATGGTCTACGCCAGCACCCTCCACTGCCCGATCCAGAACGGCAAGCCCGACAGCTGGAACGAGGCCAAGGTCAAGGCCATGCGCGGCGTCATCGACACGGTGAGGCTGCCCACGGGCGTCGCCGTGATCGCCGACAGCTTCGAGCACGTCATGGCCGCGCGCCGCGCGCTCGAGGTCAAATGGGCGCCCGGGGCCAAGGCCGAGGGCTTCGATTCGGAGCAGGCCCTCGAGCGGGACTACGCCAAGATCCATGCGGATCCCAAGGCCAAGTCCAGCAAGGTGGACGCCAAGGGCAACGCCGATGCCGCCTTCGCCGCCGCCGCCAGGACCCACAAGGCGGAGTTCCGCAGCGACCTCGGCTACCACGCCCAGATGGAGCCCCTCAACGCCGTCGCCCGCTTCAACGCGGCCGGCGACAGGCTCGAGGTCTGGGACGGCACCCAGGCGCCGGACCGGACCCGTCAGGTCGTGGCCAAGGTGGTCGGGCTCGAGCCGGAGCAGGTCACGCTCCACCAGTGCTACCTGGGCGGCGGCTTCGGGCGCCGTTCGCTGGGCGACTACACGGTCGAGGCGGCGCTGATCGCCCGCGACGTCAAGCGCCCGGTCAAGCTGATCTGGACGCGGGAGGAGGACATCGCCTACGGCATGTTCCGCCCGCAATCGTTCCAGTGCCTGGAGGCGGCGCTCGACGGGTCGGGCAAGGTGGTGGGCTGGAGGCACTGCGTCGTCGGCGACGGTCGGAACCTCCTCACCGGGGGCATGAAGATCCCCTACTACCAGGTCCCCAACCAGCACATCGACCTCCGCGGCACCTCCCACGGCATCCGCCTCAAGCACTGGCGGGCGGTGGCGCACGTCTTCAACGTCTTCGCCATCGAGGCCTTCGTGGACCAGCTGGCGGCGGCGGAGGGCATGGATCCGCTGGAGTTCCGGCTCCAGCGCATGTCCCTCTCGCCGAAGGCACGCGCGGTGTTCGAGGCGGTGGCCGAGATGTCCGACTGGAAGGCCAAGAGGCCTGACGGACGGGCGGTGGGATTGTCGATCACCGAACGTTCCGGGTCCCTGGGAGCGGGCGTCGCCGAAATCTCGCTGGATCGCGAGAGCGGCAAGATCCGAGTCCACAAGGTGTGGGCGGCCATCGACGGCGGCATCGTCGTCCAGCCGGAGGCCGCGCGCCACAACGTCGAGAGCGGCATCATCTACGGCCTCTCCAGCGTCCTCCACGAGCGCGTCACCATGAAGAACGGCACGGTGCAGCAGTCGAACTTCCACGACTACAACGTGTTGCGCATGTCCGACGCGCCCGAGGAGCTGCACGTCAGGTTCCTGGACCGCGACACCCGGCCCACCGGCCTCGGCGAGATCGCCAACCCGTTCGTCGCCGCCGCCGTCGCCAACGCGTTCCACGCGCTGACCGGCAAGCGCCTCTACCACATGCCGTTCACGCCGGAACGGGTGCTGGCCGCGCTCAAGGCCTGAGCCCGGCACGGCAGAGGGGGAAGGGGCCGCGGGGCCACCCGCGGCCCCTCTCTTTTCCGGGAACGGTCCCGCGCGGAAGGCTTGCCGTGCCCGCGGACGCGATTATGCTAGGGCGCGTTTCCCTGACCGGGACCGGCCCCCCCTCACCCAGCTTCGGGTAGGCGCGGGCTGTCGTGCGGAGCACGCGTTCGCGTGACGCCGCGCCAACCCTTCGCAACCCTCTCCCCCCGCAAGCGGGGGGAGAGGGTAGGGTGAGGGGGGCGGTCCCGCCAAGGGGACGTATGCTTGAGCGCCCGGAACCTGACATCCTGGAGAAGCAAACATGCCCGACGACGACGCCAAGCGCCGTTTCGACAAGGCCAAGCTGCCGTCCCGGCACGTCACCGAGGGCCCGGAGCGCGCGCCGCACCGCTCCTACTACTACGCCATGGGCCTGACCGAGGCGCAGATCCACCAGCCGCTGGTCGGCGTCGCCACCTGCTGGAACGAGGCCGCGCCCTGCAACATCTCGCTTAGCCGCCAGGCCCAGGCCGCCAAGGCCGGCGTCGAGGTCGCGGGCGGCACGCCCAGGGAGTTCACCACCATCACCGTCACCGACGGC
>DASWKZ010000191.1:0-17960 GCA_036396355.1 Alphaproteobacteria bacterium
GGAGGAGGCGGTCGGGCAGGTCCCCAAGGAGGAAGCCCATCGGCGCTTCATCGGTTATCAGCACCCCGACCTCAAGATGGGCACCAGCCCAAACCTCATGCTGGGCGCCCAGATGCTCGTGCCGGGCGAGGAGGCCCCCTGTCACCGTCACACCATGGACGCGGTGCGGTTCGTCATACAGGGCAACGGCTCGACCTCCACCGTGGTCGAGGGGGAGGCCTTCCCCATGGCCCGCGGCGACCTCATCACCACGCCCAACTGGAGCTGGCACGATCACGTGAGCTCGGGCGAGGAAACGACCATATGGCTGGACGGCGCCGTCGCCCCCCTCATCGTCCGCTTCGGCATCGGATTCGCCGAGCCTCATCAAGCCCCACAGCAAACGGTGACGCGCCCCAGGGGCTGGTCACGCCGCCAGTTCGGCCCCATGCGGGCGAAGCACCGAGACGTCTCGGCTACCGCCTATCGCCCGCCTTATCACTACCCATGGGCGGAGACCCGGGCCGCGCTCGACATGTTGGCCGGGGGCGCGGGCGATCTCTTCGACGCGGTGAGCGTCGTGTTCGCCGATCCCGAGACGGGTGGGCCCACGCTGCCGACCGTGGGATGCGAAGTGATGATGTTACGCGCGGGCGAGGCAACCAAGAGCCACCGGCACACCCACGCCGTCATCTACCACGCGTTCGAGGGGGCCGGGACTACCGTGATCGAGGGCGAGCGCTACCGCTGGGCCGAGGGCGACACCTTCGTCGTTCCCTGCTGGGCGTGGCACGCCCACGAAAACGAAGGGATGGAGCCCGCCATCCTCTTTTCCATCAACGATGATCCTGTGATGCGGGCGCTCGGGTTCGAACGCGAGGAGCAGGCCGGCTGAACGCACCCCAGATTCCCGCGGACACGCGAAATTTCGCGAACGACCATGAGTAACGACCATGAGTAAGGACACCGGCCGGGAATCACCAACCAGCAACAGGGAGAGGACAACATGAGGCAGATTGTCTTCCCCTTGGCCTACGCACGGGCCCACGGTGCCAGCTGGCGGCTGGCCCTGCTCCTCGGGGTCATTGCCGAGGGATTGTTGATCGGGCTGTTCGACACCCTGATCCACATCGTGTGGCCGGAACCCCTGGTCCTGATGCTGATTCAATAGAGGACGGGACCTCTGCCCGTTGCGCGGGCCGGTCGCTCATCGCCCCGCGCCCATGCTCCCCCGACCGGCGGCCCGGGAGGGCCGCTCGTCGATGTATTCCCCCATCAGGGATTCGACGCCGTTCCGTGCGAGTTCCTCGAGGAACAGGGCATGGATGCGGGGATCCTGGTCCTCGTACTCGATCTGGCATCCGCCCTTCTGCACCGCCACGTCGACGCCAAGGAAGACGTGCCGCTTCTCGGCGGTCAGGGGATAGCGCAGGCTGCCGAGCGCGAACGGCATGTAGCGCGCCGGATGGCGGCTCGTGTTGAAATGCTGGTGGAACATCTGGTCCGGCGGCGCGAATACCACGCCGGGATGCCAGTCGACGCGCGTGAAATGTTCGTCCCCTTCATACCAGAAGAGCGAATATCCGTGGCCGGTGAGTACCAGCACATGGAAATCGGGCCCGTGCCGGTGGCCCTTCTTGTAGGTGCCGACCGCCATTTCCGAGGTATGGACGTGGATGACGCCGTCGGCCAACGCGAAACGCATGTTGCTGGATCGCCCACCGCGTTTCTCCCATCCCTCGAGCTTGAATGCCGCCACGTCGGCAACGAAATTGGTTTCCCACATGAAACGTCCGGGCTGGGTTTCGATCCGCTCGCCTTCGCCCTCGAAATAGCCGGGCTTTCCCATCCGGCCCCCGAAGACGGCGGGATTGTCGAAGATGAAGTCGGCATCATGGAAGAGATTGAGGACGATGGTGAGGTTGTTGGCGGAGATCAGCCGGGCCTTCGCCGTGCCCGACCCGTTGAAGTGCTGGTAACGGGCGTTGAGCGGGAGCGCGAACAGGCTGTTTGGTCCCCATTCGAAGCTGTGACGTTCCCCCTCGACCTCGATCGTGGTCGAGCCGTTCCCCGACAGCACGTAGATCACCTCCTCGTAGAGGTGCCGTTGCGGCGCGCATTTGCCGCCGGGTGGGAGGTCGATGACGAAGATCGACATGAAGTCGCCGCGGCCCTTGAGATGCACGAAGGCGCCATCGGTACCCATCCGCGCCCAGGGACTGGTCTCCACCTTGTGGAGATCGACACCGAAATCCTCGATGATGGGCACGCCTTCCCCTGCGCACCAATCGAGATAGGAATCGACGAGAAACCCGGCGCCGGAATCAGGGCTCGTGCCGGGGCGTCCCTCAGCCATCCCGGAGGAACCTCAGTTTGTCCTTCCACTTCCGGCGCACCTCGTCGGCGTAGGCCGGATCGACGGCGTTGACCTTGGGGAACTGGTCGCGCCAGTGCCAGGGGCGCACCGCGTAGATGATCATGCGGCTGGTGGTAATGTCGCCGCGTTCGCGCTTTTCCGGCGAAAGGGCGGGATCGATATGTCCCGTCCAACAGCCGTCGATGATGTCGGTCTGAGTCTTGGGGTCCCAACGGGTGGCGAGAGCCCACATCACCTCAGCCGGATCGGTGATGTCGATGTCGTCGTCGACCACGATCACGATCCGCGTCATGTAAGCGCCCGGACGGCAGCCGGCGGCGACCAGCCCCGCCATCTTGGCGTGGCCCGCGTGCATCTGCTCGATGGCAACGATGCTGATGAAGCGCGATCCGCCCCCCTGCATCAGCCACACCCCCTTGACGCCAGGCACCCCCGCCGCCTCGATCGCATCCCAGAAGGTGGCGAGGCGCGGAATCCTGATCTGGCGTCCAGGATAGTTAGGCTTCACGGGCGGCTGCCCGAGGACGATGGGATCGTCGCGGTGGTAGACGGTCTTTACCCTGAGGACGGGCTCCGGACGCTCCGCCGAGGCGTAATAGCCGGGCCACTCGCCGAACGGGCCTTCACTGCGCGCGTCCTCCTCGGGCGGCGGCATGAAGCCCTCGAAGACCAGCTCCCCATCGGCCGGCAGGGGCAGACCGGTGTCCTTTCCCCGCACCACTTTGATGGGCCGGCCGATACGTCCCCCGGCCATGGCATATTCCGATTCTCCGTCACGGGCCGCCGCGGACGCCACCACACCGAGGATCGGTGCCTGTCCCACGGACACCGCCATCGGGCAGGGCTCGCCCCGGGCCCAGTACTTGCGGCGGATCACGTCGCCGTGCTTCCCGGGCTCGATGAAGACGGACAGGGTCTTGTCGTCCTGGACCATCACCCTGTAGGTCCCGACATTGACCCAGTCGCTGTCGGGATCCTTGGTGATGATCAGGCATTCCGTGCCGATGTAGTTGCCCCCATCCTCCAAGTGCCACTTCGGCGCCGGGAACCGCGTGACGTCGACGGCATCGCCCTCGATCACGTTGTCCATGAGAGGTCCGGTATTGACCTCCTGGGGCGGAATCGGCTGGGACTTCTGTTTGGGCTGCTTGCGATAGGCCTTCACGGCATCGAGGGTGAGATCGCCGACGATGAACCTTGCGGTGCGCACGTTGGAGAGCATGCGGAAACTGGGATCGATTCCCGGAATGTCCCGGAACAGCAGAACCGGCGGATAGAGATGCTCGTTGGAAAGCTCGAACAGCGCCCCGATCTCCCCTTCGAGGCCGGCGCCGCTCACGGTCTGGAGCTCGCCCTCGGTCTCGGCCTGACGAAGGAATTCGCGCAGGTCCGCCATGGCCTCGGTCCTGCGGGTCGAGGTGTCGTCCTTGTCTTCAATGTTTGCGGCCATCGCCTCCCTCACGCATTTTTGGGCATGCGCCCGTGCCGGAAATCGCAATCCACCCATTTACAGGGAAATTGTACAAGTCAGGCCTGGACCCAGCAATGCAAGACAAAAACGTATTCTCTTCCCTTGGCCATCCGGCCTCGGAAGCCCTCTACTCGATACGCCGCCGGCGTCCGCGCAGCTTCTCGCCGGTCTCGTAATGGCGGCCTTCGACCGCCAAGCGTGCCTCGGATTCCAACTCCTCGGTCCAGGCGCCGAGCGAGTAGCCGTACCAGGGATTGCGGAGCTCGAGGGCAGGAAGCTGAAGCTCGCGCCACAGCTCGATCGCACGTTCCATGTATTCGCGTTTGGGCAGCGACAGCGGCGGATAGGGCCACGGCATGGTGGCGTCGATCAGCACGCCCGACGCGCGGGGCGCTTCATTGCTATCAACCATGCCCCGGCTCTCGCCGGGGGGCGCAAGGGAGGGGTCGAGCGGCATCAGTGGGATATCCATGACCCTGATGTCGCGGTAGGGCTGTGCCCGCCAAGCGATTGCCCACATGACGTTCTCGAGGTCCTCGGTATCGATATCGTCGTCGACGGCCACGGCGACCTTGCCGATGAACCGTCCAGCCAACATCTCGAGCGCCTTCATGCCGTCGTCAGGAGTGCGTTTGTCGAGCTTCACCACCACCAGCGCGTTCGAGCCCGCGCATTCCAAGTAATTGACCTCCTTCACGTTCTCGAATCCGGAATCGTGCAGGAACTTCTTGGCCGCCGCTGCCCTCCCGATGTGGCGCATCTTGCTGGATTCGCTGGGCGGCACCTGGCTCAAAATCGCGAGGTAGATGGGATTGCGCCGCATGGTGATGCAGGTGACATCCATGAAGAAGCTGAAATCCCTCTGCGCCATGTAACCCGGGAACTCTCCGAAGGGGCCCTCCACCTCCACCTCCCTGGAGGGCACCGTCCCCTCGATGACGATCTCGGCCTCGGCCGGCACCATCAGGTCCTGGGTCCGGCACCGCACCACCTCGAGCGGGCGACCGGCGATCGCGCCCGCCACGTCGTATTCGCACATGTCGTTGGGGATGCGGGTCACCGCGGTGTAGGTCACGTGGGGAGGCGCGCCTATGACGATGGCGGCGGGAAGGCGCTCATGTCCGGCCGCGCGCCACCTATCGATGTGGTTGCGCATGCCGACGCCAAGCATCGCCGGCAACGCACCGATACGGTCGGGCGCCTTGACCATGCCGCGGTAATTGCCGAGGTTGTGCAGTCCCGTCTCCGGGTCCTTGGTCACCCAGTGGGAGGCGGACGTGTAGGGCGCATTGTCGAAGCCGGGGGTGGATATGGGGATCGGAAGCAGGCCCAGCCCCTCCTCCTTCAGGCGCTTGCCCTCGATGACCACCACCTGGCACGGCGCCATCTCCACTTCGACGGGGTTCAGCGGATTGGCGAGGGCAGTGCGCCACCGGTCGGGAATCTCGGCCACGGTGCAGCCCATTCCAAGCGCATAGATCTCCGCCGAGCCGGCCATCGCCGCCAGCAGCACCGGAATGTCGTAATGGCGGCCGCGGCTATCGGTCACGTTCTCGAACAGGAACGCCCTTCGCTTCTCCTCGGGAAGGCCCCGAAACTGGAGCCGAACCAGCGGGTGGAGCTCGGTATCCTTGTTTATGGGCACGGTGACGCGGACGAGCTTGCCCGCGTCATCGAGCGCCGTGATGTATTCCCTGAGATTCCTGTACGACCGCGCCATCTTGCGTCCTTCTTCGCCGCGTTGAAGCGGAAACCCGGCTGATAGCGCTGATCTTCCAGCTGTCAGTGGGTCTTTTCGTAGACCGCATCGAGCATCTGCCTGTAGAGGTCAACAGGGGTCAGGGCACAGTACTCGAAGGGATAGCCCGGGCGCTCCACGATTCCGCTCGCAAGCAAGCGGTGCAGCACGTGCTTGGTCACCTCGGAATGGGCTTCGCGGCCGAGGTGGTCCATGGTATCGGCCTCGTGGTGCTTGTGGAAGTAGTCCGCCTGCTCGGCCGTAAGGCCATAATGGGTGGTGAGCGCGTTGAACCATTTGAGACACGAATGCCCGAACGCGCCCTCCCACAGCACCGAGGCCCAGTATTCGTGGATCGCACCGTCATTCACGAGGGTGCGGTGGAAGTCTGTGAGCGCACGCGCCTCCGGCATCATAGGCTGCACGAGGATCTGCTCCTTGGTCAGCCCGAGCGCCTCCCCGGAGGAGATCAACACGCGGATATGGCCCGGCGGCGCCGGATGGCCGAACTCGTCGAGCACCTTGTGCGTGTAGTTCTCCATCAGATCCACATTGGAAACGAAGAAGGCGAGGTGCTTGTAGAACTGCACCGTGTACAGTGAATTGATGACCGGAACGAATGCCCCCCAGTTGGTATAGAAGACCCGAATCGTTTCCATTGGCAGAGACCCGTCGCAGAGCTCCTGCATGAAACGAGTCTCTTCCACGGTCTCATCCCATCGGGACTCCACCCTCCGCTGGAGATCGTCGATATACGAGCCCACCTCGTTCTCCGACATCCTGATTACGCCCATATTTCTCCCTTTCTTGTGATAGCCGAACTTTTGCTGATCCGGTGACCCATGCCGTCCTTCGGCGTCAATCGCCGAGGAAGGGGAGCCTCCCCTTCCATTTCCGACGCACCTCTTCGGCATAGGCCGGATCGACGGCGTTCACCTTGGGGAACGCCTCGCGCCAGTGCCAGGGCCGGACCGCGTAGATGATGATCCGGCTGTTGGTCAGGTTCCCCGCCTCCCGCTTCCCCGGCGGGATGGTGGGATCCAGATAGCCCGACCAGCAGTCATCGATGATGTCGGTCTGGGTCTTGGGGTCCCAGCGGGTCGCCAGGGCCCACATGACCTCGGCCGGGTCGGTAATGTCGATGTCGTCGTCCACGACGATGGTCATGCGCCCCATGAACGCCGCCGGCCCGCATCCGGTCGCCACTAGGCCCGCCATCTTGGCGTGCCCAGCATGCATCTGGCGGATGGCGACGACATTGACGAAGCGCGTCCCGCCAGCGGGAAGCTTCCAGACGCCGTGGACCTCGGGCACGCCGGAGGCCTCCAGCGCGTCCCAGATCGCCGCCGCGCCCGGGACGTGGACCTGCCGGCCGGGAAGGGTCGGTCGGACGGGGGGCTGGCCGATGATGATGGGATCGTTGCGATGATAGAGGGCAGCGACGCGCACCACCGGCTCCGGCCTCATTCCCGAGGCATAGTATCCCGGCCATTCGCCGAACGGGCCCTCGGGACGCGTTTCCTCCTCGGGTGGGACCATGAGGCCCTCCATGGCGAGCTCGGCACCCGCGGGAATGGGGAGGCCCGTCCGCGGGCCCTTCACCACCTCGATGGGACGCCCCAATTGGCCGCCCGCGATGTCGAGCTCCGACACCCCGGCTCCATGGGCCACCCGTGCCACGCTCCCCAGCACCGGCGCCTGGCCGAAGCAGACCACCAGCGGGCATGGCTCCCCACGTGCCCAGTACTTGCGCCGAATGCGGTCGCCGTGCTTCCCGGGCTCGGTGAACACCGTGAGCGTCCTGGAATCGTGCACCTGGGTCCGGTAGGTGCCGACGTTGACCCAGTCGGAGTCCGGATCGCGCATGATCACGATGCACTCGGTGCCGAGATACGCGCCCCCATCCTCCTCGTGCCATATGGGCCGCGGAAACCGGAAGATGTCCACGGCCTCGCCGTCCAACACGTTCTCGAAGACGGGACCGGCGTCGACCTCCTCCGGGGGGATGGGGTCGACGTGCTGCGAGCGGCTCCGCTGTCGGTAGGACCTCACGGCGTCCAGGTCGAGCGCCCCCACCATGAAGCGCGAGGTGCGCACGTTCATGATGATCCGGCAGGACGGATCGCAGCCCTTCATCTCCGTGAACAGGAGCACAGGGGGATAGAGGTGCTCGAGGCTGAGCTCGTAGAGGGCCCCCATCTCCCGATCGGGATCGGCGCCGCGCACGACCTCCACCTCGCCACGTCCCTCGGAGATACGGAGGAACTCCCGGAGGTCGCCGATGGCGGCGGTCCGCTCATCGTTGATGGCGCGTGCGGTCATGGCTTCACTCCGGCTAAATGCATGACGAAGGGCGCGGCATTATGCCATGCCCAGACCACATTGGCCGCAATCGTCCCAAAGTCATCCTGCCGCGCCTTTCATAGCCTTTTATGGGAACGGGCGGTGATTTCTACGAACTCCAAATTTCTTCCGCGGTCTCGACGACAAGGCCAAGCTTCGCCTTCTCATCCTCCACAGTGACCTTGTTGCCGAGAAGTGTGCTTGCGAATCCGCATTGGGGGCTCAGCGCGAGCTGCTCCATGGGCACGTAACGGGCCGCTTGGTCGATGCGTCGCTTGAGCTCGTCCCTGGCCTCGAGCTCCGGGAACTTGGTAGTGACGAGGCCAAGCACCACCGTCTTGCCCTCGGGCACGAAGCGCAGCGGCTCGAACCCGCCTGCGCGCGGCGAATCGAACTCCATGAAATAGCCGTCGATCTCGATCTCGTTGAACAGTACCTCGGCCACCGGCTCGTAGCCGCCCTCGCCGATCCAGGTGCTGCGGTGGTTGCCCCGACAAAGGTGCAGGCACGCCACCATGTCGTCGGGTCGCCCGCGGATGGTATCGTTGATGAGCCTGGCATAGATCGCCGGCAGGGTGTCAGGGTCCTCGCCGAGCGCCCGGACGGCGTCGCGGAGCTTGGGGTCGCACAGGAAGGCGAGGTTGACCTCGTCCAGCTGGACGTAGCGGCAGCCGGCGGCGGCAAGGTCGGTGATTTCCTCCCGCCACATCTTGGCGAGGTCCGAGAAGAACTCGTCGATGTCGGGATAGGCGGCCTTGTCGATTCCCTGCCGGCCCGAGCGGAAGTGGACGATGGATGGCGAGGGGATGCAGACCTTCGGCGTCTGCTTCGTCACCGAGGCGAGGAACTTGAACGGTTCGATCGTGATGGCGCGGGGTCTCGCCATCCTCCCGGTGACGACCGCACGATGCGGGGCATGGGCCACCTCATCTCCCTCGCGGTGGCGGAACCGCACCGGCATGCCCCCCTGGATCTCGATGCCGTCGAACGCCAGCACGAAATCGTTCCACCAGTGCCCGCGCCGGAAATCCCCGTCGGTAACGCTCCTGAGGCCAACGTTCTCCTGCAGGGCGACAGCCTCGCGGATGGCCTCGCTTTCAAGCTCCCACAACTCCGCGGCGGTGATCTCCCCACGTTCATGCTTTTCCCGCGCCTCGATCAGCGATGGGGGACGCAGCAGGCTGCCGACATGGTCGGCGCGGAAGGGAGGCTTTCGCCTCGGGCTCACGGACATCTCCCTGTGACGGAATGGACCCGGCCCGCTTCTGAATTGACGGGTATCGAGTTGGCACGATCGGGCAGCCCGGGGCTGCCGTGGACGATCTTCCTCGATGCCCTCCGCAACGGAGAAAATAGTAAACCTCTAAGGCTATTCGAAAAACGCATTGTCGATGAAGACGGGATTGGCCATCTCCGCGTTGGCGCCACGACCCGGGATGTCGCGTCCGTCCGGGGTTATGCGCCGCCCGCTCAGGACCTTCTCCGCGCCCGCGCCGAATCGGATCATCACCAGCGGCCCGTCGGTCGGATTGCCGAACTCGTAGAAGCAACCCTTGGGCAGGGCCAGAGCCTGGTTCTTCTTGAGCCGCGGCAGCGGACCATTGATGCCGTTGAACTGCGCCTCGCCCTGCAGGACGACGAAAATGTGATCCTCGTCGAGGTGCGCGTGCAGGCCGTGCTCACCCACCCCCGGCGCGTAGCAGTGGATGCGGAACGTCATGTGGTCGCCATCGGCGAGGAGCTCACGGCTCCGCCCCTTCTTGACGAGCTGGGTCCGCAGGGTCAACACCTTGGGCTCGATACCGCGGCATTCCTCGAGAACGGAATCAGCTATGCTAGCCATGGTTCCCTCCATTTCCCAATGAGCGTCCCCGGCCTGGGACTGGGCGGGCCTTCATGCATGATCGACGTGCGGGTTGGCCGTGTGCCGCGAAGGGCAATTTCGGTCCATATTCAACCAGCCCGCGGGCGAATGAACAATCGGAATCTCCGTCCCACGCTATCCCCTAATCTCCCAGAAACTTCAGCCTGCCCCTCCACTTGCGCCGCACCGAGTCGGCGTAGGCTCGATCAACGGCGTTCACCCGGGGGAACTCCTCTCGCCAGTGCCAGGGGCGGACCGCGTAGATGATGATGCGGCTGTTGGTCAGGTCCCCGCGCTCGCGCCTGTCGGGAGGGACCATCGGGTCGATGTGCCCGGTCCAGCAGCCGTCGATGATATCGGTCTGGGTCTTGGGATCCCAGCGGGTGGCCAGCGCCCACATGACCTCGGCCGGATCGGTGATATCGATGTCGGCGTCGACGACGATCACGATTCGCCCGAGATAGGCGCTGGAGCCGCACCCTGCCGCCACCAGGCCGGCCATCTTGGCGTGACCCGCGTGCATCTGCTCGATGGCGACGACATTGACGAAGCGCGGGCCGCCGCCCGGCATCTTCCACACACCCTTGATGCCGGGCACGCCGGCGGCCTCGAGCTCGTCCCACAGCGCGGCCGCCCGGAAATGCGATGAGCCGCCGGTTCCATACCAGAAGCCGGGCAAGGTCGGCTTCATGGGCGGCGCGCCGACGATGATGGGGTCATCGCGGTGGTAGACCGCCTTGACATCGAGGACCGGCTCGGGACGGGAATTGGAGGCATAGTAGCCCGGCCACTCGCCGAAGGGTCCCTCCGCGACGGCGTATTGCGACGGGGGCGGCATGAAGCCCTCGAACACGATCTCGGCCTCGGCGGGAAACGGGAGTCCGGTGTGGCGCCCAGCGATCACCCGGATGGGGCGGCCGATACGGCTGCCGGCGACGTCATACTCCGATATTCCGGGGCCCGAGGTGGCGGCCGCGGCTGCCCCCAGCACCGGCGCCTGGCCAACGCTCACCACCATGGGGCACGCCTCGCCGCGCGCCCAGTACTTGCGCCGGATCATGTCGCCGTGCTTGCCGGACTCGATGAACACGCAAAGTCTCCTGCGATCATGAACCTCGACCCGGTAGGTGCCGAGGTTGACCCAGTCGCTATCGGGATCGCGGGTGATGACCAAGCATTCCGTGCCGATGTAGCGGCCGCCATCCCCGCCGTGCCATTTGGGCGCGGGGAACGCCGACACGTCGACCGCATCGCCCTCGAGGACATTCTCCAGCACCGGTCCGTCCTCCACCGCCTCCGGCGGAATCGGATCGGCATGCTTGCGGCGATGCCGGCGGTAGGTTTCCACCAGCTCCAGGCCGTCTCCAGATCGGAACACCCGCGAGGACCGGACGTTGACGGCCACCCGGTAGCCGGGAGGAAAGCCCGGGATGGCGCCAAACACCAGCACCGGCGGATTCTCCCGCTCCAGGCTCAATTCGGAGAGCGCGCCGATCTCGAGGTCCGGGTCCGCGCCCTCGATGTGCTGGAGATTGCCGATCTCCTCCGCAAGATCGAGGCAGCGCCGCAGATCACCCAAGGCCTCGAGGCGCATGGCCTCCTGGTTATCGCTGCTCATGTCAATATTGCGCCCCTCTCAACTGCCCCTACCCGCCCCCTTGCGCGCCGCCAGAACACACCCGAGTGTGGGGCTGTCCACGGCCTCAATCGAGGCATCGACGATCCGAAACTATCTCCGTCGACGGCGTCGGCCAACGCAAAGTTCCAACCGCGGGCTAGCCCCGGCCGGCATAGCCCGGTCCCGAGAAACATCACAAATAATGGGGAATTTTCCTTTCCAGCCCCAATGTAAGGCCCTAGACGGCGCCCCCATGATGTAACATTATGCGGGCCCGGCAGTTACAGGACGCCCTGCGAAAGCGTGACCATTACATCATGAAGCCCACGGATACGTCCGATCCCGACTACTTTCACCGGGTCGTGGATTGCCAATGGGCATGCCCGGCCCACACGGCGGTTCCCGATTACATCCGGCTGATCGCCCAGGGCCGGTTCAGCGATGCCTACATGCTCAACCGGGAATCCAACGTCTTTCCCGGCATCCTGGGCCGGGTCTGCGACCGCCCTTGCGAACCCGCCTGCCGTCGCACCCGGGTCGAGGAGAAGCCGGTTGCCATCTGCCGCCTGAAGCGGGTTGCCGCGGATTACCGCGATGACATCCGGCCACGGCTACCCACGGCGCCAGACGAAAAGAACGGCAAGCGCATCGCGTTGGTCGGCGCCGGTCCGGCATCCCTGACGGTCGCCAACGACCTCATGCCGCTCGGATACGAGTGCGTGATCTTCGAGGCGCTCGACAAGCCGGGCGGGCTGATGCGCTCCAACATCCCATCTTTCCGCTTGCCGGCACGCGTCCTAGACGAGGAGATTAATTACATCATCGAAATGGGCGCCGATCTCAGGCTGTCCACGCCGGTCACCAGCATGGGCGCGCTGCTCGATGAGGGGTATGACGCGGTCTTCGTGGGCTCGGGGGCGCCCAAGGGCAAGAACCTCGAACTCCCCGGCCGCAAAGAGGCATCGGAGAACATCCATATCGGAATCCAGTGGCTGGAATCCATCGCGTTCGGCCATGTCGACCGCATCGGCGACCGGGTCCTGATCATCGGCGTCGGCAACACCGCCATGGATTGCTGCCGGTCCTCGCTCCGCCTGGGCGCCAGCAACGTCAAGGTGATGGCGCGCAAGCCGCGCGGCTTCTTCAAGGCCTCGGACTGGGAACTCGAGGACGCCGAGGAGGAGAACGTCGAGATCGTCGTCAACCATTCCCCGAAGTCGTTCGTGGTCGAAGACGGCAGGCTCAAGGGCATGATGTTCGAGCGCCTCGAGTACCGCTTCGATGATCGCAACCGGATCACCGACAGTACGGTCGTCGAGGAAGTGTTCTTTCCCGCCGACGATGTGATCCTGGCGATCGGCCAGGAAAATGCGTTCGACTGGATCGAGCGCGATCTCGGGATCGAGTTCGGCAAGTGGGACGTGCCGGTCGTGGACCGCGTCACTTACCAGTCGACCCGGCCGGGCGTGTTCTTCGGGGGTGACGCCGCCTTCGGCCCCGACAATATCATCTGGGCCGTCGAGCATGGTCACCAGGCCGCGATCTCGATCCACAAGCACTGCATGGGCGAGCCCATCACCGAACGCCTGCCACGAGGGATCAATCTGCAGTCGACCAAGATGGGCATCCACGAGTGGAGCTATTCCAACGACTTCGATCCATCGGCCCGGCGGCAGATGCAGCACGTGGACCTCAAGAACAGGTTCCGGCAACTCAACATCGAGGTCGAGCTCGGGTTCACGCCCGAGCAGGTCGCGACCGAGGTCGAGCGCTGCCTGAACTGCGATATCCAGACCGTGTTCACACCGCAGCTCTGCACCGAATGCGACGCCTGCATTGACATCTGTCCGGTCGACTGCCTGACCATCACGGCAAACGGAGAGGAGGCGGATCTCCGAACGCGGCTGTCGGCCCCCGCCGAGAATACCGATCAACTGGTGTTCGTTTCCGAGCCTCTCAAGTACACCAGCCGGGTCATGGTGAAGGACGAGAACCTGTGCCTGCATTGCGGCCTGTGCGCGGAACGTTGCCCTACCGCAGCCTGGGACATGCAGAAATCGATGATAGAGATTCCGTATGCGTGGGATGAAGCCGGAGGAAGCGCGCCGTGCCATCAGCGAAAAGTCAGCTGAACGATTTCGTCATCAAGGTTGCCAATGTCAACGGCACCGGTTCGGCGAGTGCCAATGGCCTTCTCATGAAGGCGATCTTTCGCATGGGCGTGCCCGTCGTGGGCAAGAACTATTTTCCGTCGAACATCCAGGGCATGCCCACGTGGTACGAGATCCGCGTCTCCAAGGACGGGTACAAGGCGCGTTCCGGCGAAGTCGATCTCATGGTCGCCATGAATGCCGAAACCTATGCCGAGGACATCCGGAAGGTCGCGCCCGGCGGATACCTGCTCTACGACTCGACCTGGCCGCGCCAGCAAATCCTCTCCCGATCGGACATCACCGTCATCGGCGTGCCCCTGGCGGAGATGTGCAATCAGACCTTCGCGGACCCGCGTGTCCGGATTCTCATGAAGAACATGGCCTATGTCGGGGCGATTGCGGCGCTGACCGGTATCGACATGGCCGTCATTCGCAGCCTGATCGGGGAGATGTTCGCGGGCAAGCCGAAGCTCGTGCCCGCAAACATGCAGGCCGTCGAGCTCGGTCACGACTACGCCAGGAAAACGTTCAAGTGTCCCCTGCCCCTGCGCATCAAGCGTCTCAACAAGACCAAGGGGCACATCATGATCGACGGCAACACCGCCGCCGCGCTCGGATGCGTCTATGCGGGCGCGACCGTCGGCGCCTGGTATCCGATCACGCCGTCGACCTCCCTCATGGATGCTTTCAAGGCGTTCTGCGGGCGGTTCCGCACCGACAAGGAAACCGGAACAAAGCGCTACTTCATCGTCCAGGCCGAGGACGAGCTCGCCTCGGCCGGTGTCGTGCTGGGTGCCGGCTGGACGGGCGCCCGCGCCTTCACCACCAGCAGCGGGCCGGGGATTTCCCTCATGGGCGAACTCGTGGGCCTCGGTTACTACGCCGAGGTCCCCATGGTGCTGTTCGATATCCAGCGCGTCGGACCTTCGACCGGCATGCCGACCCGTACCCAGCAGGGGGACATCCAGCTCTGCGCCTACGCGTCCCATGGCGATACGAGACACGTCTGCCTGTACCCCGCCGATCCGGCAGAATGTTTCGATATGGCGGTTGCCGCCTTCGATCTCGCCGAGCGCCTTCAGACCCCGGTCTTCGTGCTTTCGGACCTGGACGTGGGCATGAACGACTGGATGGTGCCGGAGCTTGCCTGGGATGAGAGCTACGTGCCCGACCGCGGCAAGGTGTTGTCGGACGACGACCTCGAGAAGATCGAGAAGTTCCACCGTTACCTGGACGTGGACGGCGACGGTATCCCCTACCGAACCCTGCCCGGATGCCATCCCAAGGGAGCGTATTTCACCCGGGGTGCGGGCCACAACAAGTGGGGGGGACGCACCGAACTGTCCGACGAGTACCGGGACGTGATGGACCGGCTGCTCGTCAAGTGGCGCACGGCGGCGACCCTCGTGCCCAAGCCGGCAATCCGCCGGTCCAAGTCCGCCGCGCCGTGGGCCGTGGTCGCGGTCGGGAGCTGCGACGGCGCCGTGAGCGAGGCGCTCGATCGCTTGGCGAGCCGGGGCATCCACCTCGATTACCTGCGCGTCCGAGGTTTTCCCTTCGGCGAGGAGGTCGAGCGCTTCCTGGCGGAGCACGAGCGAATCTTCGTCGTCGAGCAGAACCGCGATGCCCAGCTGCGCGGGCTCCTCACGAACGAGACGGCCGTGGACAAGGCCAAGCTCGCGTCCATCCTTCATTACGACGGCATGCCGATGGACGCGCGCATCGTCGTGCGGACCATCGAGGATGCCGTCGCTCGGGAGGCCGCCGCGTGACCTACATCCGCAAGCCCAACATCGCCTATGCCGGGCGGCAGACCAACGCCCTCGACCTCACCGAGGCCTCCTACGAGGGAACGGTCTCCTCCCTCTGTGCCGGCTGCGGTCACGATTCGATCACGGCGGCCATGACCCGGGCCTTCTTCGAACTCGCGATCCCGCCCAACCGGGCGGTCAAGATCAGCGGGATCGGCTGCTCGTCCAAGACCACCGCGTATTTCCTGGGCCAGTCCCACGGCAACAACACGGTCCACGGGCGTATGCCCGCGATTGCGACCGGCGCCGCCGCGGCCAACCGTGATCTCTCCTACGTGGGCGTTTCGGGCGATGGCGACACGCTGTCCATCGGACTCGGCCAGTTCGCCCATGCCATCCGCCGTAATCTCGATATCCTCTACGTCATCGAGAACAACGGCGTCTATGGCCTGACAAAGGGCCAGTTTTCCGCCTCCGCGGCCATGGGCGCCCGGACCAAGAAGGGCGAAACCAACCTTCAGGCACCTATCGACCCAATCAAGGTGGGCCTTGCGCTTGGGGCCAGCTTTGTGGCGCGGAGCTTCTCCGGCGACAAGGCCCAGTTAATCACCCTGCTCAAGGCCGGACTCCGACACCGCGGCTTCGCCCTCATCGATATCCTGTCCCCGTGCGTCACCTTCAACGACCACGAGGACTCGACCATGAGCTACGCCTACGCCTTCCAGCACATGCACCATGCAGCTTATGCCGATTTCATCGGCGACAAGGAGCAGATCACCGCCTCCTACGCCGAGGGCGAGGCCCTGCCCGTGACCTTGCACGACGGCAGCACCATCGTTTTGAGGAAGGTCGACACCGACTATGATCCCCGTGACCGGGCCCGTGCTTTCGACTACGTCATGCGCCATCAGGAACGGGGGGAAATCGTCACGGGACTCCTCTACATCGATGAGAGCCGCGACGACATGCACGCCGCCAACAAGACCGTCCCCGAGCCGCTGACGGCGCTGCCCTTCGAGCAGCTGTGCCCGGGCGGCGAAGCCTTGGCGGCCCTGCAAAAGCGGTTCCGCTAGGCCTCACTCGATACCTGACGTCCGCCTGGGGCTGCGCCGATTGCACAGCCAGCAGCCCGAAGCCGCGAGATTGGGGCTCTGGCACCAGCACGGGAATGAAACTAGACTGCTCCTCGCAGGGGGAGCCACGCCACAGATGCCCCAATATCGCGCCCATCCCGTCTTCGCCGATGGCGGCACCACCGTGTTCGAGGTGATGTCGCGCCTCGCGCGCGACAGCGGCGCCATCAACCTCGGCCAGGGCTTCCCCGACCACGGCGAGCCGCCCGAGGTGATCGAGGCCGCCTGCGCCGCGACGCGCGAGCGCTCCAACCAGTATCCGCCCATGCTCGGAATCCCCGAGCTGCGGGCGGCGGTGGCGGCCCACGCCGAGCGCTTCTACGGCCTCGCCGTCGATGCCACGAGCGAGGTCATGGTCACCTCCGGCGCCACCGAGGCGCTGGCCGCGGCCATCCTCGCCTTCGTCGGCGAGGGCGACGAGGTGGTCGCGTTCGAGCCCATGTACGACTGCTACGCGCCGCTGGTGCGCCGCGCCGGTGGAGCGGTGGTGCCGGTGCGGCTCGAGCCCCCCGCATGGTCCCTCGACGCCTCGGCCCTGGAGGCCGCCTTCAGCGCCCGCACCAAGGCGGTGATCCTCAACAATCCCATGAACCCCACGGGCAAGCTGTTCGGCATGGAGGAGCTTGCGCTGATTGCCCGATGCGTCGCGCGATCGGATGCCGTCGCCATCGCCGACGAGGTATACGAGCACCTCGTCTTCGACGGTACGCCGTTCACCCCGCTCATGGCCATGCCGGGCATGCGCCGCCGCACCATCCGGATCGGGTCGGCCGGCAAGACGTTCTCGCTCACCGGGTGGAAGGTGGGCTACGCCACCGCCGACCCCGCGCTCCTCGGTCCCATGAGCCGGTGCCACCAGTTTCTCACCTTCACGACGCCGCCCAACCTCCAATACGCCGTTGCGCAGGGTCTTGCCCTCGGGAAGGAATACTTCTCGGAGCTCACGGGCCGGCTTTCCGCTAAGCGCGACCGCCTCGCGACGGCGCTCCAACAGGTGGGCATGACCGTGCTGCCGTGCCAAGGCACGTATTTCCTGGTGGCCGACATATCGCCCCTCGGGACGGGGCGGGACGACTTTTCGTTCTGCACCCACATGATCGAGGCCGCGGGCGTGGCGGCCATTCCCCTCGGTCCCTTCTACGAGCGGACCCCCCCGCCCGGACTGGTCCGCTTCTGCTTCGCCAAGACCGACGGTGTGCTCGACGAGGCCGCGCGGCGCCTCGAGGGGCATTTCGCGACCGGACGACGGGCGGGGGCCAGATTCGCGTGAACGGCAGCCGCGACCCGCGCGTCGCGCCGGCCGCGGCGGAGATCGTCGCCGCCGGTCGCGACCTCGCGGCCCGCGGCTGGGTGCCTGTCACCAGCGGCAACTTCTCGCGCCGCGTGGACGGCAACCTCATCGCGATCACGGCGTCGGGCGTGGACAAGGGCGCCTTGTCCCAGGCCGACGTGCTGCTTTACGACATCGGGCAGGGCTCGCCCGTGGGTGAAGGGCGCGCCTCCGCCGAAACGCCGCTGCATGCCTGCCTCTAC
>DASWKZ010000192.1:0-4524 GCA_036396355.1 Alphaproteobacteria bacterium
GTCCGCTGAATCCCGTATCGCGCCCAGACCGATTCCCGCCGGTCGGGCCTCTGTGCGCGGGGACGCTATCTCCCCGTCCGTCGCCGCGCAAGGCCCCCCGCGCCGCCGCCGGCGACCTGCCGCGATCGGCTTCCGGGGGGGGGTCTTGAAATCCCGCCGGGCCTACCCACAAAGATTCGCGGAGGCGCCTGCCCGATGGAGGCGCCGCCGCCCGCGGCCTTCGGGCGCGGGTGGGAACTGTCTGCATGTTGCTTCGGGAAAGGAGGATATGTAGCCATGACCACTCTCGATTTCTCGCCCCTCTATCGCACCATGATCGGCTTCGAGCGCCTGTTGCCGTGGTTCGAGAACGCCGCCCATCTGTCCGACGGTGGCTTTCCGACCTACAACGTCGAGAAGGTGGACGACGAGCACTACCGCATCACCATGGCGGTGGCGGGCTTCGACGCCGATGAGCTGAGCGTCGAGAGCCACGACGACACCCTGACCGTCAGGGGCGCCAGCAAGCAGGGCGACGAGGACCGCGCCTACCTCTATCGGGGGATCGCGGGGCGGGCCTTCAGCCGCACGTTCCAGCTGGCCGACTACGTGAAGGTCAGCGACGCACGGCTGGACAACGGCCTGCTGCATATCGACCTGGTGCGCGAGGTGCCCGAGGAGATGAAGCCGCGCCGCATCGAGATCCGCTCGGGCCAAGGGCGGCTCGGCTCGCGGCTGTCGCGGCTCATCGAGGGCAGCGGCAAGTCCGAGAGGAAGGGCGCCGAGGCCGCCTGAGCGGTCGGACGACCATCTCGGACGGATTCGGGGGCCCGCATCGCGCGGGCCCTTCCGATTCCGGGCCTGCGCCGCGCCGACGGGGCGGGCGTCCCGCCCGCGGAATCCATAGCTTTCCGTTCCATGGACCGGCGAAAGCCTGCTAATTTGCGTTCCCATGACGAAACCGCTCGGATTCATAAGGCGGCACGGTCTGTGGAACGACGACCAGGCACGTCAGGCCGCGGACCTCGGGCGCCGGATCGAGAAGGAGGCTCCGAGGCTGATCCGCCTGGCCTGGGCGGACCCCCACGGCTGGTCGCGGGCCAAGGCGGTCACCGTGCCCGCGTTCCTGGGCGCGCTCGAGAACGGGTACAACATCAACGTTGCCACCACCACGCTGGATTCGGCCAACGCGCGGACCTTCAGTTCGTTCACCCGCGGCGGCGGGCTGGGCATGGACGAGATGACGGGCTCGCCCAACATCACCGTGGTGCCCGATCCCGGCACCTTCCGCATGCTGCCGTGGGAGCCGGGACTGGGGTGGATATTGTGCGACGAGTATTTCAACACCGGCGCGCCCTATCCGTTCTCGCCCCGCCAGCTTCTGCGCCGCCAGCTGCAGCGCCTCGAGGAGCAGGGCATGGCCTACGTGGTCGGCCTGGAGATCGAATGGTACCTGCTGCGCGCCGCCGAGGAGCACCTGACCGAGGAGCATGTGGGCCGTCCCGGCCATCGCGGCCGGCCGCTGCGGACCGAGCCGGTCGAGCCCGGCTATTCCTACCACTCGGAATCCAACCTGGACCTGATGCAGCCGGTGCTCTCGGCCCTGGCCGAGGCCTACGGGAAGATCGGCCTCGCCCTCCGTTCCATGGAGAACGAGTGGGGTCCGGGCCAGGTCGAGTGCACCTTTGCCCCGCGCGAGGGGCTGACGGCGGCCGACGAGGTGGTGCTGTTCCGCACCACGACCAAGCAGGTCTGCCGGCGCATGGGCCATGTCGCCACCTTCATGTGCCGCCCCGCCCTCAAGGGCTACTATTCGAGCGGCTGGCACCTCCATCAGTCCATCATCGACGCCGGCACCGGGCGTAACCTCCTGATGCCGGAGGAGGGGGGTCGGCGCCTGTCGCCGTTCGGCATGGGCTATCTCGGCGGGCTCCTCGGCCACGCCGTGGAATCCGCCGCCTTCACCACCCCCACGGTCAACGGCTACCGGCGGTTCCGCCCCAATTCCCTGGCCCCCGACCGGGCCGGCTGGGGCTACGACCACCGCGGCGCCATGCTGCGGGTGCTGGGCGGCCCCGGCGACCCGGCGACGCGGCTCGAGAACCGGGCCGGCGAGCCGGCCGCCAATCCCTATCTCTATATGACGTCGCAGATCGTGGCCGGGCTCGAGGGGGTCGCCAAGGCCCTCGATCCGGGGCCCCAGGACGAAGAGCCCTACGCCTCCGACCGCGCCCGGCTGCCCGAAACCCTGATGGCGGCCCTCGACGCGCTCGATCGCAGCGAGCTCTTCCGCCGCGAGGTGGGCAACCTGTTCATCGATTACTATCTCAAGCTCAAGCGCAACGAGACCGGACGGTTCCTGCGCTACCTGGAGGAGACGGGGGTCCCCGCCGGCGATCCCGGCGAGGAGACCACCGCCTGGGAGCAGAACGAGTATTTCGATTTCTTCTGAGGACGGCGCAACGCTGGGAATCAGGCACCGAGGATTTTGGCCATGTCGACGCTAGAGAGGCCTGACGGGGCACCGGGCAGGATACCCAACACGGCCCTTTCCTACGATTGGGACGCGCTGGTGCATGAGGACCGCGTCCACCGTTTGGTCTACACCGATCCCGGCATCTTCGCCGCCGAGATGACGCATATCTTCGGCGGCGTCTGGGTCTATCTCGCCCATGAGAGCCAGATCCCCGAGAACGACGACTTCATCACCACGCGGCTGGGGCTGCGCCCGATCATCGTGCTGCGCGATGGGGGAGGGCGCCTGCGCGCGCTGTTCAACCGCTGCGCCCACCGCGGCGCCACCGTGTGCCGCGAGGAGAGGGGCTCGGCCAGGGTCTTCCAGTGCGCCTATCACGGCTGGACCTACATGAACACGGGCGAGCTCCGCGGCGTGCCGTGGCCCGAGGGCTATGCCTGCGACTTCAAGGATGCGAGGTACAACCTCGCCCAGGTGCCGCGCGTCGAGAGCTACCGCGGCTTCGTCTTCGGCACCCTCAATGCCGATGCACCCTCGCTCCTCGACTATCTCGGCCCCGTCACCGGGCCCATCGACCAGTGGCTCGATCGCCATCCCGGAGGCCGCGTCGCCATCCGCGAGGCCAACCGCCTCAAGTTCCGGGGCAACTGGAAGCTCGCCTACGACAATTCGGCCGACGGCTATCATGTGAAGTTCTCTCACCGCTCGCTCCTGGAGATGGAGAACCGGCTCAAGGCCGACAACGAGAAGGGCATGTCGTTCTACAAGGACAAGCCGGACGACGCCCCCATGTACGTCCAGTACCTGGGCCACGGCCATCACTTCAAGGACAAGCGGCCCAACCTGGACAGGCGCCCGGGCGCGCTGTGGGAGATCGAAGGGGCGCACCCCGGCATGGAGCCCTACGAGGAGGCGCTGCGCCGGCGCCTCGGCGACAGGGCCGGCCGCGCCCTCGACCTCGCCGCCTCCGAGCCCGTCAACATCAACGTCTTCCCCAACCTGCTGATCCTCGGCAACCATATCCAGGTGATCCAGCCGCTGGCCGTGGACGAGACCGACACCACCTGGTACGGCACCGCGGTGGTGGACGAGGCGGGCGCGCTCGAGGGTGCCGCCGATGAGATCAACGCGCTGCGCATGCGCACCCAGGAGGGCTTCCCCAATTTCGGCGAGGTCGACGACGCCACCAACTTCGAGGAGATCCAGCGCGGCCTGCAGGCGGTGGAGGACGAATGGGTCTACATGCACCGGGGGCTCGGCATCCCCGGCCGCGTGAAGACCGACGCGCGCGGCGTGATCACGGCGCCGGCCACCGACGAGGTGTTCATGCGCGAGACCTTCAGGGAATGGAAGCGGCTGATGGCGCGGCCCCCGCGCCTCGCCGTCCGGCGCGAGGTTTGAGGGGCATCATGGCCTCCGCGTCCGACCCCGCCCGCGCCGCGTCCTACGTGGACGACGCGTTCTATCGCGATCTCGTCGCCGATTTCTCCGATTGGCAGCGCGACGACAGGATCGTTCGCGAGCCCGCGCTGCGCGAGGCCTGCCGCGCGGTGCTCGAGCGCGAGGCGCGGCTCTTGGACCGGCGCCGCTACGAGGACTGGCTCGCCCTGTTTGCCCGCGAGTGCCTCTACTGGGTGCCGGCGACGCCTGAGGGCGGTGACCCCCGACGCGAGGTTGCGATCGCCTTCGACGACCGCCGGCGCCTGGAGGATCGCGTGTTCCGCCTGGGCACGGGCGCCGCCTGGTCGCAGGTCCCGCCCTCGCGCACCGTGCGCTTCGTCTCCAACGTCGAGGTGTTCGCGACCGAGGAGGACTCGACGGTGATGGTGCGCTCGAACCTGCTGATCGCCGAGTTCCGGGCCGGCGACGGCCGCACTCTCGCGGCCTGGTGCGCCCATCGCCTCGCGCGCCGGGGAGAGGAATGGGAGATCCTGGTCAAGCAGGTGAATCTCATCGACTGCGACCGCAACCTCCGCAACCCCAGCCTGGTGCTATAGGCGGACCGCGATGGGGACGCGCTACTCCACCGGCTCCGGGGCCGCCAGCCGCGCTTCGAGGCTCTCGAAGGA
>DASWKZ010000193.1:0-4474 GCA_036396355.1 Alphaproteobacteria bacterium
GCCTGCAGGGGAAGAGCGCCTTCCCCGAGAATCATTCCCTCTCGCTCGGCTCCGGCGGCCGATCGATGCCGCGGCCGGTGCACGACTTCCTGCAGAAATCGGACGTCATCTTCGGCATCGGCTGCAGCTTCACCAGCACCAACTTCGGCGTCGCCATGCCGAAGGGCAAGACCATCATCCATGCGACGCTCGACCCGTTGGATTTGAACAAGAACGTAGTTTCGCAGCACGCACTGGTAGGCGACGCCGGGCTGACGCTCGACGCCATCAACGCCGCGGTCGAGCAGCGGCTCGGCGGCAAGAAGCGCGATTCCGCGCCGGTCGCGGGCGAGATCGCCAAGCTGAAACGGGAATGGCTCGCCGAGTGGCAGCCGAAACTGACCTCGAACGAAACGCCACTCTCGCCCTACCGGGTGATCTGGGACCTGCACAACACGGTCGACCTGGACAATGTCATCATCACCCACGACGCCGGCAGCCCGCGCGATCAGCTCTCGCCGTTCTGGGTGTCGACCGCGCCGCTCTCCTACATCGGCTGGGGCAAGACCACCCAGCTCGGCTACGGCCTCGGGCTCGCCATGGGGGCGAAGCTGGTCCACCCGGACAAGCTCTGCATCAACGTCTGGGGCGATGCCGCGATCGGCTTCACCGGCATGGACTTCGAGACCGCGGTGCGCGAGCGTATCCCGATCCTCTCGATCCTGCTCAACAACTTCTCGATGGCGATCGAGCTGAAGGTGATGCCGGTGTCGACCGAGAAATACCGCTCGACCGACATCTCCGGCGACTACGCGGCGATGGCGCGCGCCTTCGGCGGCTTCGGCGAGCGGGTGACGACGCCGGACGCGATCGTGCCGGCGATCAGGCGCGGCATCGAGGCGACCGAGAAGGGGCAGCCGGCGCTCTTGGAGTTCATCACCGGCAAGGAAACTTCAATCTCGACCTTCTAAGGAGCAAGCCCCATGTCGCTCGACGCAGAGACCCGGACCAAGGCGCGGCCGGCCGGCGATTTCTCGGCCGGCGCCGGCTGGGCCGACGGCCGCTACCTGCCGGTGGCCGAGATCACCGTGCCGATCCTCGACCACGGCTTCCTCAAGTGCGACGCCTGTTACGACACCCCACACGTCTGGCGCGGCCTGTTCTTCCGCCTGGACGATCACCTCGAGCGCTTCGCCGCCTCGTGCCGGGCGCTCGGTCTCGATCCCGGGCTTTCGCGCGAGGAAATCCGCCAGATCATGCTGATGACGGTGGGCTTGAGCGGACAACGCGAGTGCATGGTGCAGATCGTCTGCACCCGCGGCCTGCCCGACCCCGCCGCCCCCCGCGACCCCTTGCGCAACCGCAACCGCTTCTACTGCTTCACCCGGCCGATCGACCCGTTCGGCGCCGACGACGGCGTCGCCGTGCATGTCAGCGATGTCGTGCGCATCCCGCCGCAGTCGATCGACCCGCGCATCAAGAGCTTCCACCGCGGCGACTTCACCCGCGCCCTGATCGCCGCCCAGGCCCGGGGCGCCGACACCACGGTGCTGGTCGACCTCGATGGCAACCTGACCGAGGGCCCGGGCTTCAACCTCTTCGTGGTCAGGGACCGGGCGCTCAAGACCCCCGAGGCCGGGATGCTGGAGGGGGTGACCCGGCGCACGGTCCTGGAACTGGCGGCCGAGCTGGGCCTGCCCGCCGCCGAGGGCAAGCTCAGCCCCGACGATCTGCGCGAGGCCGACGAGGCCTTCATGACCTCCACGGCAGGCGGCGTCATGGCGGTCACCCGGGTCGACGAGCGCACGCTCTCGAACGGCGCACCAGGCCCGCTGACGGTGCGCCTGCGCGAGCTCTACTGGGAGAAGAAGGCCGCCGGCTGGCACGGCACCCCGGTGCCGTATGACATCTGACGCATAGCCGAAGTCGCCCTGCGCCCCCGATACTTGCGCTAGCCCGGATTTCTCAAACTAGAGGTGCATCGGGGCTCTAAATCTGGGAAAATTCTTCTCCGACCAAGGAGTTATCCCAGCTCAGAGGTAACCGGGGCAAAAGGCCGGGCGGTCAGGTCGAGGCGGCTTGGCGAATGAGCTGAGGCAGCGGGGCGACGTACGGCGCGCCGGGAGCGTCGAGGCGGCAGCCGAGATAATCCCAGAAGCGGATGCCGAGCTTGTTGCATGTCTTCATCAAACCGAGGAAGGCGTCGCGGCATTCCCGGCCGGCCTCGGACCTGGTGCCGCCGGAGAGCTTGCGGCGGGTGACTTGGCAGCGGATGTCGTTCTCGGCGTCGTTGGTGTGCAGAGGCACGTCGGGACGCTCCAGCACCATGAGGAGCTCGGCGCGGTTGGCATGCAGCCGGGCCAGCAGCCGGTCCAGAGTGGCAAAGCCGGTGCGGCTCTTGAACAGGTGGTCGAAGCGGGCGCCGAGCGCCCGCCTGGCGGCTGGCGTGGGGTCGCGGCAATAGGCCTTGAGATCGGCGTAGAGCCGCCAGATGCGGGCCTGGATGGCTTCCTTGGCTTGGCGCTGGCGTTCGCAGAAGGTATCCAGCTGGTGCACTAGGCGCTCCGCATGCACCCAGCACAGCGCGTGACGGCCGACGTTGAACTGGCCGGCGTCGTCGCTGAGGATGACCGTCTCGTCGAGCCGGCCGCGCGCCACAAGAGCGCCCCACAGCGCGCCTTCGGTGGCGATGCGCACCGGATCGGGATGCGCCGCCCGCGCGGTGATCGCGAGGTCTTGCAGATGCGCCGTCCATGCCTGTTGGCTCGCGAAGCGGCGCTGGCCATGCGCGGCGAGCCGCGCGATCACCGGCCCCGGAAGCTGGCGGGTTCGCATGTAGTCCAGCGCCGCCTCGTTGACCCCATAGACCTCGTCGCCGGCGCGGAGCAGCCTCAGGAAGTTGAGCCGGCTCTTGGAGAAGGTGGTCGCGAACCAGGCGAAGCGGTCGTTGCCGATGCGGGTGCAGATGGCGTTGCGATCGGCGTGCCGGGCGCCGGTATCGTCCGCCGTGATCCACACCGCCGTCTCCAGGCCGGTCCTGAGCACGGCCCGGTTCTCATCGAGAAAGCCGTCCTTCCCCGCGGTTAGCAGCCGCACCACCTGGCGCTTGGAGAGGTCGATGCCCAGGCCCCGCAAAAGCGCTGTCAGGCGTTCCACGGTGAGCTGGCCCTGGTGATACTGGGCCAGCACGAAGCATCGCATCTCGGGACCGAAATGGCCGGCGAGCCCCGGCGGCAGCGGCGCCACCAGCGTCTCGCCATGCGGCGTCAGCCAGCGTTCCCGACGGTAGCGGATGACACGGGGCTTGATCACCAGGTCCTGGACCGTGAAGTCCTCATAGCCCTTGAACCGCGAACCGGCCGGGGCCTCGACGGTGAGAATACGATCTTCGTCGACGGTAAGCCGGGCGTTCTTCGGACCCCGGCGCCGCTTGCCGGAGCCGCGCTTCGACGTCGCCTCGCTCCCCTTGTCCATCCCGCTCGGCTTGAGCGACGGCGGCCCCTTCAGGCCCTTGAGGCGTCGGTTCTCCTGGCGCAGCGCCGCCACCTCGGCGCGCAACGCCGCGTTCTCCTCAAGAACCCGCAAGAGCAAGCTCTTGAGGTCGTCGCCGCAAAGGCCGTCTATATCTGGTAGCGATTCGCCCATGCGCGGATCGAATCAGAAAACCAGTCTCTTGGGAATCCCTCACGTCAAACAGTGCCCGGCCTTTTGCCCCGGTTACCGGAACGCGGGCTAAGCCGTTGCCGGGCTTGATCTCGGCCGCGAGCTGTGGCCCGATGCCGCGATGCAGGCCCTGTTCCGCCTTTCGCACCGTGCGCGCCGCCTGATCGCGCCGGCGCTTTGCCTGCTACTCGCCTTCTACTTCGGCTACCACGCGGTGCGCGGCGAGCGCGGCCTGATCGCCTTCACCCACACCGCGACTGAGACCAAGCGGATGGAGGCTCAGCTGGACGCCATCCGCGCCGAGCGAAGCCGCCTGGCGGAACGGGTGGCGCTGCTGCATCCCGATCACGTCGACCCCGACATGCTGGACGAACAGATGCGGCGTATTCTCGGACTGGCGCATCGGGATGAGCTGATCGTCTTCGCCAACTGAAGCGGCGGCGATAAGTCATTGGCGGCGCGGGCGGATTTCACACCGCACCCGGCGCACACAGGCCGCGCGTTGTTAACCGATATCCGATTAATGATCATTTTGCTTTGAAAAACAATGACTTTTGCCTACTTGATTAGGCAAGATGGACGATGGATGCTGCGTGTTCGGCCGGCGTCGCCAGCCCGCGTCGCCAGCCCGCGTCGGCGGGCCGACCGGGTGCCGTCTCGTACGGAGCGAGCCGGCGCTCGAACCGGTCGGGCGAAGTGGTGTGGCGGAGGGAACGATGGCGAAGACGCGGCGAAAACGCAGGCTCGAGATCGCCCCCGTAGCGGTCGGCGCCGAGGCGGCGCTCAAGCTCTACCGCGACATGCTGCTGATCCGCCGCTTCGAGGAGAAGGC
>DASWKZ010000194.1:0-8365 GCA_036396355.1 Alphaproteobacteria bacterium
CCCTTCGACAGCGCGCGGCCGTCGCGTTATCCTGCGAATGCCCGGGAGCAGCCAAAGAAGACAGGGAGGACAGGGCAGTGGCGACCATCCATGTATTGAGCGCGGGCGCGCCCAAGGGCGGCGTTGGCGGGACGGCGGAGGCCTTCGAGAGGAAATCGGGGCACGGCTTTGCGATCACCTTCGCCACGGCCCCCAAGATCAAGGAAACGGTGGAGGGCGGCGCCGCCGAGGCCGACGTGGTTGTGGCGACGGAGCCCGCGGTGGATGGATTCGATGCGGCCGGCCTCATCCAGCCCGGCGCGCGGACGGTGATCGGGTCCGTCAAGGCCGGCGTCGTCGTCCGCGAAGGCGCCGAGGTTCCCGACATTTCCAGCGCCGCGGCCCTGAAGGAGGCCCTCCTCGCGGCCGACGCCATCGTCCGCAACGAGGCCTCGAGCGGGCTTTACATCGCGCGGATGATCGAGGGGCTCGGCATCGCACCGAAGGTCGCCGAGAAGACCGTCTGCCTGCCGACGGGCGGCGACGTGCTCGCCTATCTGGCCGAAAGCGACAGCCCGCGGGCGATCGGCTTCGGCCAGATCACCGAGATCCGCCGCGTCGAGGCGGAGGGGCGGATCCGGCTCGTGGGACCGCTTCCGAAGGAGGTGGAGAACATCACCACCTACGCCGCCGCGGCGCTGAACTCGGCGGAGGACCCCGAGGCCGCCGCCGCCTATGTCGCCTTCCTCGATACCGCCGAGGCCCGGCATATCCTCGTCGCCTCGGGCGTGGAGTAGCGGCCCGACGTTGGCGCGTAGGGATTACGGGCGGTCGAACTCCAGGATATCGAAGCCCTTCACGCGGTCGACGATGTAGACGAGGCCGCGCGCGTCGGTGTCCACGTCGTTGGTCTGGGGCGCCTTGGCGCCTTCGGCGGGCTCGGGCATGAAGACGCCGACCTCCCGGGGCGCGAAGGGATCGGCGATGTCGACGATGCGCAAGCCCCCGGAGAACCACGCGCAGTAGACCAGGGTGTCGTCGATGTGCTCCTGGAACTGGTGCGCGCCGAAGCGGGTGCCTGGAGTCTGGCTCCAGGGGGAGGATGCGTCGCTCGCCTGATAGAGGGCGAGGGGTCGGATGTCGGCGAGTTCGCCCACGTCGAAGACCCAGAGGCCGGCATGGGGCCGCCCGCGCCGGGCGTCGGCTTCCTCGGGGCCGTAATACTGGTCCTCCTCGTCGATGGCCAGAGCGATGTCCCGGCCGGCGAGGGGGAACGGGACCCGCATGAAGGTGTGCGACGGCTCCGGGAACGGCGGGTGGTAATTGTATTCGCCGACGGTGCGGGGCCGGGCGATGTCGGAAATGTCGATGACGCGGAGCCCCGCCTGCCACACCCCGGCCCAGAGGTGGTCGCCCTCGCGCATGGCGTGGTGGAGCCGGCATTCGCGCCCGGCCCAGGTCGGCGCCTCGCCCCCGGCCAGGTGCTGGCCCGGCATCCACCAGCGAGAGACCTCCGTGGGCGCCTTGGGGTCGCGGATGTCGTAGATCACCAGGATGTTGCCGATGAAACCATCCATCTCTGTCGAGATGTAGGCGTGGGTCCCGTCCATGTCGAAGCGGTGGACGCCGATGCCGCCGGTCTTGACGTGGACGATCTCGCGCGGATCGGTAGGGTCCGAGGCATCGAACAGCTTGAAGCCGCCGTTGGCGTAGGCGTGCACCTCGGCGGCCTCGAGCCGCGGGATGTCCGCCTCCTTGACGCCGAGCTTGTCCGCGAGCTCGGCGTGGCTCGGCGCGCGCCCCAGTTCGCCCAAGAGCCTTTGGCGCATGGGGGGAAGCTGCTCCGCCTTGCGGCCGATGCCGAAATTGTTGCGCTCCACGTTGACGGCCATGAGGTCGCCGACCACTCGCACTTTGTGGCTGTGGGACTCGGGATCGCCCACGCCGAGGGAGGCGACGACGCGGGGCTTCGTGGGGTCGGAGACGTCCACCACCGAGGTCCCCAGGTTGGCCTTGTTGGGGAGGTGGCCGAGATAGGCGTAATCGCCGGCGAGGAAGACCTGGCCCGCGCCGGGAAGATCGAGGTGGCCGATCCGCCGCACGTTCCGGGCCCCGGGCCCGCCAGCGTGGTCCCGTTCGCTCATGGCGCCGGCGCCTCCTTGCCCGGGCCGGGTCCGTACAGGGCGGCGGGATTGTCCACCAGCACCTGCCGGAGCCGCGCCTCGTCTCCGGCCCACTTTCGGAGGATATCACCGAGGTCGCCGTCGTTCGGCATCTCCCCCTCGACCATCACGTGCGGCCAGTCCGACCCCCAGACCAGGCGCCCGGGCGCCGCCTCGAACAGCGCTTCGGCGAAAGGCTCGGCATCGGCATAGGGCGGCCCCTCCGCCGAAATGCGGTAGGGCCCGGTCAGCTTCACCCAGGTGCGCCCCGCCGCCATCAGCCTGAGGAGGGCCCGGAAGCCCGGATCGTCCGGGCCCCGGCCCCGATGGACATAGCCCAGGTGGCCGAACACGATGTCGGTTGGGAAATCCGCGAACCGCCGGTCGAGGTCGGGCACGTCGTCGACATGGACCAGGAACTCGACGTGCCAGCCCAGCGGCGCGATGCGCCGGGCGAGCGCCCGGGCGCGGTCGAGCGGCAGCTCCCCCGTGGGATCGGCGACATCGACGAGATTGAGGCGCACGCCCCTGACGCCGAGGGCGTGCAGGCGCTCGAGCTCCGAAACGGAAACGCCCTCCTCGACCACGCAGACGCCGCGGGCGCCATCGCCAAGGGCCGCCAGCGCGCGTTCGAGGACGGTGTTGTCGGTCCCGTAGACGCTCGGCTGGACTAGCACCGCGCGGGCGATGCCGAGGGTGGAGAGCATCGAGAGGTAATCGGGAAGCAGCGCGTCGGGCGGCGTGTAGATGCGTTCCGGCGCGTAGGCGAATTCGCGCGCGGGTCCGCAGATATGGGCATGGCAATCCCATGCCCCCTTGGGCAACGGCTGGGCCGGCAGCCTCGGGGCGCGGTCCGGGCCGGCGCAGAGAGGCGCATATTCAGTGCCGGGAAAGGCGTGCGACAAGGGCGGGGCCATGGGGCTCGGGCGTTACTCGGCGGCCGCCCCCGCCGCGCGCTTCCGCTTGCGCCAGTATCCAAGCACGTAGGGGAACGCGATGTTGGCGATCAGGCACGCCCACAGGATGTTGCCGAGGGTCGAGGAGAACAGCACCATCAGGTCGCCCTGGGACATCTTCATGGCGCGGATGAAGAATCCCTCCAGCAGCGGCCCCAGGATGACGCCGATCAGGATGGCGGCCACGTGGTAGCCGGTCTTGCGGGCGACGTAGCCGATCACGCCGAACACCAGCGCGAGGTACATGTCGAACACGTATTCGCGGGGCACGAAGGAGCCCACCAGGGTGAACGAGACCACCAGGGGCGCCATGTAGACGGTGCGCACCACCGTGATCCGCGACATGTAGCGCGCCAGCGGCAGGATGGTGAACAGCATGAGGAAGTAGGTGACCGCCATCGCCGCGAAGGGGAGATAGGCGAGCTCCGGCGTCTCCATGAACAGGTCGGTCCCCATGGTCATGCCGTGGTACTGGAGCACCACCAGCATGATCGCCGCGGTCGCGCCGCCCGGGATGCCGATGATCAAGAGCGGCACCAGGGTGCCCGAGGTCACGCCGTTATTGGCGGATTCGGGCGCCACCAGCCCCTCGATGTGGCCGGTCCCGTAGAGCTCCGGGGTCTTCGAGAAGGTCCGCGACTGCTGGTAGGCGACGAAGGCGGCGATGGCGGCGCCGGCGCCCGGCACCACGCCGACCACCAGGCCGATGATGGAGGTCCAGACGATGTGCCACCAGCGGCTGAGCGCCTCCCGCACCCCCTCCAGGGTCTCGGCCCAGCTGGCGTGCCGCATGGCCACCTGCCCGCGCTCGGTGAGGATGGAGTCCCGCTCGATGACGGCGAACGCCTCGGAGATGGCGAACAGGCCCACCAGCGCCGGGATCAGCGGCACGCCGTCATAGAGCTCGAGGAAGCCGAAGGTGCCGCGCGGGGTCTCGTAGACGAAGTCGGCGCCGATGGAGCCGATCATCAGCCCGAAGAAGCCCGCGATCAGGCCCTTGAGGGTGTCCCTGGCGGCGATGGTCGCGATCAGCGAGATGCCGAACAGCATCACCACGATCATCTCCACCGAATGGAGGTAGAAGGCGACCTCCGAAAGCCACGGCATGGCCAGCAGCGCGATCACCGTGGTCAGGAGCCCGCCGAGGGTCGAGGAGACGAAGGAGATGGCCAGCGCCTGGGGCGCGCGGCCCTGCCGGGTCATGGGATAGCCGTCCAGCGGCGTCGCCGCGGCGCCGGCGGTGCCCGGGATGTTGACCAGGATCGCGGGGATTCCCGCGCCCATGCGCGAGGACGCATAGAGCGCGATCATGAACACGAAGCCGATCTCCACCGGCAGGGTGATGGCCAGCGGCAGCAGGATGATGATGGTGTTGGCGGCGGAGAATCCGGGGATCGCGCCAACGATGAGGCCGAGGAAGATGGCCGGAAAGATCACCCACCAGTATTGGAAGGTGTGGATGAACGCGTCGATGAAGACGGCGGGTTCGAAGGCCATCACAGGACTCCGTTCACCAGCCGCTCGAACGGCCCCAGGGGGAACCGTGTCTCGAAGGCGTAGACGAACATCGCCCAGCCGCCGACCGCCATCAGCGCGGACAGCACGAGGATCAGCCGCTTGTTGCGGCCGTCATTGAGAAGCAGCATGGCGAGGGCGAGGAAGACGAAGGTGGTGAGCGTGAACCCGGTCCAGTGAATGACGTAGATGTAGGCCACGGTCAGCGCCAGAAGCACGAGCCGCTTGCCGATGAAGTCCGCCGGCTCGGTCACCCGCCGGAAATCGAAGCGGGCGCTGCCGGCGCGCAAGGCGAGGGCGGTCCGCACGATCAGGATCAGGCTCAGGAGGATCAGGATCGAGCCGACGAAGAAGGCGCTCACCTGCGCCGTCCACGGCGATTCGATGATGGTGCTGAAGTAGTAGATGGCAAGCGAGATGCCCGCCACCGGGATGATGAGGTCGGAGCCGGCCGACGTCTTGCGCGGCCGCTCATTCGGCCCCCCCGACGGGCCCGCCGTCATTTCCTCTTCGCTGCTCATGGTACGCTCTGCACACCCCCCGCTGCTGGCCGACCGGTCGCGGTCGGCCAGCTCCCCCTAGCAAGGCGGGCGGCATGCCGTCACGCGGGCATGCCGCCCGAAGGTCGCGCCGATGGCGCCGAGGCCGCGCCTCAGGACTTGCCCGTCAACAGGTCGCGGTATTCCTCGCCGATGGCGGTGATGTCGTTGACGTATTTCTCGATCTTCTCCGGCGAGGATTCCTTCACCCACAGCTCCAGGGGCACCTTGGTCTTCTTCAGCGTCTCCCAGTACGCGGGGTCCTTGTAGACAGAGTTGAGGGTGGAGAGGAGAAGCTTGTACCGGTCGGGATATTTCTCCACGGTGGCCCGCTTGATCCCGAAGGCCCGCGCGCCCGCGATCAGCGGCGGCAGGTTCATGCCGAAGTGCTTGTTGACGAGGACTGCGTCCTTCATCTTGTCCGGGATCGGATTCTTGTCGTCGAAGATGGCAACGATCTTGAAGTTCTTGGGCTGCCGCACGATTCCACCCGTCGGCAGGGCGCCGCAGTCCATCTCGCCGGTGGCGACGCCGGCATTGGTGTTCTTGCCGCCCGACAGCGGGATCACGTTGAACTTGGCGCCGGTGTGACGGGCCAGCGCCAGGGCGCCCAGAGTGGCCGGATGCGCCAGCCGGCTGACGCCGATGTTGATGGGCCTCTTCTTGCCTTCGGCGACGATTTCGTCGATGTGCTTGAACTTGCTCCTGGTGCTGATGAAGATGCACCCGGGGTCCGAGTCTATCTGGCAGAAATAAATCAGGTCCTTGAGGGCGAAGGTGGGCTTCTTCACCACCCAGTTCAGGACCTCGGGCCCGACGTTGCCGAACAGGAGGTCGTGGCCGTCGTCGGAGGCCTTGCCCATGTAGGTCTCGTAGCCGACCCGCCCGGCGGCGCCGGGGTAAAAGGACGGCTCGAAGTTGACCTTGAGATAGTTCTTCCACACGCTGGCGAAGGCGCGCAGGGCGCGGTCGGCGCCGCCGCCCTCGCGGGTCGGCACGTAGACGTTGATGTTCCGCGACGGAAATTCGGCGGCAAAGGCGTCGGCGATTCGGGCGGAGGAGAGGATACCCGCGCCCAAGGTGGCCACCGTCCCCATCAGGAAGCGGCGGCGCGTGAGATCGTCCAAGAAGTGATCGTACATGTCAGTCTCCCTGTTATGAAACTCGGTGCCCGTTCCGGCACGTTACGCGGCAGAGGCGGTGACATCGGACCGGCCACCCCGGTTGAACGGCCCCCGGCATTGGGTGCGTAGACCGCTGACGGTGATGTCCCGATAATCCCACAACCGGATGGCCTGTTTGGTCTCCCTGTGGTGGATTCTCTTAGTAGCCTGAAATTCAACTTGAATTCCGGGCTGTGGTTGCAGGAATGATGCCCCAGGACCTTCACGCGGGTCAAGCCGGGCGTTCGCGTGTTCTCGGGCGGGGGTAGCCGTTGGGGGTAAGGCGATGATTTTCCTGATGATGGGCGCGGGCGGTGTCGGCGGCTATTTCGGCGCGCGCCTCGCGGCCGCCGGCGCCGATGTCGGATTCGTCGCCCGCGGCGTCCATCTCGAGGCCATCCGCGCCCGCGGCCTCGCGGTGAGGAGCGCCCTCGGCGACGTCACCGCGTACCCGGCGCGGGCGGAGGCCGATCCTCGCGCCCTCGGCGTCCCCGATGTGGTGGTCCTCGCCGTCAAGCTCGGCGATACCGCGGCCGCCCTCGAGGCGCTGGCGCCGGTGGTCGGCCCCGGGACCACGGTCGTCTCCCTGCAGAACGGGGTCGAGGCCGAGGACATGCTGGTGCGTGCCTTCGGCAGGGAGCGCGCCGCCGGCGGCGTCGCCTATATCGGCGCCGCCATTGCAGCGCCCGGGGTGATCCGCCACACCGGCACGCTGGCGCGCATCGAACTCGGCGAACTCGCCGGTGGGTCGAGCCCGCGCATCGACGCCGTCGTCGCCGCGCTCAAGAATGCCCGGATCGAGGCCGAGGCCGTCCCCGACATCACCGGCGCCATCTGGCGCAAGTTCGTGTTCCTGGTGGGGTTGTCGGCGACCACGACGCTGACAGGCCGCCCCATCGGAGAGGTCCGTGCCGATCCCGGCCATCGCGCCGTTCTCGCCGAGGTGATGGCCGAGGCGGCCGCCGTCGCCCGCGCCCGCGGCGTCGCCCTCCCGCCGGACTTCGTCGCCGGGCGGCTGGCCTTCGCCGACACCCTGCCCGCCGACATGACCTCGTCCATGGCCCACGACGCCGCCGCCGGCAAGCCGCTCGAGGTCGCCTGGCTGTCGGGGGCGGTGGTGCGCCTGGGGCGAGAACTCGGGATCGAGACGCCGGCCAACCGGGCGGTGTTTGAAGCCCTCAAGGCGCGCGCCGCGCCCGGACCCGACCTCATAGAGGGAGCCCGCGAGGGAGCCCGCTGATGGAGGACAACCTCGCCACCGAGCGGCCCAGCTTCGTCACCCATCTGGAATGCGGGGCCACCGGCGCCACATACCCACCGGATCGGCTCTATAACCTGTCAGAGGCGGGCAAGCCGCTGCTGGTGCGCTACGATCTCGCCGCCGCGGCCCGCGCCTTGTCCCGCGAGGCGCTCGCCGCCCGCGCCCCCGATCTCTGGCGCTACCGCGAGCTCCTGCCGGTTCGGCGGCTTGCCGACATCGTCAGCCTCGGTGAGACCATGACGCCGATCGTGCCGCTGCCCCGGTTGGCCCGGTCGCTGGGCGCCGGCGAAATCCTGGTCAAGGACGAGGGGCGCCTGCCCACCGGCTCTTTCAAGGCGAGGGGCCTGGTGATGGCGGTGTCCATGGCCAAGGCGCTGGGCGTCGCCAAGATGGCCATGGCCACCAACGGCAACGCCGGCGCCGCGCTCGCCGCCTACTGCGCGCGGGCGGGGATCGAGGCGGTGGTGTTCTGCCCCGCCGACACGCCGGAGGTAAACGTGCGCGAGATCGCGCTCCAGGGGGCCCGCGTCTACCGCGTCGATGGGCTGATCCACGACTGCGGCAGGATCGTCGCCGAGGGGGCGCAGGCCGCCGGCTGGTTCGAGGCCAACACCTTGAAGGAGCCCTACCGCATCGAGGGCAAGAAGACCATGGGCCTCGAGCTCGCCGAGCAGCTGGGCTGGGATCTGCCCGACGTGATCCTCTATCCGACGGGCGGCGGCACCGGGCTCATCGGCATGTGGAAAGCCTTCGCCGAGCTCGCGGCCCTGGGCTGGCTCGGCCCGCGGCG
>DASWKZ010000195.1:0-26784 GCA_036396355.1 Alphaproteobacteria bacterium
TTGACGATGTGCCGGGCATAGGGCAGCCCGGTTTCCTCCAACATGATGAAGATCTTGCGGTTGTTGCCGCTCCGCCAGCAGTAGAAATCGATCATCCCGTCCTCCCCATGGCTCCTTCGAGCGAGTCTTGCCCTATTGCGCGGCCGCCGCTACCCGGCGCAGCCCGGCGGCGATCTCGTCGGCCTTTTGCGCCGCCGGCCGCGCCGCTACTCGGTCGAACCAGCGCTTGCAATGACCATAGTCCGTGAGGTCGAGACCCCGCTTGTCGAGTTGCTGGCACCATGGATAGAGCGCCATGTCGGCAATTGTGTACTCGGGCCCCGCTGCGAATTCGCTCTCCGCGAAACGCCCGTCGAGTACCCGCATGATGCGGTCGGCCTCCTCGACGAAACGCGCGAGGCCGGCGGCCATCCCGGGGCGGTCACGGCGGCCGACGAAATGCCCGGCCTGGCCGAACTGGGGTCCCTGCTCGCCCATCTGGAACATCAGCCACTGGATAGTCTCCGAGCGCGCGGCCGGGTCCTCGGGCAGGAAGCGACCGGTCTTGTGGGCGAGGTACATGAGAATCGCCCCGGTTTCGAACAGGGAATAGGGGCTGCCCCCCGGACCGTCTCTTTCGACGATGGCAGGAATCTTGTTATTGGGGGAAATCGCCAGAAACTCGGGCTTGAACTGGTCTCCCTTGGAGATATTGACGGGGTGGATCCGATAGGGAAGCCCCGTCTCCTCCAGCATGATGTAGATCTTCCGCGCGTTGCCCGTGGTCCAGGAATAGACGTCGATCATGGTGCTCCTCCCGACGGGGCCGCTTTCCCCGTCTCGGGCGGGGCGGCGACTGGGCGCCCATCCTTAGCACGTCACGATCCGTGCGGAAAGCAGGGCAAATCCGCCACGGACCGGCATCCCCACACGAGCCAAATCGGCTATACTGGCCTCCGACGTGTGGCGTCCGAACGGAAGGGGGAAGCCATGTGGCGGTCGTTCTGGAAGGGGCTCACCCTGTTCGTCGCCGGCGGAATCATCGGACTCGGCGTGGGATTCGCCATCGGCATCTTCGCCTACCCATACATATTTCTGGCCGATTTGACGGCGACGGAGGAAGTGGCGGGCCGCGGGGAAAAGACCGTCGTTGCACGCGCGACCTTCATCCATCCCGATCCCAACGACCCGGTCCATTACGGCAAGGGCCGCGCCACTCTATTCCAGGATCTCGTGCACCTCGAATCGGATTTCGAAGTGGGGCCGGGCCCACGCTTCCACGTCTATCTCTCGCCCCGCGCGGACGTGAAACGTAGCGCCGATTTCGATGAGGCGCGATCCCTGGACCTGGGACAGATAAAGGCGTTCAAGGGCAGTCAGAACTACCCCATTCCCGATGGAACCGATCTCTCCCGCTACAAGAGCATCGTGATCTGGTGCAAGGCCTTCGGGGTGTTGATCTCGCCCGCGACGCTCGATCTCTCGGACGCCGGACGCTAGCTCAACAAGCCGGGGCAAATTTCGAGGAAGATTTCATGGAAGTGATACTTGTTTTTCTCCTTCTGTTCATCGCCATCGTCGCAGGTGTGGCGATTCTCTACAACCGCCTTGTGCGGCTTCGCAACGCCTATATCAATGCCTTTGCGCAGATCGACGTGCAACTGAAGCGCCGGCACGATCTGATTCCCCGACTCGTTGAAGCCGTCAAGGGCTACATGCAGCACGAACGCGAGACGCTGGAAGCCGTCATCAAGGCGCGCAATCAGGCAGAGGATATCCGTCAACAGGTCGGGAGCGCCATCGGCGATCCCAGCGCCATGGCCCGGCTCGGACAGGCGGAGGGTGCGCTCGGCAGCATCCTGGGGCGGCTCTTCGCACTGTCCGAGGCCTATCCCGATCTCAAGGCAAATGAGAGTTTCCGGCAGTTCCAGGAAGAGCTGACGTCGACCGAGAATCGAGTCGCCTACTCCCGGCAGGCCTACAACGACAGTGTCTTCAGCTACAACAACGTGGTCGAGACGGTTCCCTCGAACTTCGTTGCCGGGATGTTCGGCTTCAGGCCAACCGGGATGCTGGAGTTCGAGGACCGTCAAACCATCCAGGCAGCGCCCACGGTCTCCTTCACCTGATCGAGGCCTGATCGTGAGCGCCACATTCGATTTTCGGGCACAGCAGGCGCGCACGCGCAGTACCTCCACATTCCTAGTGGCGTTCTTTCTTGTATTGGCTGCAACCGTCAGCCTCGCCGTCGGACTCTTAGCCGCTGCGCTCCTCTCCTCGGGCGAGAACATGTCCACCGGGGGAACAGCCTGGCCAGAGATTGATCCGGCTGTCGTCGCCATTGCGGCCGGACTAACCTTGGTCATGGTCGTCGGCGCGGCGTTGATTCGCGTCGTTTCCTTCAGCGGTGACGGCGCCAAGGTCGCTCGGGCGCTTGGCGGTGAGGAAGTGACGGAAGATACCTGGAATCTCTCCAAACGCCGCTATCTCAACATCGTCGAAGAGATGGCGATCGCTTCCGGACTTCCGCGACCACGGGCATTCGTGATCATGCACGAGCCCGGAATCAATGCCTTCGCGGCGGGCGGGGATCACGAACACGCCGCCGTGGGTGTGACCCACGGCGCCCTGGCCAAGCTCACCCGTCCGGAACTGGCCGGTGTCGTCGCCCATGAACTGGCGCATGTTTCCAACCGCGATTCGCGCCTCAACATACACCTGATGGGAATGGTCTACGGGCTCAACGCACTCTATGTCCTAGGCCGGGGCATTTTCCGCTCATCCGCCATCGCGTCCCGTCGCCACCGTGGACGCTCGCAAGCGCCCATGCTCCTCATCGGCCTGATGCTGATCATCCTTGGTACGCTGGGAGCACTTGCGGGACGCATTCTCCAGAGCGCAGTATCCCGCCAAAGGGAATCACTCGCCGATGCAACAGGGGTCCAGTTCACTCGCAATCCACTGGGTCTTGCCAACGCACTCAAGAAGATCGGCGCGACCACGGCCGGCAGCCGCGTGAATGGCACTCATGCGGAAGAGGCGCGGCACATGTTCTTCGCAACCGCCATCGGCCCTTTCGGTGGCCTGTTCGCGACGCACCCCCCGCTCGTCGAGCGCATCCGCGCCCTCGACCCCGCCTTCGATCCTGAGACCGATCCCATCTGGGCCAAGGACGACAAGACCATTCTTCGGGAGACACGGCGGGACCTCGTCGCGAATCCGTGGGAATGATCCCGTCCGGATCCGCCCTCGTCAGCCCGAGAGCTTCTTCCTGAGAATCTCATTGACCGCCTTGGGATTGGCCTTCCCCTGGGTCGCCTTCATGACCTGGCCGACGAACCAGCCCAGCACCTTCTCGTTGCCCGCCCGGAACTGCGCCACCTGCTCGGGCCCGGCGGCAATCGCCTTGTCCACCTCGATCTCGATGGCCGACGAATCGGTGATCTGTCTGAGGCCCTTCTCCTCGACCACGGCCGACGCATCCTTGCCCGACGCCACCATCTCCTCGAACACGTCTTTGGCAAGCCGGGTGGACACCGTGCCATCGGCGATCATATCTATGAGCCCGCCGAGCGCTTCCGCCGACACGGGGCTATCGGCGACGGAAAGACTTTGCTTGTTGAGCACCGAAAACAATTCACCCATCACCCAGTTGGCCGCCGCCTTGCCGTCGCGGCCCTTGGCGACGGCCTCGAAATATTCCGCGACCTCCCGCTCGGCCACCAATACCTCGGCGTCATAGGGCGAGAGCCCGTAATCCGCCATGAATCGGGCGCGCTTGTCGTCGGGCAACTCGGGCAGACCCGCCCGGATTCGCTCGACCCACCCGGGATCGAGTTCGAGCGGGAGGAGGTCAGGGTCTGGGAAGTAGCGGTAGTCGTGGGCCTCCTCCTTGGTGCGCATGGAGCGCGTCACACCTTTCTCGGGATCGAACAGGCGGGTTTCCTGCTCGATGCGGCCGCCGCCCTCCAGGACGTCGACCTGGCGCACCGCTTCGTACTCGATGGACTGTTGGACGAAGCGGATCGAGTTCACGTTCTTGATCTCGCAACGGGTACCGAACGGCTCCCCCGGTCGCCGTACCGAGATATTGACGTCGGCACGGAGGTTGCCCTTCTCCATATCGCCGTCGCAGGTGCCGAGGTAGCGCAGGATCGAGCGCAGCTTGGCGATGTAGGCACCCGCCTCCGCGGCCGAGCGCAGGTCGGGCTCGGAGACGATCTCCATGAGGGCGACCCCGGCGCGGTTGAGATCCACGTAGGTGACCTCGGGGTCCCGGTCGTGGAGGCTCTTGCCGGCATCCTGCTCGATATGGAGCCGCGTGATGCCGATGCGGCGCTCGCGGCCCTCCATGTCCAGCACCACTTCGCCCCTGCCGACGATGGGCTGGCTGTATTGGGAGATCTGGTATCCTTGGGGCAGGTCCGGGTAGAAGTAGTTCTTGCGGTCGAACACGGAGAACAGGTTGATCTGGGCCTTGAGCCCGAGTCCCGTGCGGACCGCCTGCTCCACGCAGAATCCGTTGATCACGGGGAGCATGCCCGGCATGGCCGCATCCACCAACGAGACCTGGGTGTTGGGCTCGGCGCCGAACTCGGTGGCGGCCCCCGAGAACAGCTTGGCCCTGGAGGCGACCTGGGCGTGGACCTCGAGACCGATCACCACTTCCCATGGGCCGGTGGCGCCCTCGACCAGCGTCATGGCGCGGTTCCTCCGCGACCGGGCTCGCCCTCGAATGCGGCACGCGCCTCGATGGCAGCGGCGGCGGCGATGATGGTCTCCTCGTCGAAGGCACGGCCGACGAGTTGGAGCCCCAGCGGCAGCCCATCGCCGTCGAGCCCCGCCGGCACCGAGATTCCGGGGAGGCCCGCCAACGAGGCCGGCACTGTGAACACGTCGTTGAGGTACATGGCGATGGGATCGTCCTCCTTTTCGCCGATGGCGAAGGCGGCGCCCGGCGCCGTCGGGGTGAGGATCACGTCCACCGTCCTGAAGGCCTCCTCGAAATCGCGCGCGACCAGTGTCCGCACCTTCTGGGCCTTGAGATAATAGGCGTCGTAATAGCCGGCCGACAGAACATAGGTGCCGATGAGGACGCGCCGGCGCACCTCGTCGCCGAATCCATCGCCGCGGGTGAGCTCATACATCTCTCGCAGGTCGGCCCCCTCGCGGCGCAGGCCGTAGCGCACGCCGTCGTAGCGCGCAAGGTTCGAGGATGCTTCGGCCGGCGCGAGGATGTAATAGACGGGCAGGGCATATTTGGTGTGCGGGAGCGCGATCTCGACCGGCTCCATGCCCGCTTCCTCGAGCCATTGGACACCCTGGCGCCAGAGCGACTCGATCCCCTCGTCCATGCCGTCCACGCGGTATTCCCGGGGGACGCCGACCTTGAGACCCTTGAGGGGCCTGTCCATTGCCAGCTCGAAGTCGGGCACCTCGCACTCGATGGAGGTCGAGTCGCGGGCATCAAACCCCGCCATGTGGGTCAGCAAGATGGCCGAGTCCCGCACCGTGCGGGTGATCGGCCCGGCCTGGTCGAGCGAGGACGCGAAGGCGACGACGCCCCAGCGTGAGCAGCGCCCATAGGTAGGCTTGAGCCCGACGACGCCGCAGAAGGCCGCCGGCTGGCGGATCGAGCCGCCGGTATCCGTCCCGGTGGCGCCGAGGCACAGTTTCGCCGCCACGGCAGCGGCTGAGCCGCCCGACGACCCCCCCGGCACCAGCGGGCGGTTGTCACCCCGCCGGCGCCACGGGTTCTCCACCGGGCCGAAATGGCTGGTGGTATTGGACGATCCCATGGCGAACTCGTCGAGGTTGGTCTTGCCCAGCATCACCGCGCCCGCCTCCCACAGCTTCGCGGTCACCGCCGATTCATAGGGCGGCGTGAAGCCGTCGAGGATGCGCGAGGCCGCGGTGGTGGCGACACCGTCCGTGCAGAACAGGTCCTTGATGCCGAGGGGAATCCCCTCGAGCGGCCGGGCCGAGCCCGCGGCGATGCGCCTGTCGGACTCGGCGGCGGCGGCGCGTGCGCGCTCGGGCGTCTCGGCGATGAAGACATTGAGCCCGCGCGCCTCGGCCATGGCGGCGAGATGCGCTTCCACGAGCTCCGTTGCCGTGAAATCCCCGGCCCGAAGGCCGGCGCGCGCCTCGGCGAGGGTCAGCGCCGTCAGCGCCCGGTCCGCCGTCATTCCACGACCTTGGGCACCGTGAAGAAACCGTCGCGGGCATCGGGCGCGTTGGCCAGCACCTTGTCCCGCACGCCGCCGTCCGTCACCTTGTCCTCGCGCCAGCGCAGCTTTGCCGGTGCCGTCTGGGACATGGGTGGAACGTCGGAGGTGTCGACCTCGCTCAACTGCTCGATCCAGCCGAGAATCTTTGACAGCTCCGTGGCCAAGCCGTCGAGGTCTTGCTCGGGAATCCTGATGCGGGCGAGGCTCGCGATACGGGCGACGGTGGCTTTATCCAGCGACATCTGATTAAGTGGTCCCGTGACGGCGGGGATCGGGGCCAAGCCGCCCCAAGCCCCCGGAATTCCAAGGTTTTTCGCGGCCTTGAAAAGGCAGGCACGTTAACATTCACCATGACCATCCGCAAGCCCGCAGAGCTTCTCGACGGCCTTGCGGCCGGGACACGGCTGCTCGGGCTCGATGTGGGCACGAGGACCGTTGGCCTCGCCCTCTCGGACGTGGAGCGCAGGATCGCAACGCCCTATGCGACGGTCAAGCGGACCCGCCTCGCGGCCGACCTCGCGCGCATCGCCGAGACGATCGCCGGGGAAGGCGTGGGTGCTCTCGTCGTCGGCCTGCCCATCAACATGGATGGTTCCGAGGGTCCGCGCTGCCAGGCCACTCGCCAGTTCGCCAAGGACCTGTTGGCGCGGCACGACCTGCCGCTCGCCTTCTGGGACGAACGGCTCTCCACCCGGGCCGCGGAAAGCACGCTGCTCGCCGCCGACCTGTCGCGCAAGCGACGCAAGGAAGTGATCGACAAGGTGGCCGCCGCCATCGTCCTCCAGTCCCTGATCGACTTCCTGCGCACGCGGATGGGCGGTACGGCGGGCCTATGACCGAGACTCTCGCCGCCCTAGGTCCCGTCTTCGGCCTGATCCTCGTCGGATTCGTTCTCCGCCGGCTCGGCTTCCCCTCGCCCGCCTTCTGGCCCGCCGCGGAGAAGGTCACCTATTTCATCCTGTTCCCCGCCCTCCTGTTCCACAGCCTAGCCACGGCCCGACTCGGCGTCCCGGAGCTCGGCCCCATGGTCTCGGCCCTCGTCCTCGGGCTCCTTGCCACCGCCGGTCTCGCGCTCGCGCTGCGCCCCCGACTCGGCCTCACGGGACCCGCCTTCACCTCGCTGTTCCAGGGGGCGATCCGACCCAATACCTATGTCGGCATCGCCATCGCCTTCAGCGCCTGGGGGGCCGAGGGCGTGGCGCTGACCGCGGTTGCGATCGGGGTGGTCGTTCCGCTGGTCAACGTACTGGCCGTGGTGGCACTCGTCGGCCTCGGCTCAGGCGCCCGCCGGGGAATGGTCGGTCTTCTTGGCGCCATCCTCGCCAACCCTCTCATTCTCGCCTGCGCTGCCGGCGCGGCGGTCAATCTCCACGGCCTAGCGTTGCCGGAAACGGCTCGCGACATCCTCGATCTCGCCGGCAAGATCGCGCTCCTGCTCGGCCTGATGTCGGTGGGCGCGGCCCTCGAACCCGGTCGCCTCCGGCCGGCGATCATGCCGCTTGCGTGGACCTGCGGCCTCAAGCTCGTTGCCTCGCCAGTGTTCACCGCCCTCGCGGCCGTGGCCCTCGGGGTCGGGGGACTCGCGTTCCCGGTCGCGATCCTCTACGCGGCGTTGCCGGTCTCGGCGTCCTCCTACGTCCTGGCCAGCCGCATGGGCGGCGACAGGGTCCTGATGGCGGGCGCAATGACCGCCACCACCGTGGTCGCCATGGTGACCCTACCGGCGGTGCTCATCCTCGCGCGATAGAGGCCGCACCCCGGGGCATGGCGCCGACCCGTGTCCATGCCGGGCCGGTCCCCAAAGGCGGGGTACTTCCCCTAGGAGAAATATATGTTTTTCAATTAGTTGAATGGCATTTTTGCGTAAAACGCAATTTCCTCTTGCGTTATCGCAGACCCCCATGCAAGGTTCGGGCATGCTCAACCCCGCGGCCCATGTGATCGCGAGATGCGGCGGCGCCGCCGCCGTCGCGCAGATGCTGGGCCTCCACGTGAGCAATGTCCATCGATGGACCTACGAGAAGGGGCGCGGCGGCACCGGCGGCCGCATCCCCACGCGTCACCAGCAGGCGTTGATCGAACGTGCGGCGGAACGGGGCATCCCCCTCGGTCCCGACGACTTCTTCGTGGGAGGCGCCGGCAACACCTTCGAGAACCCGACCGGGGTCCGCGTCGCCGGGCATCGCGACCCGACGGCGCCAACGGGCACCGCGTCCGGTTTCCGCCACCGCCACCTCCTGGGCATCGAGGGCCTCTCCGCCGGGGAGATCACCTATCTCCTGGATTCCGCCGAGGGCTACGTCGCCTTCAGCCGGGGACGCCAGAAGAAGGCGAACGTCCTGAGGGGTCTCACCATCATCAATCTGTTCTTCGAGGACTCGACCCGCACCCGCACCTCCTTCGAGCTCGCGGGCAAGCGCCTCGGTGGCGACGTGATCAACATGTCGGTGGCAACGTCGTCGATCCACAAGGGCGAATCCCTGATCGACACGGCGATGACGCTGAATGCCATGCACCCGGACGTGCTGGTGGTGCGACATCCCCATTCCGGAGCGGTCGAGCTCCTGAGCCACAAGGTCGCCTGCTCCGTGATCAACGGCGGCGACGGAAGCCACGAGCATCCCACCCAAGCGCTCCTGGACGCGCTCACCGTCCGGCGCCGCAAGGGCCGGATCGGCGGGCTCGTGGTCGCTATTTGCGGGGACGTCACTCACAGTCGCGTCGCCCGCTCCAATATCCATCTGCTGACCACCATGGGGGCACGGGTGCGGGTGGTCGGTCCCCCCACCCTGATCCCGCCCCGGATCGAGCGCATGGGCGTCGAGGTCTTTCACGACATGCGCGAGGGCCTCCGCGATTGCGACATAGTCATGATGCTGCGCCTCCAGCTCGAGCGCATGCATGGCGCCTATGTGCCGTCCCTGCGGGAGCATTTCCACTTCTACGGTCTCGATTACGAAAAGCTCTCCGCCGCCAAGCCGGATGCGCTGATCATGCACCCCGGGCCCATAAACCGGGGCGTGGAGATCGATACCGGCGTCGCCGATGACATCGACCGCTCGGTGATCACCGAACAGGTGGAGATGGGCGTCGCGGTGCGCATGGCCTGCCTCGAGGCGGTGACGGCGAACCTCGTCCCCGCCGATGCGAGGAACCGGACATGAGGAGCCCCCGGCGCACGGCCTTTCTGAACGCCCGCCTGATCGACCCGCCATCGCGACTCGACGGGCCGGGGGGGGTGCTGGTCGAGGACGAGCGCATTGTCGATTTCGGTCCCGCCCTGTTCGCCGACGGGGTCCCCGAGGGTTCCGAGATCATCGACTGCGGCGGCCTGGTGCTGGCGCCGGGCCTGGTCGACATGCGGGTCCTGGTGCACGAGCCCGGCGAGACCCACAAGGAATCGGTCCAGACCGCCGCCGCCGCCGCGGTCACCGGCGGGGTGACCTCGCTTGCCCTGCTGCCCAACACCAATCCGGTGATCGACGATATCGCCCTGGTCGAGTTCATGCTGGCCCGGGGTCGCGAAACCGGCCTCGTCAACGTCCACCCCTACGGTGCCGTGACCATCGGCACCAGGGGCGAGAAACTCACCGAGATGGGGCTCCTGGCCGAGGCCGGTGCGATAGCCTTCACCGACGGCACCCGGGCCGTGGGCGACGCGCTGGTGATGCGCCGGGCCCTGTCCTACGCGACCACCTGGGACCTCCTGGTCGTTCAACATCCCGAGGAGCCGAGCCTGGCGCGGGGCGGCCAGATGAACGAGGGGGAGATCGCAACGCGGCTCGGCCTCCAGGGCATTCCCGCCGCCGCCGAGGTGATCCTCATCGAACGGGACCTCAGGCTGGTGGAGCTCACCGGTGGCCGTTACCACGTCGCCCATGTCTCCACGGCCGCGGGCGTCGATGTGATCCGCGTGGCCAAGGCGAAGGGCCTCCCCGTGACCTGCGACACCGCCCCTCCCTATTTCGGCCTCAATGAGAGCGCCATCGGCGAATACCGCACATTTGCCAAGCTTTCACCCCCGCTGCGCGGAGAGGAGGACCGCAAAGCGGTGGTGGAGGGCCTGCGCGACGGCACCATCGACGCCATCGCCTCCGACCACCTGCCCCAGGACCCCGATTCCAAGCGGCTGCCGCTACCGCAGGCCGAGTCCGGGGCAACCGGCGTGGAAACCCTGCTGCCGCTGGCGCTCGAACTCTATCACAACGGCGTGCTCCCGCTTGCGGACGTCATCGCCAAGATTTCCTCGGTGCCTGCGTCGCTCCTCGGGCTGCCCCGGGGGCGGCTCGCCAAGGGTGCCCCGGCCGACCTCGTGCTCATCGACCCCGACGTCCCGTGGCGCATCCGCGAGGAGGAGCTCGTCTCCAAGTCCCGGAATACCCTGTTCGACACCCGGCCCGTCCAGGGCCGCTGCGTGCGCACCGTCCGCGCCGGCCGGACCGTCTATCTCCGGGAGGGATGAGATGCCGGATCCGCTCGGGGGACTGGCATATACCTGGCCGTTCCTGGCCGCCGCGCTGGGCGGCTATCTCTTGGGCAGCGTGCCGTTCGGGCTGCTGCTGACTCGCGCCGCCGGACTCGGCGATCTCCGGCACATTGGCTCGGGCAACATCGGCGCAACCAACGTCCTGCGCACCGGCCGCAAGGGCATCGCCGCACTCACGCTGCTGCTCGACGGGGGCAAGGGCGCGGCGGCGGTGCTGGTCGCCGCCCGCTTCGGGCCCGACACCGCGGTGCTGGCGGCGGCCGGTGCCGTGGTCGGGCACGTGTTCCCGGTCTGGCTCGGATTCCGGGGCGGCAAGGGTGTCGCCACCGCCTTCGGCGCGCTCCTGGCGATCGCCTGGCCGGTGGGGTTGGCGGCACTGGGGGTCTGGCTCGCATCGGCCGCCGTCTTCCGGTATTCCTCGCTCGCCGCCATCTTCAGCATGGCGTCGGCCCCGGCCTTCGCGTGGTGGCTGGCGGATCCCCAGCGCACGGAGCTCTCGGCCTTCCTCGCCCTGCTGGTGGCGGTCCGCCATGCCGGCAATGTGCGGCGGCTGATCGCGGGCATGGAACCCCGGATCCGGCTGGGCGGCAGGTAGCCATTGTTCCTGATTTGTTCTTGACAGTCCGGCAGTGGTGCCGCAGTCTGGCCCGATGCGCGATCTCCGTCCCCTCGGCGACACCGATCGGTTGGAGTGGCTCAGGCTCATCCGCTCGGAGAACGTCGGGCCGGTCACCTTCCATGCGCTCATGGCGCGTTTCCACAGTGCCGGCAATGCCCTCGCCGCCCTCCCCGACCTCGCCCGCCAAGGCGGCGGCCGGCGCATCCGGATCTGCCCGAGGGACGCCGCGGAGCGCGAGGTCGAAGCCGTGGCCCGCCTCGGGGGGCGCCTGGTCGCGCTGTCGGAGCCCGGGTATCCTCCGCTGCTCGCGACAATTGACGACGCGCCTCCCATCCTGTCGGTGATCGGCCGGGACTCCCTCCTCGCCGAACCCGTCATCGCCATCGTCGGCGCCCGTAACGGCTCCGCCAACGGCATCCGCTTCGCCCGATCCCTCGCCCGGGATCTCGGCAGAGCCGGATTCGTGATCGTGTCCGGCCTAGCCCGGGGAATCGACGGGGCCGCCCACCGCGGGGCGCTGGAAAGCGGCACCGTCGCCGTCATGGCCGGCGGGGTCGACGTCATCTATCCGCGCGAGAACGAGGACCTCTACGCCCAGGTTACGGAAGCGGGGGCCGTGATCTCGGAGCAGCCCCTAGGGCTCCGTCCCCAGGCGCGGCATTTCCCCTTCCGCAACCGTCTGGTCTCCGGTCTCGCGACGGCCACGGTGGTGGTGGAGGCGACGCTGCAGTCCGGCTCTCTGATCACCGCCCGCCTCGCGGGCGAGCAGGGCCGCGAGGTTCTCGCCGTTCCCGGCAATCCATTGGACGCGCGGGCCCGTGGCACCAATAAGCTGATCCGCGAGGGGGCATCGCTGATCGAGGGCGCGGACGACGTGCTGGAAGTCGTCGCCGGCGTGGCGCACGCCCCGGTCGCCGAGCCCGTGGTCACACCCTTCATCGCGCCTCGAGGCGACGCGGAGGAGGATGATTCGGCTCTCGCTGAGGCGCGCGAATGCATCGCCCGGCTCCTCGGCGCGGCCCCGGCGGGCATCGACGGCATCGTGCGGGAAAGCGGGTTGTCGCCCCCCGTGGTGGCCACGGTCTTGCTTGAACTGGAGCTTGCGGGGCGCCTGCAGCGCCACCCCGGCGGCCAAGTTTCCCTTGCTTTTGGCGGATGAATCGCCCATGTAAGCGCCCCATTGGGTGCGTGCTAACGACTTGTTGATAAATCAGAGGCTCTATGCAAGGGCTCCCCGCGCCCCCTTATCCGCCCCGTCTTCGACCCGCGGATGGCATCTGAATGGCTGAATGATGAACGTCGTCGTCGTCGAATCGCCAGCCAAGGCCAAGACCATCAACCGGTATCTTGGGCCCGATTACAGGGTGGTGGCCTCCTACGGCCATGTGCGCGACCTGCCGCCCAAGGACGGCTCGGTGCGCCCTGACGAAGGATTCGCCATGAGCTGGATGCTCCAGCCCAAGGCACAGACGCGCATCGAAGCCATCGCCAAGGCCCTGGAAGGGGCGAAAGCGCTGATCCTCGCGACGGACCCCGACCGCGAGGGAGAGGCGATCTCCTGGCACGTTCTCGAGCTCCTGCGCGACCGCGGCGCCCTCGACGGCGTTGCGGTGAGGCGCGTCGTGTTCAATGAGATCACCAGGTCCGCCGTTCTCGACGCCATGGCCCACCCCCGCGACCTCGACCGCCCTCTTATCGAGGCCTATCTCGCGCGCCGGGCGCTCGACTACCTGGTGGGGTTCACCCTCTCGCCGGTCCTGTGGCGGAAGCTGCCCGGAAGCCGCTCCGCGGGGCGCGTGCAATCGGTGGCCCTGCGCCTCGTCTGCGAACGCGAGGCCGAGATCGAGGCCTTCAGAGCACGCGAATATTGGACCGTGGACGCAGCCTTCGGAACACCCAGCGGCGGCGCGTTCGATGCCCGCCTCACCCATCTGGACGGCGTGAAGCTGGAGAAGTTCGGGCTGCCCGATCAGGCAGCCGCGCATCGCGCGGTGGCCTCAATCGAGGCCACCCCGGACGGTTTTACCGTCGCCGCGGTCGAGCGCAAGGAGGTCCGGCGCAATCCACCGCCACCGTTCATCACCTCGACGCTCCAGCAGGAAGCCTCCCGCAAGCTGGGCCTGGCGGCGAGGCGCACCATGCAGATCGCCCAGCGCCTTTACGAGGGCGTCGAGCTCGATGGCGAGACGGTCGGTCTGATCACCTACATGAGGACGGATTCGGTCAGCTTGGCGGGCGAGGCCATCGCCCACGCGCGCCGCCTCATCGAGGGCGATTACGGGCGGGATTACGTGCCGCAGACTCCGCGGCGCTATCGATCGTCCACCCGCAATGCCCAGGAGGCCCACGAAGCGATCCGTCCGACCGATTTCCAGCGGCGCCCGGACCAGGTGCGTTCCTCCCTCGAGAAGGACCAGTTCCATCTCTACGAACTCATCTGGAACAGGGCGGTGGCAAGCCAAATGGAAAGCGCCCGCCTCGAACAGGTCTCGGTGGATGTCGACAACGGCAGGGGCACGCGTCTTCGGGCAACCGGTTCGGTCATCGTCTTTCCGGGATTCCTGCGTCTCTATCGCGAGGGCCGCGACGATCCCGAGCGCCAGCCGGCCGAGTCGGCGCGCGAGGAAGACGGCGAAGCGCACCTGCTGCCGCCGGTTCGCGAAGGCGAGCAGCTTCACCTCCGCACGGTGACGCCCGAGCAGCATTTCACGCAGCCACCCCCCCGCTACACCGAGGCGTCCCTTGTCAAGAAGCTCGAGGAGCTCGGGATCGGACGGCCGTCGACCTATGCCTCGATCCTCTCGGTGCTGCAGGATCGCAACTACGTGCGCCTGGAGAACCGCCGATTCATCCCGGAGGATCGCGGGCGCGTCGTAACCGCCTTCCTCGCCGCCTTCTTCCGGCATTACGTGGAGTACGACTTTACAGCAGAGCTGGAGACGCTCCTCGACGACATATCGGCCGGACGCGCCAATTGGAAGCAGGTGCTCGGCGACTTCTGGCGGGACTTCGCAAGGGTCGTCGAGGACACCAAGGGCCTTACCATGTCGGAGGTCATCGACGCGCTTGATGACGATCTCGGTCGCCATTTCTTCCCGCCAGCCGCCGACGGCTCCGACTCGCGTCGGTGCCCCGGTTGCGGCAATGGAAGGCTTGGCCTCAAGCTCGGCAAATTCGGCGCCTTCATCGGCTGCTCCAACTATCCCGAATGCCGATTCACCCGCAAGCTTGCCATCCCTAACGGGGATGACCGGACGGAGGCGGCGCTCGCGCAAGGCCCCATTGAGCTGGGCGCCGATCCCGAATCGGGGATGGTCGTGACGGTGCGCAAGGGGCCCTACGGCCCCTATATCCAACTGGGCGACGTCGCGGCCGGGCAAAAGAAAGAGAAGCCGAAACGCGTATCCGTGCCCAAGGGCGTGGAACCGGCCACCATGACGCTCGAGACGGCCCTGCAATTGCTCGGCTTGCCACGGGTGGTTGGCCCCCACCCCGAAACCAGCAAGCCTATAGCCGCGGGAATCGGCCGGTTCGGCGCCTACGTGGAGCACGATGGCAAATATGCTTCCCTGCCGGACGGGGAGGACGTGTTGATGGTCGGACTCAACCGTGCGGTCGATCTCCTCGCCAGGGCGAAATCGCGGCGCGGCGCAGGCGGAGCGCAGAGGGAGATTGGCGTTCATCCGGATGACGGCAAGCCCGTCACGATTCAATCCGGGCGTTATGGCCCCTATGTCAGGCACGGCCGAACCAGCGCATCGATTCCCAAGGATCGGGACCCCGACAACCTCGCCCTCGCGGACGCGTTGGCACTGCTCGCTTCAAAGAAGGGCCGGCCCGTGGCGAAGAGGTCGAAGGGCACCGCCTCGCGACCGCGAACGCGCGACAAAAGAGCCGCGTCGGATGAGCCGTCCGACGCCTGACCATCAGCTTGCTCCATTGCCACGAGAACGCCGCGATCAGATCACCGGTCAGCCGAATCACGAAGAGATTCTGGCGTTTCTCCGTGATAGGCCGGATGCGGTCGGCATCGCCGATCTCTCCCGCCAATTCGGCGCGACGGGGCGGAATCGTACACGCCTCAGACTGATTCTGCGGGAACTTATGGAAGAGGGTCTGATCGTGCCCGAAGGGCGGCACCGATATGCGCTGCGGCCACGGCTGCCACGCGTCACCGTCGTCGAGATCATCGGCCCGGACGCCGACGGGGAGTTGCTAGCCCGCCCGGTCCATTGGACCAAGGATGTCCCGATTCCCGCCATCTACCTCGCACCGCCCGCGGGAGGGGCGCGCGCCTACGCCAACGGTGAACGCGTTCTGGTCCGTCTCGATCCCGGCGGGGAGGGACAATACGAGGCACTGCCGCTGCGCCGGCTTGGGGTCGTGCCATCGGAGATCATCGGCGTCTACGAGCGTGCCAACGACCGGGGCCGGCTGCGTCCGACCGACCGTCGCGCACGGCGCGGCTACGACATCAGAGGTCGGCACGCCCATGGCGCACGGCCCGGTGAGCTGGTCCGCGCACGCGTGCTTCCTCACAAGGAGCGAGGCATGCCACAGGCCGAAGTCGTCGAGCGGATCGGTTCCTTCGACAGCCCGGGCGCCATCGGTCTCATCGCCCTCCATTCCAACGACATACCGATCGGATTTCCGGACGAGGCGCTCGAGGAGGCAAATACCCTGACGCCGGCTTCCGTCGAACGGCGGGAGGACCTTCGAGGTGTCCCATTCGTGACCATAGACGACGAGGATGCGAAGGACTTCGATGATGCCGTCTACGCGGAGCCGGATCGCGATCCGGCCAATGGGGGAGGCTGGCGCCTTATCGTCGCTATCGCCGATGTGGCCTGGTACGTGCGCCCAGGCACCAGCCTCGATAACGCGGCACGGCAGCGCGGCAATTCCGTCTACCTCCCCGACCGCGTGGTCCCGATGCTTCCCGAGGTGCTTTCCGCCGACCTCTGTTCGCTCAAGCCAGGGAAGGATCGCGCCGTCCTCGCATGCCACATGCAAACCTCAAAGGACGGCAGGCTCCTCTCCTCCCGGTTCAGCCGGGCGCTGATACGCTCGGCCGCCCGGCTGACCTACCTCCAGACCCAATGCGCCCATGAGGGCGATGGCGGTGCTATCCCCGACGCATTGCCGAAGGAGGCAATAGCACACCTCTACGGAGCCTATGGCGGGCTAAAGGCCGCGCGCCAGCGCCGCGGAACACTCGATCTCGATCTGCCGGAGTACCGGGTCGAACTCGACGAGACACGGAGGGTCCGCCGCATATCCGTGCGGGAGCGCCTTGACAGCCATCGACTGATCGAGGAGTTCATGATCACCGCCAACGTCGCCGCGGCGGAAGCGCTGGAGGCCAAGCGCGCTCCTTGCATGTATCGCGTCCATGAGCCGCCCGACGTAATGAAGCTCGATGGTCTTCGCGAATTCCTGAAGACGTTCGGGCTCAGCCTTCCGCGCGGGCAGAGTCTGCAAGCCAAGCAGTTTTCCGATCTCCTCATCCGGGCGTCCCGGGATCCATCCGCCGAGGTCATCCACGAGTCGATCCTGCGCTGCCAATCCCAAGCTGCCTACAGTCCGAGGAACGTCGGGCATTTCGGGCTTGCGCTAAAGCGATATGCCCATTTCACCTCTCCCATCCGCCGCTACGCCGATGTGCTGGTCCACCGAGCGCTGATCGGGTCCCTGGGACTCGGGCCGGGCGGACTTCGCCCCCGCGATGATGCCCGCTTCGAAGACATTGCCGTACACATCTCCGATACCGAACGACGCGCCCAGGCAGCGGAACGCGAGGCAAAAGAGCGCTACATGGTCCTGTACCTGGAAGATCGCATAGGAGCGCACTTCAAGGGTCGGATCACGGGAGTTACCCGATTTGGGCTCTTTGTGCGCCTGAGCGGTATCGGAGCGGAAGGGATCGTCCCCGCCAGCCTGCTGGGCGACGAGCGATTCCATCATGATACCCGTCGCCATGTACTGGAGGGCGGCTCGTCACGCCATGCTTTCACCTTGGGCGACGACATCGAGGTGAGGCTCCACGAAGCCGACCCCGTGACGGGGAGCCTGGTCTTCACCGTCGCGCGCCACGAGGAAACCCGAAAAGCGGGAATGGGCCGACCGGGCATCCGCCGTACTGGGGCGGCACCGCGAGGGCGTCGATCCCGCTCCGGACGGCGCCCCGAGTGACCTCCCGAAGCGAATGGTGGTACACTTTCCGCGCCGTCGCGTGGTAGGGCGGCGCCTGCCGCAATGGGGTCAACAGGTTAAAACCAGTACCTTATCCAATGACCATACGCTAGAACGTGGTCCTGCTGTCGAGCGCGAGAAGATGGAATCCGCAAGGAAATTTTCCAGTTTCGATCGGGCACATAGCGATCCCGCGGGAGGCACGCGCCAGGGCGCGTGGTGCCGAAAGTCGATGGTCGTTCTCTGGGCGGTCGTGGTTCTCGCCGGCTGTGCTCCCCATCCCCAAGCGACGACAATCGCTCCTGACAACACTGAATTCGAAGAGGTCTTTTCGAGGGCCTATGAGGGCGTCTACGACAAGTACATCGAGCCGCTCGACGCCTCCGATATCGCCGTCCGAGGGATCAAGGGGCTATCGGATCTCGATCCCGACTGGACCGCCGGGCGCGATGGCCCGGCGCTCCGTGTTTCCCTCGGCGGTGAACCTGTGGGTCTGTTGGCCTTCCCCGCGCATGACGATGTCCGCGGATGGGCTGATGTTACCTCCCACGCGATCGCGCTTGGCCGCGAGGCCTCGCTCCGCATCCGCGATGCCGATTCGGAGGCGATTTACAGGGCTGTTCTGCGACGTGCGTTGGCGCCGCTCGATCCCCATACGCGCTACGTGGGATTGCGCTCCGCCCGCGACTACCGCGCACAACGCGAGGGATTCGGTGGGATCGGGATTCGCCTGAACTTCGACGGCAACGAACCGCGGGTCATCTCCATCCTTCATGACACCCCCGCCGAAGCAAGCGCCCTCAAGGCGGGGGACACAATTACCCATATAGATAGTGATCCGGTTCATGGCCTTCCCCGCCGCGAAATCATATGGCGATTGCGTGGAGAGCCCGGGTCACCGGTAAGAATCCGGGCGATCCGCAAGATCGCTTCAAATCCCTTTGAGGTCGTCCTCCGGCGGGCACTCATCGTCTCGCCGACTGTTCATTTGCGACGCAAAGGAGGCCTCGCGGTGATTTCCATCAGTGGCTTCAACCAGAGTACGTTCCGCGACCTCGAACGCATCTTGAAGGTATCCGTCGCCGATGCCGAGCCCGCCCGGGGCATCGTTCTTGACCTCCGCGGCAACCCCGGTGGCTTGCTCGACCAAGCGGTCGCCGTCGCCGACGCCTTTCTCGCGAAGGGCCGAATCGTGTCGACCCGTGGCCGACATCCCGACAGTTTTCAACTTTTTAACGCGACCGGCAGGGAGCTTGCGGCCGGCCTCCCCATGGTCGTTCTGATCAACGGCCAATCGGCATCGGCGGCGGAGATCGTGGCGGCTGCCCTGCAGGATCGGGGGCGGGCCGTGGTCGTAGGATCAACTTCCTACGGCAAGGGAACCGTGCAGAACATAACCCGCCTTCCCAACGACGGGGAACTCATCCTGACCTGGGCGCGGTTCCATGCCCCGAGCGGTTATGCCCTCGATCGCCTGGGTGTGATGCCTAATATATGCACGAGTCCTCCCTGGAATCCCGACGTGGACTCCGCCGCCACGCTTGAAGAGAAGGTCGTCGCCGCAACCGCGGTCCTGTCCGTCTGGCGCAATCATTTAGCGGCGGATGACGCCGAAGCCGAATCGCTGAGGACCAAATGTCCGCCACGGGCCGAAATATCCGAACTGGACCTCAAGGCGGCGGAACGAATCCTCTCGGACACGACCCTTTACGCCCAGGCGCTCGGCGCGATCACGCCTTCGGTCGCCCGTTCGGGCGGCGCCGGGGCCGTGGGGGTCCACCATTGATCCAGGCGCCCCGCTTGACAAGGCGGTGCGGGAAGCTATTCTCGCGGACCTGAGGAATCATCCCCAGGCAGGGACCGCACCATGGCCAAGTCGAACACCATCCTCATCAAGCTCGAATCGGCCGAAGGCACGGGCTATTTCTACGTGGCCAAGAAGAACCCCCGTACCCAGACCGAGAAGCTGGAAATGAGAAAGTACGATCCGATAGCGCGCAAGCACGCCGTTTTCAAGGAGACCAAGATCAAGTAGACAGTCGCGCCACGGCGGATGAGCGCCCACGAAACGAGCCGGCACCGAGCCGGCTCTTTTCATCCAGGATCCTCCCTAACTCCCGATGAGGATACGTCGCGTATCGCCGAGCTCGGGCGGGGCTACCACCCGGTTCCGCCCCCCGCGTTTGGCCATATAGAGCGCCTCGTCGGCCCGCGCGAGCAAGGTTTCCGGCGTATCCGCCGCGCTTCGCGTATAGGCGATGCCGACACTGATCGTGATCTGTAACGGACCATCGGTCACGTCGACATCGAACGGCGTATCGCCGATGATCTTGCGAAGACGTTCGGCAACACGCAAGGCAATATCCGGTTCGCTTTCCGGCATGACGACGACAAATTCCTCACCGCCGACCCGCGCGGCCATGTCGAATTCCCGCAGGTGATATACCAGGCGCCGCGCCATCGCCGACAAGACCTTGTCGCCCACGGCGTGCCCATAGGAGTCATTGACCGACTTGAAAAAATCTATGTCGATCATGAGCAGACTCAAAGGCTTTCGCTTCGCCCGCGACGTGGCAATTGCGGTCTGCAGATGCGCGGTGAGATACCGGCTGTTGTAGAGCCCCGTGAGATCATCGGTCAGCGCTAGAGACAAGCTCCGCTGATAACTCTCCTGCAGGCGCTCCCGGTATCGCTTCTGGCGAAGCTGGGTCCGCGTCCGTGCCTTGAGCTCGTTGATATCGACCGGCCGGATCAGGTAGTCATCCACACCCAACTCGAATCCCTTGACCAAGCCGCCGATTTCCTCCGCCTCGACGACGAGAAGCACGGGAACCGTGCGGCATTCCTCAATGGCCCGCAATTGAGAGCAGAATCTGAGGCCATCGCCATCATCGAGATACAGGCTCGTCAAAACCAGATCAAAACGTTCTTTCACCAAGAGGCTCAATGCCTCCTCGGCGCGCCGAAGGGATGTCACGTCGTGTCCCTCTTCCTCCAATGCGTTACGAAGCCTCTCCCCCACCAGTTCGTCCGGTTCGACGATCAGCACGCGCCCAACGAGCTTCTCCTCGGAATCCGTGGCCCTCACGCTCGGCATGAGGCCGAACCGATCACAGGTCTCCTCGCGCATCCGCCACTCGTCCATCGCTCGCTTCATGCGCACCAAGGACCGAATGCGAGCGAACAGAGTGAGGTCATTGACCGGCTTGGTCAGAAAATCGTCGGCGCCGCTCTCGAGACCGGTCACCCTGTCCGAAACATCGGACAGCGCCGTGACCATCACCACGGGGATGTGGGCCGTCACAGGATTCGCCTTCAGGTGCTGGCAGACCTGAAACCCATCCATTTCCGGCATCATGACGTCGAGCAGAATGATATCCGGCGATTCGCGCACCGCCCGTTCAAGTGCCTCGGCTCCACTCATTGCCGTAATGACCGTGAAGTATTCCGCGGAAAGCTTCGCCTCCAGCACCTTCACGTTGGCCGGCAGGTCATCGACGACGAGTACCCGGGCTGACATTTTCCTACTTGAGCACCTTCTGGATCGTCTGCATGAACGTCGTCACGGAGATGGGCTTGGCGATATAGGCCTCGCATCCTCCCTCGCGAATCTTCTCTTCGTCCCCCTTCATGGCAAACGCGGTAACCGCGATCACCGGGATCGATTTGAGGTCCTCGTCCTTCTTGAGTTCGCGCGTCACCTCAAGTCCCGAAATCTCGGGCAGTTGGATGTCGAGAAGGATCAGGTCGGGACGGTGCTCTCGGGCAAGCCCTACGGCCTCCATCCCGTTCCTCGTCTGTATCGTGGCAAAGCCATGCGCCTCGAGCAGATCATGAAACAGCTTCATATTCAGCTCGTTGTCTTCAACGATCAGGACTGTCTTGGGCATGGCATTCGCTTCCATCTCTCTTCTGTGCCGGCGCAGTCCAATCACCCGACCAAGCAATCTAATACGACCGGTGGAGAAGGGGTTCTGCGCGCATTACATTGGTCGCTCACGAACCCGCAGGACCGGAGCCGCGCCATCCTCGGCCCATGAGGTTAATTTTGCATTAAGTCGAACGTCCCGACCCGTAATCAAGCGCTTATGGCCGTGCTCCGGAGTCGGAGTTGCCGCCCCGGCGCCCCCACCATATCCCAACCGTGGCCGATGGTCAGCAGCGCGGCACTTCGAGGGGCTCGATCCGCTCGAGCCTTGCGTTGACCGCAAAGGCTCCGTAATCCAGTTCGAAGTCATCGGCAACACCATTGTCGAATAGGCGAAGACCAAGCTCGTAATCTGGCTCGGCCTTCGATTCCTTCAACGGGAAAAACGCCAGGCGCATATGCCATGATGGCCGATTGGTGAGCGGGTCTTTCGCCCATCGGTCGGTCCCCGCCGGCATCGGGCTACCGATCACCGCGTTGACCTCCAAAGGGCCGTCCAGGGTCGCCCCGTCGAAAACCACCCGATAGACCGTCCGCTTGCCGCGACGGGCCTCGCCGATCAGATCCCTGACGTGTTCGGTGGGGAAGACGGTTCCCCTCGGCAGGTCGAACCGCACGCCCTTTGGCTGCGTAAAATCCGCCGTACCGGTGCCCGCCTTCCGCTTTAGACTCGCCGATCCCTGGATGTCTTCCGTCACGCGGCCGTTACGCGTATTCCGCGCGGTGACACGATAGGACAGACCGTCGAGGGCCTCGAAGCTCGAAAAGTTCGCTTCGGTCGCCATGGTGGTGCCCTCGTTATCGACCAGATCGAGCTTGAGCCGCTGCTTCACGGTCCAGCCCGCACAGGACTTGGCCCATTCCATGACCATCACCCCTTTGGCCCCGGCGACATTGCCGCCCGAGCGGGCACGTCCGAGCTCCATGACATAGACCGCGCGGTGGGGTACGAGCTCGATACGGCCTGCGTCCTGTCCACGGGCGGCGCCGAACGATTCGAGCCACACGGCCATGAATGCCCAGGAAACGGCCAGGAGACAAGCTTTGCGCACCACCTTATTCCTCGGAACAGGAGGTCGATGGAAGAGCATTATGTCATCCTTTGCCGGCAACACCTAGGGGTGATCCGAGGCCGGCCCGCGGACCATGGGACGGTCGGCATGCGGTTTTTGGGCAACGAGGCGAGGTACCTGCTGGACGCCCCGGCGAGGCGTTCCCGGAACGCGCCGCGACCGCGATCCGGAGATGAACCGGACATGGCGGCCGTAAGATCGGGCCCGGCAGTGACGAGCGCGCCGGCGCGGGAAGGCGGCGCACGACGTTGCGAAATGGCCCTGAGATGCCCACGATCCGCTCGGACAACGACTGGGAAACTAGGACGTTTCAGTCATCCCAACGGCTTCCGTTCGCCGAGGCTTGGCCCGGGCAATGCCGGGTCGACGTGGTCAAGTCCCGCCGAGGCGGATCCCCGCGGCGGCCGCAGGCTCGCCGCCCCGCCTCGCGACGTTATCGCTGAGCGGGACACCGCCGGAAGCGGGCCCCGGGTGTTCTTCCGTGCTCACGGTTGCGTCACCGTCTTCCTCCGTCGACCACGGCGATCCCCCTTCGGCGGGCGCCGCGTCGCCGCCATCCCCAGCCCTGTGTTCGAGGAAGACGCGGTACCTCGGGGAGGCAATGCCCGTTGATGGCGGCAAATCGGCCATGATCGACGGTGCGCTGGGGGCCTCCCTCCGGGTCGTGTCCCCCAGGGAAGGACCGGCGCGAGAATGCTCAGGAGGCAATGTCATGGGGTCTGCTGCGGGAGGCGACTCCTCACCGGCCAGGATGGCCGTTTCGGGGACTTCCTGCTCGTTGTGGATGCACACGGGGGCGCCCTTGATGGCCCGATAGAGCGCGCAATCCTCCTCGAGGACCGCCGACAATATATGATCCGTGCCCCCCTTTCCGGTCGCCACGTAGCTCACCCCCTCAGCGACCTGAGTCGCGATGGTCACGGATAGCGGCACGGAAGCGCATCCAGCCAGCAGCCCCGACAACATGAAAACCCCATGGCGGAAGACCAAGAACCGTCCCCTTAAGGTCAACAGGCCTATCAATGATTGCCCATAACCGCAGGTAAGGGAACGATTTTTGCGCTGCAATTAGCGGAAGTTCTAATCAAGGTCCCCGTAAATTTCAGGAATCCCTGCTCTCACCGCCACGGGTTTTGGGGGGACGCACCAGACGGAGATGCAGTTCACGGAGCCGGGCAGGCTCGACCTCCGCCGGGGCCTGCATCATCAGATCCTGGGCGGTCTGGTTCATGGGGAACGGGATGACTTCCCGAATATTGGGTTCATCGGCCAAAAGCATCACGATGCGGTCGATACCGGGTGCCGACCCGCCGTGGGGAGGGGCCCCGAAGCGAAGCGCCGACAGCATCCCGCCGAAGCGACGCTCCAGGTCCTCCCGGCTATAGCCGGCGATGGCGAACGCCTTCTGCATGATGGCGGGCTCATGGTTGCGGATGGCCCCGGAGGACAGCTCGACTCCGTTGCAGACGATGTCGTACTGCCACGCCTTCACGGTGAGGGGATCCTGGGTCTCGAGCGCCTCAAGTCCGCCCTGGGGCATCGAGAATGGGTTGTGGCTGAACGTGATGCTGCCCGTCTCCGCATCCAGCTCGAACATGGGGAAGTCGACGATCCAGCAAAAATCAAATCGCGCCTCGTCAATGAGCCCCAACTCGCGCCCAAGGCGGCTTCGTGCCGCTCCCGCCAGTTCGACCGCCTCCCGCTCCCGGCCTGCCGCGAAGAAGACGGCATCACCGTCGCCTACCGCTGCTACCTCCCTGAGTTGTGAGAGACGACCACTACTCAGATGCCGTGCGATGGGCCCCTTGGCGCCTCCGTCCTCAAACGTCACGTAGCCCAGTCCGCCAGCACCGAGTTCGCTCCGCGCCCAATCGTTGAGCCTGTCGAAGAAACTACGTGGCTGCGCCGCCGCCCCCTTCGCGGGAATGGCCCGTACGACGCCTCCATTCGCAATGAGCCTCGAGAACAGGGAGAAATCGGAGTCGCGGAATACCTCCGTCGCGTCGGAGAGCATGATGGGATTTCGCAGGTCCGGCTTATCGGTCCCGTACTTGAGGACGGCCTCGTCGAAGGGAATGCGGGGGAACGGCGGTTGCGTCACGGCGCGCCCCCCGCCGAACTCGCTGAACACACCCGCGAGTACCGGCTCAAGGGCCGCAAAGACGTCATCCTGTGTGCAGAAAGACATCTCGAGATCGAGCTGGTAGAACTCCCCCGGAGAACGATCGGCCCGGGCATCCTCGTCGCGGAAGCACGGCGCAATCTGAAAGTACTTGTCAAAACCGGCAATCATCAGAAGTTGCTTGAATTGCTGGGGCGCCTGCGGCAACGCATAGAATCGCCCCGGATGCAACCGCGACGGGACCAGATAGTCACGGGCCCCCTCGGGAGAGGACGCCGTCAGGATCGGTGTCTGGAATTCCCGGAACCCGGCTTCCATAAGGCGGCGACGGATGAAGGCGATTACGTTGGTCCGCAGCACGATGTTGCGCTGCATCTTCTCCCGCCTGAGGTCGAGAAAGCGGTAGCGCAGCCGCGTCTCCTCACCATAATCCGTGTCCGAATTGACCTGCAGCGGCAATGCATCCGACGCCGAGATTATGTGGAAAGCCTCGATCGCGACCTCGACCCGTCCGGTGGGGAGCTTCTCATTTATCGTGTCCTCGGTGCGGGCCACGACCTTGCCGGTCGCCGTCACGACGTATTCCAAACGCGCCGCCTCCACGGCCCCGAATATGGCAGAGGATGAGTCGATCACGCATTGAGTCAGGCCATAGTGGTCGCGCAAATCCACGAAGAGCAGGTTTCCGTGATCGCGCTTTCGGTGCACCCACCCGGAGAGGCGCACGGTCTCGCCGATATGCGTCGGCCTAAGCTCGCCGCAGGTATGGGTCCGATAGGGGTGCATCGTGCTCGCTCATTTGCTTCCCATGGGAGACATCTCCGATGGCATCGGAAAAGGCATGCTTCGGGGGGCTTGTCAAGGAGAGACCCGCGCCCTTCTCAGGCCGGACGGCTTTAGGTTCGTGACGATGATCGATTTCGTGTATAGCTTCCCCGCATGGATATCATTACGGACACGGCCAAGCTTGAACGGCTCTGCGCATCTCTCGTATCCGCCGACTTCATCGCCATCGATACCGAGTTCATGCGGGAACGCACATACTGGCCCAAATTGTGCCTCGTCCAATTGGCGGGTCCGGCCGACGCCGTGGTCATAGACGCGTTGGCCGAAGGCCTCGATCTCGGCCCCCTGTTCAGACTGCTCAACGAAGCGCCTGTGCTCAAGGTGTTCCACGCGGCACGTCAGGACATCGAAATCTTCCATCATCAGTCGGGACGAATCCCCAAACCCGTATTCGATACCCAGATTGCAGCCATGGTTTGCGGCTTCGGCGACTCCGTCAGCTATGAGACTCTGGTAGCCAATTTGGCCATGGCGCGGATCGATAAGGCCATGCGCTTCACCGATTGGGCCCACCGGCCGCTGTCCGAAAAACAACTCCAATATGCCCTGTCCGACGTGACCCACCTGCGCGTCGCTTACGAGAAGCTCGCCCGAAGGCTTGAGCGGACGGGCCGTGCGCACTGGCTGGAAGAGGAAATGGCAACCCTCACGGCTCCCGAGACTTATGCCGTCAGGCCCGAGGAAGCCTGGCGGCGAATCAAGATCCGCGCCGGACGGCCCCGGTTTCTCGCCATTCTAACGGAATTGGCGGCCTGGCGCGAGCGGACGGCGCAAGCACGGGACGTCCCGCGCAATCGGGTGATGCGGGACGACATGCTGCTCGATATCGCCGCGCGAGCGCCCAAGTCCCAGGAAGAGCTCGCCCGGACCCGATCGGCCAGTCGATCGGGCCTGCCCGCGAATGTCGTCCAAGACGTTCTTGACGCGGTCGCCCGGGGGCAGGCGGTCCCCGAGGAGGCATGTCCAAAGCCTGAGATTCGGGAACCACTGGCACGCGGCATTGGACCGCTTGTCGACCTGCTTCGGGTGCTCCTCAAACTGAAGTGCGACCAGCACGGCGTCGCCCAGAAGTTGGTAGCATCAGCATCGGATCTCGAGTTGTTGGCGACAAATGACAACGCCCAGATCGCGGCCCTCAAGGGGTGGCGCCGGGAGCTCTACGGCAAGGATGCGCTGCGTCTCAAGCATGGAGAACTGGCGCTTGCGGCCGAAGGAAACGCAATCCGGCTCCTGGACCTCGACCCGCGAGATCCATAGAACCTTCCGACAAGGCGGCCATCATTCCAAGCCCCCGGGGTGCACGGCTAGG
>DASWKZ010000196.1:0-5090 GCA_036396355.1 Alphaproteobacteria bacterium
TCCTCGGCGAGGCCGAGGGCGTCGTCGAGGTCGGCGCCGCAGGCGATCATCCCGTGATTGGCCAGCAGGCACGCCCGGCGGTCCGCGAGCGCCTTGAGCGCGTTGCGCGACAGCGCCCGGCTGCCGAAGGTGGCGTAGGGCGCGCAGCGGATGTCGGCGCCGCCCGCCGCCGCCACCATGTAGTGGAAGGCGGGGATCGGCTTGCCGAGGCAGGCGAGCGCCGTGGCGTGGGGCGGATGGGCGTGCAGCACCGCGCCGAACTCGGGGCGCGCGCGCAGAATATCGGCGTGGAAGCGCCATTCCGAGGACGGCGCCCGCCGGCCACGCGCGGTTCCGTCGAGCGACATGGCGACGATGTCGGCCGGCCCCATGGCGTCATAGTCCATCCCCGTCGGCGTGATCAGGAAGCCGCGCCCGGCGCGCAGGCTGGCGTTGCCGGCCCGGCGCGGGTTGAATCCGCGGTCGTGGAGCGCGCGGGCGGCGGCGACGAGGGCGCGGCGCGAAGCCGCGTGGGCCAGCCGCGGTCGCTCGGGTCGCGGGCGGCCCGCCATCGCGTCAGCGGCCCAGCACCCGCCCGGCCACGGCGTCGAGGCGCGCCAGCACCTCCGGGTCGCGCGCCTCGGGCGCGGTGATGAGCGCGTGGTCGAGGGCGCGGTGGCAGCCCTCGGGACAGGGATCGGGCCCGTGGACGAGCGCCGGCGCCAGCCGCGCTACCAGGCCCCGCGCCCGCTCGGCATTGGCCAGCAGGTGGGCGATCACCGCGTCCACCGAGACGTGGTCGTGGTCGGGGTGCCAGCAGTCGTAATCGGTGACCATGGCCACCGTCGCGTAGCACATCTCCGCCTCGCGGGCGAGCTTGGCCTCGGGCATGTTGGTCATGCCGATGACATCGGCGCCCAAGGCGCGGTAGAGCCCGGATTCGGCGATGGAGGAGAACTGCGGGCCCTCCATGGCGAGATAGGTGCCGCCGCGCACGGCGGCGATGCCCTCGACCCCGGCGGCGGCCTCGATGGCGGCCCCGAGCCTGGCGCAGACCGGCCGCGCCATGGACACGTGGGCGACCATGCCGGTCCCGAAGAAGGACCTCGCGCGGGCAAAGGTGCGGTCGATGAACTGGTCGACCACCACGAAGGCGCCGGGCGCCAGGTCCTCCCGCAGCGATCCCACCGCGCTCATGGACAGGATCTCGGTCACGCCCGCCCGCTTGAGGGCATCGATGTTGGCGCGGAAGTTGATCTCGCCGGGCGGGATGCGGTGCCCGCGCCCGTGGCGGGGGCAGAACACCACACGCTTGCCGCCGAGCATGCCGAACAGGAATTCGTCGGAGGTCTCTCCGAAGGGGCTTGCCACCCGCTCCCAGCGCGTCCCGGTCAGGCCCGGAATCTCGTAGAGACCGGAGCCGCCGATGACGCCGAGCACTCCGCCGCCGTCCTCCGCCAATGCCGTATCCCCCTCGTGTCGGGCCAATCCGCCGATGGCGCAGTCTCGGCGATGGGCGGGCGGCGCTCAAGTCCGAGCGCCGCCGGGGCGACCGCCGCTAGTGGAGGTCCGACCAGATCTTGCGCTTGAGCGCAAAGAGCAGCGCCGTCAGCACGATCAGCACCAGCATCACCGAGAGGCCGAGGCTCTTGCGCTCCTCCATCTCGGGCTCCGCCGCCCAGGCGAGGAAGGTGGTCACGTCCCTCGCCATCTGGGGCACGGTGGCCTTGGTGCCGTCCTTGTACTCGATGCCGCCCTCGAACAGCGGCGCGGGCATGGCGATCTGCTGGCCGGCGAAGGCGGTGTTGTACTGCATGCCCTCGTTCATCTTCATGTCGGCGGGCGGGTCCTTGTAGCCGGTCAGCAGCGCGTAGATGAAGTCGGCCCCGTGGGGGACCGCCTTGACGATCACCGACAGGTCGGGCGGAAACGCCCCGTTATTGGCGTAGCGGGCCGCCTGCTCGTTGGGGAACGGCGCCTTGAAGCGGTCATAGGGGCGGCCCGGGCGCATGAACATCTCGCCCTGGTCGTTGGGCCCGTCCTCGACCGCCACCGTCGCGGCGATGGCCTTGATCTCGTCCTCGGTGTAGCCGAGGGCGGCGAGGTTGCGGTAATGGAGCTGGTCCATGGAATGGCAGGCGGCGCAGACCTCCTTGTAGACCTGGAACCCGCGCTGCAGGGCGTCGCGGTCGAACGCGCCGAACAGTCCCGCGAACGGCCACGACTGGGCCGGGGGCGTCGGCGCCTCGGCCGAACGGGCGGCAGGGACCGGCAGGGCCGGCGCCAGGGCAAGGAGGGCGGCGGCGAGGAAGCGCACGGCGCCCATCACGCCGCCCCCTCGGCCCGGCTCTTCAAGACCGGCTCGGAGATGCTCGCGGGCAGCGGACGCGGCGTCTCGAAGCGGCTCACCAGCGGCACCAGCATCAGGAAATGGAGGAAATAGTAGGTGGTCGCCACTTGGCCGACGATCAGGGCCAGGCCCTCGGGCCGCTGGGCGCCGACCCAGCCGAGCGCGACGCAATCGACCAGGAAGATCCAGAACAGAACCTTGTAGATGGGCCGGAACCGCGCCGAGCGCACCTTGGAAAAATCGAGCCAGGGGAGCGCGAACAGGATGAAGATGGACCCGAACATCAGCACCACGCCGCCCAGCTTGTCGGGCACCGAGCGCAGGATCGCGTAATACGGCAGGAGATACCATTCGGGCACGATCTCCGCCGGCGTCTGCAGCGGGTTGGCGGGGATGTAGTTCTCGGGCTCGCCGAAGAAATTGGGCGCGAAGAACACGAAGCCCATGTAGACGATCAGGAAGATGCCGAGGCCAAAGGCGTCCTTGATCGTGTAGTAGGGATGGAACGGGATCGAGTCCTTGTCCGACTTGCGGTCGATTCCCAGCGGATTGTTGGAGCCGTGGACGTGCAGCGCCCACAGGTGCAGCACCACGACGCCGACGATGACGAAGGGCAGCAGGTAGTGGAGCGAGTAGAACCGCTGCAGCGTCGGGTTGCCGACCGAGAAGCCGCCCCACAACCACGTCACGATGGCGTCGCCCACCCAGGGGATGGCCGAGAACAGGTTGGTGATCACGGTCGCGCCCCAGAAGCTCATCTGGCCCCAGGGCAGCACGTAGCCCATGAACGCCGTCATCATCATCAGGAGCAGGATGACGATGCCGAGCCACCACAGGAGCTCCCGCGGCGGCTTGTAGGAGCCGTAATAAAGCCCGCGGAAGACGTGGATGTAGACCACCAGGAAGAACATCGACGCCCCGTTCATGTGGACGTAGCGGATCAGCCAGCCGTAGTTCACGTCGCGCATGATCCGCTCGACCGAATCGTAGGCGTGGTCCACATGGGGCACGTAGTACATGGCGAGGACGATGCCGGTGACGATCATGATCACCAGCACGATCCCGGCCAGCGACCCGAAGTTCCACCAGTAGTTGAGGTTCCTGGGGGTCGGGTAGTCGTTGAGCTCGTGCTGCATGAAGGTGAAGATCGGAAGCCGCTCGTCGATCCAGCGCACGATGCGGCCCTGCGACGCAGGAGCGGCACCCGTCGTCGCCCGCGATGGCTGGTGGGACACGCTCATGGGGATTCCTTCTTGGTCAGCCTATGCGCAGGGTGGTGTCGTCGGTGAAACTGTAGGTGGGGACCTCGAGGTTGCGGGGCGCCGGGCCCTTGCGGATGCGGCCCGAGGTGTCGTAGTGGGAGCCGTGGCACGGGCAGAACCAGCCGCCGTACTCGCCGCGGGGCTGGCCCACCTTCTGGCCCAGGGGCACGCAGCCGAGATGGGTGCAGATGCCGACCATCACCAGCCATTCCGGTTTCTGCGCGCGGTCCTTGTCGGGCTGGGGGTCGGGCAGGTTGGCGTCGTCGTCGGCGCGGGCCTTGGCGATCTGCTCCTCCGTGCGGTGGTCGATGAACACCGGCTTGCCCCGCCACTTGACGGTGATGCGCTGGCCCAGCTGGATCGGCGAGATGTCGATCTCGACGGTGGAGAGCGCCAGCACGTCCTGGGCCGGGTTCATGCTGTCGATGAGCGGCCAGACGGCCAGGGCGGTGCCGACGGTGCCGAGCGCGACGGTGGACAGGAGCAGGAAATCGCGGCGGGTCTCGCCCTCGTCCTTCCCGGCGCCCCCCGCGGGCGCCCGGCCCTGTATGGAATCCGACATGCATTCAATCCATTGTGCGCGCCACCCCTGGTGCCCGCCGGGGCCGTCGGGCGGGTGGCTTCGGTGGCACAGGGTGTAATATAAATCGCACCGCAAGCAAAGACCAAATCCGGCCGAATCCCGCCGCCATGCGGCGCCGGGGCCGACACAAGGGGGATCATGCGCGCCGCCCGCACCGAGCACCACCCGCGCCCGCCCGTCGGCGCCGCCCGAACTCCGGAGGGGAGCCGCTGACGCCGGGACCGGAGGATCGCAAGGGCGCCGCGCGGGCGTGGTTCGAGGAGCTGCGCGACCGGGCGTGCGCCGCCTTCGAGGCGCTGGAAGACGCCCTCGCCGGGCCGGCCCTCGACCTCGTCGACGGCCTCCCGCCGGGGCGGTTCGAGCGCACCCCCTGGACCCGCGCCGCCGAGGCGGGCGAGGACGGCGGCGGCGGCGGGGTCATGGCGGTGATGCGCGGGCGCGTGTTCGAGAAGGTGGGCGTCAACGTCTCCACCGTCCACGGCCGCTTCTCGCCCGAATTCGCGAAGGAGATCCCCGGCGCCGAGGGCGACGGCCGGTTCTGGGCCTCGGGGGTCTCGCTGGTGGCGCATCTGCGCTCGCCGCTGGTGCCGGCGGTGCACATGAACACGCGGCACATCGTGACGGCGAAGGCGTGGTTCGGCGGCGGCGCCGACATCACCCCCATGTTCCCGGACACCGCGGACGCCGAGGAGGACGCCGCGACCTTCCACGCCGCGCTCAGGGGGGCGTGCGACCGCTTCGATCCCGGCTACTACCCGCGCTTCAGGAAATGGTGCGACGAATACTTCCTCCTCCCCCATCGCGGCGAGGCGCGCGGGCTCGGCGGCATCTTCTTCGATTATCTCGACAGCGGCGACGCCGACGCCGACCTCGCCTTCACCCGGGCCGTGGGCGAGGCCTTCCTCGCCGCCTACCC
>DASWKZ010000197.1:0-1599 GCA_036396355.1 Alphaproteobacteria bacterium
TCCTTCCCGGCGGCGCTCTCTACCGAGCGGGCCCGTCTCCTGGCGCGGACGCTCCCGCGGAGGTCCTTCGGTCGACTGCCGGCTGAGCCGGGATCGGGCGTGCGCGAAGGGGTCCGCCCGAGCAAGAGGTCCACCGCACCCGGTTCCTTTGGACACCCAACAAGCGCCTGGATGATGGCGCGGGAGGTGGTCCAAGATGGCGGTGGTGGCGGAGAAGAAGCACTCAGGTCAGGAGTTGAGGTGGTCGGTCCGCCGCAAGACGGACGCCGTGATGCGGCTGCTCCGCGGTGAGGACCTCGACACCGTCGCCCGAGAGCTCAGGGTTGAAGCCCACCGCCTCGCCGCCTGGCGCGACGAGTTCATGGCCGGCGGGGCCGAGGCGCTGAAGGCTCGGCCCACCGAGCCCGCCGACCGCAAGCTCCGGGAGGCCGAGCGCCAGATCGGCAAGCTCACCATGGAGCTCGAGGTCTGGCAGGCGGCGGGCCGAAAAAGGGGGCTGCAGATCCCGCCCAGGAGGCGGCCGAGGTGAGCCGCGAGAGCGGCGTCCCGCTGGCCGGCTGTTGCCGGATCCTTCGAGCCCCACGGTCCACCGTCTATGCGCGCAGGCGCCCCGGCGACGAGGGCTCGGCCAAGCGTGGTCTACGCACCGCGATCCCCGACGATGGGCTCCTGGTGAAGATCCGCGAGGCGATCCGCCGTTCGCCGTTCTCGGGCGAGGGCCACCGCAAGGTGACGGCGAGGCTGTGGCGCGAGGACGGCATCAGGGTGGGTCGCAAGCGCGTGCTGCGCCTCATGCGGCAGGCAGGCCTGCTTGCGCCGCAGAGAGCCAGGGGACGTCGGCGGCCACGGTCTCACGACGGCACGATCATCCCGGAGGCTCCGAACGTGCTGTGGGGCACGGATGCGACCATGGCCTACACGGCCCGAGACGGGTGGGTCTGGGCTTTCGTGGCGGTGGACCACTACACCGCCGAGGCCTGGGCCTCCGTGGCGCGCCGCGGTGACCGCTTCGCCGCGCTCGAGCCGATCTACGACGCGGTGCGGGATCGCTTCGGGCAGCTCGCCCCCGATGTCGCACGCGGGATCTCCTGTCGGCATGACTGGGGACCGCAGTACACGAGCTCGCACTTCACCGGTTCGCTCGCCTGGCTCGGGATCTGCGACTCCCCGGCCTATGTCGGCGAGCCGCCGTGCAACGGCTGCGCCGAGCGGTTCATCCGAACCCTGAAGGAGCAGTGCGTCTGGTCCAGGGCGTGGCGCGATGTCGACGAGCTCGCCGAGGCCGTGCGGGCCTTCGTCGAGCTCTACAACACTGAGTGGCTCATCGAGCGCCACCGTCACCGGACGCCGCGAGAGGCCTACCTGGCGGCCGCCGTTGGAGCTGCGGCATGATCGACAAGGTCAAGAACGTGTCCAAAGAACCGGGTCCGGTTCACGCAGGTGCTCGAGATCAATGAGCTCGACTGCGATTAGGGCCGACTGAAGCGTACGCTTGGCGGCGCGGTGGATGAACCGGGGCGGGAATTCATGCTTCGAGTCGGTGGAGTGAGGTTCCACGTCGTCGAGTGGGGCGAGCCCCGCGATCCATCGGTGTTGTTA
>DASWKZ010000198.1:0-11920 GCA_036396355.1 Alphaproteobacteria bacterium
CGACGAATACTTCCTCCTCCCCCATCGCGGCGAGGCGCGCGGGCTCGGCGGCATCTTCTTCGATTATCTCGACAGCGGCGACGCCGACGCCGACCTCGCCTTCACCCGGGCCGTGGGCGAGGCCTTCCTCGCCGCCTACCCGGCCATCGTCCGGCGCCGCATGGACGCCCCGTGGAGCGAGGAGGAGCGCCGCCGGCAGCTCGTCCGCCGCGGGCGCTACGCCGAGTTCAATCTGCTCTATGACCGCGGCACCCGGTTCGGGCTCCGGACCGGGGGCAACGCCGAGGCCATCCTCATGTCGCTGCCCCCCGTCGCCACGTGGCCTTAGCAAGGGGCGGCGGAGCGGCGCGTCCGCCTCAGCCCCCTTCTACCTCCTCGCGGAGCCGGGCCAGGCACGCCGCGCGGTCGGGACGGAAGTCCTCCGCCATCCACCACGCCTCGACCTCGGCCAGCGCCTTGCCCACCGCCGGGCCCGGGGCGAGGCCGAGGGCGAGCGCGTCCTTGCCCTTGACCGGGAGCGCCGGCGGGCGGAACGAGACGCCCACCTCGAGGAGCGCGGCGTAGGCCGCATCCGCCTGCCGCCCGCCGCCCTCGGCCTTCTCCGCGGCCCAGGACAGCAGCACGAGATCCCGGTAGAGCGCCTGGCCGAAACGGTAGACGGCGCGTCGCGCCTCGGGCCCGGTGCAGTCCGGCGCGATGGCCGCGCCCTCCCGCGCCAGCGCCGCCAGCCGCCCGCCGTCGGCGCGCGACAGGCGCAGCCGCGCCGCGATCCCCGCCGCCGCCTCGGGGTCCGGCGCGATGACGGCGGCGAGGCGGCGGACGGGATCGGCCCCGGCTCCCCCCAGGCCCTCGGCCGCCTCCACCGTCGCCAGCGCCGCCAGGACGTCGAAGCGCCGGGCCTCGGGCAGGACGTGGGCGAGCACCCCCTCCCCGGCCATCAGCGTGAGCACGGCGGCGGGATCGGGGGCGGCGAGGATGCGGCGCAGCTCGGCCCACACCCGCTCCGCCGAGAGGCTCGGCAGCAGCGGCGCCAGCTTGCGGGCGGCGGCCAGCGCCTCGGCGTCGGGCGGCGGCCGGTCGTACCAGGCGAAGAAACGGAAATAGCGCAGGAGCCGGAGCACGTCCTCGCGGATGCGGGTCTCGGCGTCGCCGACGAAGCGCACCCGGCCGCGGGCGAGGTCGTCGAGCCCGCCGAACGGGTCGAACACGGTGCCGTCCCCGGCGAGCGAGAGCGCGTTGATGGTGAAGTCCCGCCGCGCCGCGTCCTCCGCCCAGTCGTCGGTGAAGGCGACGTCGGCATGGCGCCCGCGCGGGCGCACGTCGCGGCGCAGCGTGGTGATCTCGAAATGCTCCTCGCCCACCACCGCCGTGACGGTGCCGTGGGCGATCCCCGTGGGCACCGCCTTGATGCCGGCGCGCTCGAGCAGGGCGATCACGCGCTCGGGCGTCTCGTGGGTGGCGATGTCGATGTCCTTGACCGGCACCCCCAGCAGGGCGTCGCGCACGCAGCCACCGACGAAGCGCGCCTCGGCGCCGTCGGCGGCGAGCGCGGCCATCACCTTGCGCGTCGCCGGCGCCGTCATCCACGGCTGCGGCGCGATGGTGCGGGGCGCGGGCACGAGCCCCCGCTACCGGGTCTCGGCGGGCCGGATCTCGCCGCCCTCGTAGCGGGGGGGCACGTAGCCCGCGCCGGGCTTGCCGCCGTCGCCGGTGACCGCGAACGCCAGCATGGACACCACCATGAGCGAGATGCCCGCCCCCGCCAGCACCAGCCACGGCATGTTCGCGAGGTCGGGGGGCGGCTCGGGCCGCTTGCCCGCCGCCGCGCGGCGCAGCTGGATCCAGTTCCACAGGAGGTAGAGGAGGGTGGGCGCGATCAGCGGCAGGATGTAGGTGAAGAACAGCCTGAACATGACCTACGGCCCCCGTCCGAGCCCCGGGCCCGCCTCGGCGGGCGCGCCCGCGTGCCACAGCTCGGCCAGCTGGATCAGGATGCGCGCGGTGAACCCGAAGATGTAGCGCTCGCCGAAGGGGAGCGCGTACATCTGCCGGGGCCGGCCGTCGGGGCCGCGATCGAGCAGCACGTGGTTGGCGGGGTCCAGCACGAAGGAGAGCGGCACCTCGAACGCCTCGGCCACCTCCTCGGCCTGGAGGACCGGCGCGAACGGGGCGGCCACGGCGACGATGGGCGTCACCCGGTAATAGGAATTGGTGCCGCGCGGATGGAGCGCGCCGAGGACCCGGACCGCGGCCGGGGCCAGACCCACCTCCTCCTCGGCCTCGCGCAGCGCCGCCGCCACCGCGTCGGCGTCGCCCGCCTCGATGCGCCCGCCGGGGAAGCTGATCTGGCCGCCATGGTCGGGCAGATGGGACGCGCGGCGGGTGAGCAGCACCGTGGCCTCGCCGTCGCGGGCGATCAGCGCCACCAGCACCGCCGCCGGCCGGAACGCGGCGCCGTCCTTATCCACCGCCAGCAGCCGCTCGTCGGCGCCGAAGCCGTAGCGGAAGGCGGTGGCGGCGGCGGCCTCGTCCGGCGCCAGCAACAGCGGCGCCAGCCGCCGGGCCGCGGCCTCGGCGCTCAGCGCCGTCACCGGCGATCCTCCCCGCCGGCCGGCGCCAAGGGAAAGAAGCACCCGGCGCTCCACACCCCAACGGCGCCATCCGCGTCCGCGACGGCACGCCCGGCGAGGTCGTAATAGACGCTGCGCGCGATCAGCGCCTCCATGCCGCCATCGAGCGCGACGTAGGGTCGGGGCCCCCTGTCGCCGGCGGCGATGCGCAGGGGATGGCCGGCATCCAGCCGCACCCGGTCGTCGACATTGGTGCGGAAATCGAGGATCTGGTCCCGGCCGGCGCCCGCGGCGCGCAACTCCACCGCGACGAAGGGCGCGTCCTCCACCATCACGGGCACCCGCTCCGCCGGCGTCACCAGCCAGTAGCCGCCGTCGGGCTCGCGCCGGAGGACCCGCGCGAACAGGCGCACCAGGGCCGGGCGCCCGATCGGGGCGCCGTCGTGGAACCAGGTGCCGTCGGCGGCGATGCGAAAGCGGCCGTCGACGCGGGTTTCCAGCGCGTTCGTCATAATTTGAGCTCATTTCACCAGTATCAAAACGGCGCCACTTCATCCTATACTGCAAGAGGCGTTTTGTTGTGCCCTAGTTTGTAAAGCGTTCGTCCGGCACGGGCCGCGCCGGGGCACAGGGGAAGCCGTTCGTAGCAGTCGAATAAAGGGCCCTGACGTGACCGTAACCGAACCCCCATCCCAATCCGTCCTCCCCGGAGAGGACGCGTCCCGGCTCGCCACCGAGATCGAGGCGCTGGGCGCCCGTCTCCAGGAGGTCCGCGCCGCCATCGGCGAGATCATCTTCGGCCAGAAGCAGGTGATCGACGAGACCCTGATCACGCTGCTGGCCGGGGGCCACGCGCTCCTCATCGGCGTGCCGGGCCTCGCCAAGACCCGCCTGGTGCAGACCCTCGGCACCGTGCTCGGGCTCGAGGACAAGCGCATCCAGTTCACCCCCGACCTGATGCCGGCGGACATCCTCGGCTCCGAGGTGCTCGAGGAATCCGAGAGCGGGACCCGCAGCTTCCGCTTCATCCGCGGGCCCGTGTTCTGCCAGCTGCTGATGGCCGACGAGATCAACCGCGCCAGCCCGCGCACCCAGTCGGCGCTGCTCCAGGCCATGCAGGAGCGCTCGGTGTCGGTGGCGGGGACGTCCCACGACCTGCCGCGGCCGTTCCACGTGCTCGCCACCCAGAACCCCTTGGAGCAGGAAGGCACCTATCCCCTGCCCGAGGCCCAGCTCGACCGCTTCCTTTTGCAGGTCGACGTGCTCTACCCCGAGAAGGAGGCCGAGCACACCATGCTGATCGCCACCACCGGCGCCATCGAGGCGGAGCCGCGGGCGGTGCTCGACGCCATGGAGCTGATCACGGCGCAGCGGCTGGTGCGCCGTGTCCCGGTCGGCCAATCGGTGGTCGAGGCCATCCTCACCCTGGTCCGCAGCGGCCGGCCCGGCGAGGGCGACGCCGACATCGATGCGATCGTCGCCTGGGGCCCCGGCCCGCGCGCCAGCCAGGCGCTGATGCTGGCCTGCCGGGCGCGGGCCGTCCTCGAGGGGCGCCTGGCGCCCTCGGTGGACGACGTGGTGGCGCTGGCCCATCCGGTGCTGCGCCACCGCATGGCCCTCACCTTCGCCGCGCGGGCCGACGGCGTCACCATGGACCAGGTGATCAACCGCCTTGTCGAGCCCATCGCCTGACGGGCGCGCCCCGATGACGGAGGCGAGGCCCGCGTCACGGTTGGAGTCCTCCCTCGTCCGTCTGCGGCGGGCCGAGGAGGTCAGCGCGATCCTGCCGCCGCTGCTGGTCGCCGCCCAGCGTATCGCGGCGACGGTGATGCAGGGCGTCCACGGGCGCCGGCGCACCGGCCCGGGGGAGACCTTCTGGCAGTTCCGCCACTACCAGCCGGGCGATCCCGCCCACCGCATCGACTGGCGCCAGACCGCGAAGTCGGCCAGCGTGTTCGTCCGCGAGCACGAGTGGGTGGCCGCCCAGTCGGTGTGGCTGTGGTGCGACGATTCGCCGTCCATGGCCTATGCCTCCCACCGCCGCATCGTGCCCAAGGACGAGCGCGCGCGGCTGCTGTGCCTCGCCCTCGCGGTGATGCTGATGCGGGCCGGCGAGCACGTGGCGCTGTGCGGCGAGGGGCGGGCCCCGGCGGCGGGGCGCGCGGTGCTCGTGCGCATCGCCGAGGCCCTCGCCCGCGCCGGCACCCGGGAGTCCAACGTGCCGCCGTCCGAGCCGCTGCCGCGCTATGCCCATATCGTCCTGTTCTCGGACTTCCTCGGCCCGATGGAGGAGATCACCACCGCCGTCGCCACCTATTCCGCCCGAGGCGTCACCGGCCACCTGGTGCAGATCCTCGACCCCGCCGAGGAGACCCTGCCGTTCGCCGGGCGCATCCGCTTCGAGGGCATGGAGGCCGAGGGGCAGACCCTGATCAACCGCACCGAGACCGTGCGCGGCGAGTACCACGACCGCCTGGCCGCCCGGCGCGAGGCGCTGATCGCCCTCGCCCACCGTCACGGCTGGTCGTTCACGCTCCACCACACCGACCGCCCCGCCCAGGAGGCGCTGCTCTCGCTCTACGGGGCGATGGCGGTGCAGCCGGCGCGGCGGTGAGCGGGGCCCCGATGCGCCGGCCCGCCGTCATCGACAGGGGCGTCCCGTGCTGAGCCTCGGGCCCCTTGCCTTCGCGGCGCCCTGGGCGCTGGTGGCGCTCATTGGCCTGCCGGTGCTGTGGTGGCTGCTGCGGGTGACGCCGCCGGCGCCCCGGTTCCTGCGCTTCCCCGCCATCCGGCTGCTGTTCGGCCTGCGCAAGGACGAGCAGACCCCGGCGCGCACGCCGCTGTGGCTGATCCTCCTGCGCATGGCCATCGCCACCCTGGTGATCCTCGGCCTCGCCCATCCCCTGCTCAATCCCGGGGCCCAGTTCGCGGCCCCGGGGCCGCTGCTGCTGGTGGTGGACGACGGCTGGGCCGCGGCCCGCGGCTGGACCGCTCGCCAGCGTGCCATGACGACGCTGATCGACCGGGCCGAGCGCGCCGGCCGCCCGGTGATGGTGCTGACCACCGCCGAGCCCGCCGAGGGCGGCCCCCTCGCGGCGAGCGACCTCCTGACCGCCGCCGCCGCCCGCGGCCTGGTCCAGGCCCTGGAGCCCAAGCCGTGGCCGACCGCCCGCGCCAAGGCGCTCGAGGCCCTGAAGGCGGCGGCGTTCGACGAGCCCGCCAACATCGTCTGGCTCACCGACGGCCTGGAGGAGGGGGCGTCCTCGGATTTCGCCGCCGCCCTCGAGGAGCGCGGTGCCGTCACGGTCATGCGCGACGCGCCCGGCGGGGCCGCCGTCGCCCTGGCCCCGCCCGGGACCGGCGACACCCGCCTCGCGGCGCGGCTGATGCGCGCCGAGGGCGGCGGGGCCGACGCCCACTGGCTGCGCGGGCTCGACGAGCGCGGCCGCGTCCTCCTGCGCGAGCGCGTCGCCTTCGCGGAGGGCGCGACCTCCGCCGAGACCGCGCTCGCCGTGCCGCCCGAGCTGCGCAACCGGCTGGCGCGCCTGGAGGTCGAAACCGTCGCCAGCGCCGGCGCCGTGGTGCTGATGGACGAGCGCTGGCGCCGCCGCCCGGTGGGCATCGCCGCCTCCGCCGACCGCGGCCAGGTCCAGCCGCTGCTTTCCGAGATCTACTATCTGGAACGCGCGCTCGGTCCCTATGCCGAGGTCCGCAAGGGGCCCGTGGGCCAGCTGCTGTCGCGGGCCCTGGCGGTGCTGGTGCTGCCCGACGCCGCCGCGCTCGGGGAGCAGGACATGACCCAGGTGACGGCGTGGATGGAGCGCGGCGGCACCGTGCTGCGCTTCGCGGGGCCGCGCCTCGCCGAGAACCCCGACGACCTCGCCCCGGTGCGGCTGCGCCGCGGCGACCGCACCCTGGGCGGCGCCATGTCGTGGGCGCAGCCGGCCCGCCTCGCGCCGTTCGAGGAGGCCTCCCCCTTCGCCGGGCTGCCGGTGCCGGAGGACGTGGTGGTTTCGCGCCAGGTGCTGGCCCAGCCCTCCCTCGACCTGCCGGGCCGCAGCTGGGCGCGGCTCGCCGACGGCACGCCGCTGGTGACCGCCGAGGCGCGGGGCCGCGGCCGCGTGATCCTGGTCCACACCACCGCCAACACCGACTGGTCCAACCTGCCGCTGTCGGGCCTGTTCGTGGAGATGCTGCGCCGCATCGTCAATTTGAGTCAGGGCGTCGCCGGGGCCCAGGCCCGGTCGCTGCCACCGCTGACGACGCTCGACGGCTTCGGCCGCCTCACCGATCCGCCGGCCGCCGCCCAGCCCCTGACCACCGAGCCGGCGGCGGCGCCCCCCGCCGGCGACAAGGCGCCCCCGGTCCGGCTTGGCCCGACCAACCCGCCGGGCTTCTATGGCACCGATACGGCGCGCTTCGCCCTCAACCTCACCGACGGCATGACGGCGCTCGCACCCCTCGCGCCCCTGCCCGCAAGCGTCGAGGAGCTGCGGCTGGCGGCGCCCGAGGAAGTCGACTTCAAGCCGTGGGCGCTGGCGCTGGCGCTGGCCCTGCTGATCCTCGACATGTGGATCGGCCTGGTGCTGCGCGGGCTGGCGCCGGCCGTCTGGCCGTTCCGCGGCGCCGCCGGCGACCTTCCGGCGGAACGCCCGGGCGGCGCGGCGGCGGCGATGGTGCTGGCCCTGGGACTCGCCGCATCGGCCGCCCTCGCCGCCCCGGCGGCGCGGGCCCAGGACGGGCCCCTCGCCGTCGACGAGCGCCGCGCCATGGAGGCCACCTTCGACACCCGGCTGGCCTATGTGGTCACCGGCGACCCGCGCCTCGACTCCGTGAGCCGCGCCGGCCTCGAGGGCCTGTCGCTGACGCTGCGCAGCCGCACCTCGGTCGAGCCCAAGGCGCCGCTCGCCGTCGACATCGAGCGCGACGAGCTGAGCCTCTTCCCGTTCCTCTACTGGCCGGTCTCCGAAAGCCAGCCGCTGCCCAGCCGGGCGGCCCGCGACCGCCTGGCCCAGTACCTGCGCACCGGCGGCATGATCCTGTTCGACACCCGCGACCAGGCGCTGGGCGGGTTGGCCGACCCCGGCGGGCCGGGTGCCGCCGGTCCCGGCGCCGCGCGGCTGCGCGACATCCTGCGCGGCTTCCGCGTCCCCGCGCTGATCCCGGTGCCCAAGGACCACATCCTGACCAAGGCGTTCTACCTGCTGAGCGAGTTCCCGGGCCGCTGGACCGGCGGCACCCTGTGGGTGGAGAGGCTCACCGGCTACGCCAACGACGGCGTCTCCTCGGTGGTGATCGGCGCCAACGACTTCGCCGCCGCCTGGGCCGTGGACGAGGCCGGCCAGCCGCTCTATCCGGTGGTGCCGGGCGGGGCGCGCCAGCGCGAGATGGCCCACCGCTTCGGCGTCAACATCGTGATGTACGCGCTCACCGGCAACTACAAGTCGGACCAGGTCCACGTGCCGGCGATCCTCGAGAGGCTGGGCCAGTGAGCGCCGATATCGCCACCGTGGTGTTCGCGCCGCTGGTGCCGTGGTGGGCGATCGCCGCCTTTGCCGGAGCGGCGGCGCTGCTCGCCGCGTTCGCCGCCTGGCGCGGGGCGCGGGGAACCGGGCTCCGCGTCCTCGCCGTGCTGGTCCTGCTGGCGCTGCTCGCCAACCCGTCCCTCAAGGAGGAGCTGCGCGAGCCGCTCAAGGACATCGCCGTGGTGGTGGTGGACGAGAGCCCGAGCCAGGGCATCGACCCGCGCCCGGAGCAAACCGGGGCCGCGCTCGCCCACCTCACCGAGGCCATCGAAAAGCTTCCCGACCTGGAACTGCGGGTGGTGCGCGCGGGCAAGCCGCGGGAGGCCGGTGCGGCCTCGGCCGAGGCCGGGGTGCCGCGCGACCGCGGCACCCGCCTGTTCGAGCCGCTTTCGCGCATGATGGGGGACATCCCGCCCCAGCGCTTCGCCGGCGCGGTGATGATCACCGACGGGCAGGTCCACGACGCGCCGGCGCGGGCCGAGGAGCTGGCGCTGCCCGGGCCGCTGCACGGCATCCTCACCGGGACCCGCAACATGCGCGACCGCCGGCTGGTGGTCGAGCAGGCCGCCACCTACGGCATCGTCAACGAATCCGCGGTGATCACCCTGCGCGTCGAGGAGTCCGGCGGCGGCAGCGGGCGGGCGCGGGTCTCCATCGCCCGGGACGGCGGCGAGAAGCGGGTCATGGACCTCGCCACCGGTATCGGCCATCCGGTCGAGGTCACGGTCGGCCACGGCGGGCCCAACGTGTTCGAGATCGAGGTCGAGCCCGCCGAGGGCGAGCTGACGCTGGCCAACAATCGCGCCGCCGTGGTGGTCAACGGGGTGCGGGACCGGCTGCGGGTGCTGCTGGTCTCGGGCCTGCCCCATGCCGGCGAGCGGGTGTGGCGCAACCTCCTGAAGGCCGACCCCTCGGTGGACCTCGTGCACTTCACCATCCTGCGCCCGCCGGAGAAGCAGGACGGCACCCCGGTCAACGAGCTGTCGCTGATCGCCTTCCCGACCCGCGAGCTGTTCGAGGAGAAGCTGAGCGAGTTCCACCTCATCATCTTCGACCGCTACCACCGGCGCGGGGTGCTGCCCGTCAACTACCTCGACAACATCGTCAAATACGTCCAGGACGGCGGCGCCATCCTCGAGGCCGGCGGCCCGGCGCTGGCCACGCCGCTGGGCCTGTTCCGCACGCCCCTGCGCGAGATCCTGCCGCTCGCCCCCACCGGGCAGGTGGTCGAGCGCGGCTTCCGCGCCGAGGTGACCGAGGTGGGCCGGCGTCATCCCGTGACCTCCCGCCTGCCGGGCGCCGACGCCGCCGAGGGCAGGCCCGGCCCCCAATGGGGCCGCTGGTTCCGGCTGGTGGAGGCCGAGCCGCGGCGCGGCGTGGTGGTCATGGCCGGGCCGGACGGCAAGCCGGTGCTGGCGCTGGACCGCGTCGGCAAGGGCCGCATCGCCCAGCTGCTGACCGACCATATCTGGCTGTGGGCGCGCGGGTTCGAGGGCGGCGGGCCGCAGGCGGAGCTGCTGCGCCGCACCTCCCACTGGCTGATGAAGGAGCCCGACCTCGAGGAGGACGACCTGCGCGCCGAGATCCAGGGCACGCGCCTCACCGTCACCCGGCGCAGCCTGGAGAAGGACGAGCGCCCGGTGACCGTGCGCACGCCCTCGGGGGAGGCGCGCAGCCTCGCGCTTTCCGACCGGGGCGACGGCCGCGCCGTCGGCGCCATGACCATCGCCGAGCCCGGGCTCTACCGCATCACCGACGAGGACAAGGACCGCACCGTGTTCGCCGCCGCCGGCACCCTCAATCCCCTGGAGTTCGCCGACGTCACCACCACCGAGGCCCGCCTCGCGCCGCTGGCCAAGGCCACCGGCGGGGGCCTCGTCTGGGCCGCCGACGACCTGCCCGACCTGCGCCGGCCGCGGCCGGACCGCGCCCTGAGCGGGCCCGGCTGGATCGGCCTCCGGGCCAATGGCGACTACATCGTGCGCGGGGTCAACGAGATCTCGCTGGTGCCGGCGCTGCTGGCGCTGGCCATCGCCCTCGGCGTGCTGATCGCCGCCTGGCGCCGCGAGGGAAGCTAGCCGGCAGGTTGCCCTGCCAGCGGTTCCGACAGGGGCCACGAACAATCCGCCACGCCAAGGAGACTGCCATGCCCACCGACATGACGCCCCCGGCCGCGCCGGGCCGGCCCGGCACCATCTGCCCGGCGCTGGCCCGTCTCTACCGGCCCTTCGAGCCGTTCGCATGGCCCGCCATCCGTATCGCCGCCGGCGCCTGCCTGGTGCCCCACGGCGCCCAGAAGATGTTCGGCGCCTTCGGCGGGCGCGGCCTGGCCGCGACCATGGAGGGCTTCGGGCGGACGGGGTTCGAGCCGGGCTGGCTGTGGGGCTTCCTGGTGGCGGGGACCGAGTTCTTCGGCGGGCTCCTCATCGCCCTCGGCCTGCTGACCCGGCCCGCCGCCTTCGCCGCCGCCGTGCTGATGGCGGTCGCCCTCACGCGGCATCTCGACCGCGGATTCTTCTGGGGCCAGGGCGGCTGGGAATACCCCGCGATGTGGCTGGTGGTGCTGGCCGCCATCGCCGTCCGCGGCGGCGGGCGGTTCTCGCTGGACCGCGCCATCGGCCGCGAGTTCTGATCCGCCTCAGAGGTCGAACACCGCCACCACCGGCGCGTGGGTGGAGACCGGCGAGGCGGCGACGGCGCCATGGCCCGTCACCTCGTCGGTCAGCGCCTCGTTGTGGATCTCCGAGCCGCGATAGCGGCCGAGCAGCGACCGCGAGGCGAGGATGTGGTCGAGCATCTGCCGGCGTCCCTGGTGGATCACCGTGAAGCGCCGGCTCTCGGGCAGGGAATGCTCCACCGGCACCATGACGCCGGCGGCGAGGCGGCCGTTGCCGGTGTTGTCCTCCTCGCCGCGCAGGATCTCGACCGGGGTGTGGTGCTCCTCGGCATTGAAGTCGCCGGCGACGCAGACCAGCGCGCCCTCCTCCTCGGCGAACACCTGATCCAGCGCGCAGCGCAGCTCGAAGGCCTGGCCGGCGCGCTTGATCTCCGACAGGTAATAGCCCTCGGCCCAGCCGGCGATGCTGTTCCAGGAGGCGGCGTCCGCCTTGCGGCCCGGCACCGGGCAGGCCAGCGGCGCCCGGAAATGGACGTTGAACAGATGCAGCACCCTGCCGCCCGGCACCCGGACGCGGGTGTAGAGCACCGGCCGGTCCCAGGCCAGCGCGGTCTCGCCGGTGGCGGGGGGATCGGCGGTGACGTAGCGGTGCCGGGGCTCCGGCACCAGGTCGTGCCACAGCTGCTCGCTGGCGGCGACGGGGAGTCGCGACAGCGTCACCAGGTTGTGGCGGTCCATGACGCCGGTGCCGGCCCGGGTCTGGCTGACGGCGAGGTGGTAGCGCCTGAGCGCGGTCGCCGCCAGCAGCGTCTCCAGGGCGGCGAGCCGGCGCTTGGCGACGCCGGCGGGTTTCTGCCCGTTGACCTCCTGGAGGCACAGGAGATCGGCATCGAGGCGCTCGAGCTGGGGGGCGAGCACGGGGATGCGCTCGCCGAGCGGCGGCGCCACGTCCGGCCCGTCGTCGAGGCTTTCGACATTGAAGGTGGCGATGCGCAAGATGGCCTGCTCCTCTCCGCGCCAGCGCCGGCGCCCATGCCATTCAACGGCCGCAGGGCGCCCAGGAGAAGGGGCGCGCGGGTCTCCCGCGCGCCCCGTCGCCCTTGACCGCCCGGCCTAGTTGGGCAGGATCGCCTGGATGCACTTCTCCTGGGTGTAGCTCAGGAGGTCCGAGAGGTCGCCCTCCTTGCCCATGCCGCTCTCCTTGTAGC